>JBAVXH010000088.1:0-44648 GCA_049698215.1 Xanthobacteraceae bacterium | reverse complement strand
GCCCGGCTGCGCGCGCGATCCGGCCGGTGAGGTTGAGGTCGAGCAGGAAGTTCTGTCCGAGCGACTTGCGGGCGGAAAGGCCGTGGCGGCGGATGACCTCGCGCAGCGGCGGCAGATGGCCGGTCATTTGGCCGGAACTGGCGCATTCGCGCCGACCAGCCGCGCCGCGAGCTTGAGCGCGGCCACCAGGCTTGCCGGATTGGCGCGTCCCGTGCCGGCGATGTCGAAGGCCGTCCCGTGGTCCGGCGAGGTCCGCACGAAGGGCAGGCCGAGCGTCACGTTGACGGCCGTGTCGAACGCCAGCGTCTTGATCGGGATCAGTGCCTGGTCGTGATACATCGCGAGTGCCGCGTCATAGGTGCGCCGCGCGGCGGCGTGGAACATGGTGTCGGCCGGCAGTGGGCCGCGCGCGTCGATGCCCTCGGCGCGCAGTTGCTCGACGGCCGGCGCAACGATCTCGCGATCCTCCTCGCCGAGTGCGCCTTCCTCGCCGGCGTGCGGGTTCAGCCCCGCAAGAGCGAGGCGCGGCCGGGCAATGCCGAAGCGCTCTTTGAGGTCGCGCGCCACGATGTGGCCGGTCATGACGATCAAATCGGCGGTCAGTTGGCCGGCCACCTCGCGCACCGGTAAGTGTATCGTGACAGGTACCACCGCAAGTTCGTCCGACCACAGCATCATCACGGGATGCCATGCGCGCCCGGTGTGCTCCTGCGCCAGCTTCGCGAGGAACTCGGTGTGGCCGGGCTCTGCGAAGCCGGTGCGGTATAGGACGGCCTTGGCGACCGGGTTGGTGACCACGGCGTGGGCGCGCCCGGCGAATACGTCATCGACCGCGCGGCGGATCGAGGTGACGGCTGCTGGTGCGCTTGTGGCGTCTGGCGCGCCCGGCGCGGCAGTCACTTTCTCGGCCAGAGCAACGACCGGCAGTGCGCTCGCAAAGGTGTGCGGCGTATCCTCCGGCGCGAGCACCCGCAGCGGGACCTTCAATCCGAGTAGGCGCGCGCGCTCGGCGACAAAATCCGGGTCGGCCAGGAGATAGAACGGCGGCAGCTCAAGCTCGGCGCGCCGCTGCCATGCCGCCAGAGTGATATCCAGACCGATACCAGCCGGCTCGCCGAGCGTCAGCGCCAGCGGTCGCGTCATGCCCTATTTGTACTCGATCAGCGCTTGGCTGCGCAGCTCTTTCAGGAACTTCTTCGACGCCGCCTGGTAGCGCTCGTTGTACATTTCATCGCGCACCTTGCGCTTGGCCGGGTTGTCGCCCTTTGCGTCGGTCTTGCTGCAGACCGCGAAGACCTCCACGCCCTGCGGCGTGAAGTCGGGCGGAGTCAGGCGGCCGACAGGCGTGTCGTTCAGCACCTTGCGCTGCGCCTCGCCGAGATCGGCGGCCTGCCGCGTGATCGTCTCGCGGACGGCAACGTCAGGGAGCGCCATGGCGGTGCGTAGGCCGTCCTCGCAGCTCTGGAAGCGAGCGCGCAATGCCTCTGCATCCTTCTTGCGCGCCTCGAGGGCAGCCGGCGCGGCGCCACGCGGGACCAGGAACAGCACGGGCCGCAGCTTGTATTCGTAGTTGGTCGGCTCCTGATTGTTCGCGCCCTGCATTTTTACTTCGACTTCCTTGTCGCCGACCTGTAGGCTGCCCTGGAATTTTCCGCGTATGATCTGCGACCAGACAAAATCCGCATGGATGCGCGCTTTCAGCGCCTCGGCCGACACTCCTTGGGAAGAAGTCGACTTGGCGAATTGCGCAGGCGTCATGCCGGCGCGCCGGGCCATATTTGCGAAGGCGGTTTCGATGTCGCGCTTGGGCACCTCGGCGATGTAGCGCTTGGAGAGCTGCACTTTCAGCTTGTCGTCGATCAAATCATCGAGCGCTTCCTGGCGCGACGGCTTCTTCTGGGTGGAAAGCTCGACCAAACGCGTGCGCTGCTTGATATCGACCTCGGTGATCGGTTCGCCACCGACGATCGCGACGACTTGGGCGCGCGCGGGCAGGGTGCTTACTAGCGTTGCGGCAACCACCAATACGGCGAGCGACAGGACTCGCAGGCAAATTCCGGTCTCGATCAAAGGCATCTTCCGCTCTTCCTGCCGCCCCGCTCTGACTTCTAGAACAACCCGCTGCCCGAGGTGCCGCCGATATTAGCGCTCTGGCTGAAGCTTGTTCCGCCAATGGTGCGCAGATTGACAATCAGCATCACCTTGTTGTCCGTCGTGGTCGTGCCGCTGTAGTTAAAGTCGCTGATGTAGTTGAGCGAAATTGCGAAGCAGTCATCGATGTAGCCAAGTCCGACGCGCGTCTGGTTGAGCTGGCTCGCCTCAAGATCATAGCGCGCCGCCGCGAGAACGCTCCAGTTCTGTGTGAACTTGAACGTCACTTGGCCGGTCACGCCCTGCCGACGCGTCAGGAAGCCGATCTCGGGCTGGGCGTCATAGTTTCCGTACATCGCTTGGAGCTGCCAGCGATCGAAATTGGCGCGCCCTTCGAGCTCAACCCTGCGGATCGTGAACGTCTCTTCATCCAGCAGGAAGCGGGCGATGACGCCGTAGATGCTGTCCGGCTGATAGGCGAGCCGCGCCACATAGTCCGAGCGGGGCTTCGCGAGCCCGCTGGACAGGCCGGTGTTGACCGTGTCGGGGATCGCGAACGAGTTCTGTCCGAACAACTGGTAGGATTGCCCGAACATCGCATTCACGGAACCTGCATTGTTGAACTGCGCCGTGTATTGAATTCCGGCGTTGAGCCGCGTTCCGCCCTCGATTCGATCCCAGCCCGAGAACTTGTTCAGGCTGAACAGATTGCTGTCGTCGAAGATCAGGCTCTGTGCATCTTCATTCGGCAACTTGCCGATCTGCGTCTCATTGGGCCGCACGATGAGCTGGGCAATCGGTTCGATGGTCTGGGTGCCCCAGGAGTGCACGCTGATGAACGGATAGCGGTATTCAACGCCCACCGCCGGCATGAAGCGACCGACGGTGCTGTCGCCGGTCGGCAGGTAGTTGGAGACGCCGGTTTCGTTCTGCACGGAGAGTGCCGCTATGTCGCCGCGCAGCGAGACGAACGGTGTCCATTTCTCGCCCCACGGGTCGATGAGCGTGCGGCGCCACGTCGCCTCAGCCGATCCGCGAGAATAGGTTCCAGGGAAACCGCGCAGGATACAGTCCGTCCGCGCCTTCAGCGCCGGGTCGGGGCTCAGGCTGCTGCACTGGCCTGTGTTGAAGGCCTTCTGGCTGATCGGATCGAACTCGGCGTCCTCGCGCGAGAGGCTGATAAGGTTCCCGCGATACGTTAGTTGACCGCCGAAGAGCGGATTGGCGAGGCTGTTCCGATAGTCGACCACCGGATGGATGATGGGAATCTGGCTCTGCACGTCGCTCGCGGCGAGCCCGTAGAAGTACATCGCGCGTGCATCGAAGTAGCTGCGCTCGCCACGTCCTGTGAGATAGAGCTGCGAAACGGTCTCAAGGCCGCCCGACTTGAACGGATCCATCACGGCGAAATAGGTGCGCAGCGCATAGTCCTGGATCACCATGCGGTCGGTGACGAGCGAGCCGTCCCAGCCCCAGACCCAGTTGTTGTTCAGCGCGAACTGGCCGGTCGTGTCGATGCTGCCGCGGAAGAGGCGGTCGCCGGGATCCTTGTCGCCCGGATAGACGGGGGTGAAGCGGCGCTCGAAAGCGCCCGGATCGGCCTGGAAGATGCCGGCCGTCTTGATCGAATAGGAGCCGTTCAACAGCCGATGGCGCCATTCGGCCTGCATCAGCAGGCCCTGCTTGGAGGAGAGCGTCGGCGTCACCGTCACGTCGTAGTTCGGCGCAAGCGCCCAGAAATAGGCCTGAGAGTAGTTGACGCCCAGGACGGATGTGTAACCGAACTTCGGGACGAGAAGCCCTGACTTGCGCTTCACCGTAGGATCTGGCGTCGAAAGATACGGCCAGTAGAATAGCGGAAATCCGAAAGCTTCAAGCCGCGCGCCCTCGAAGTAGATCATCTTCTCGGTGTCGTCATGAATGATGCGCGTTGCGCGCACCTGCCAGCGCGGCGGCTTTCTCGGATCGTCCTTGCAGGGCTCGCAGGCAGTGTAGACGCCGCTTTGGAAGACGGTGTAGCGCCCGCCCTGCCGCTCTGCGCGCGGCGCCGCAAAGCGCGTCTTGTCCACGGTCTCGATCTGCAGTGAGTCAACAAAGCCGTCGCGGAACTGATCCGTCAGGTCGATGATCTCGCCGATGATGACTTTGCCGTCGGCTTCGGTCAGGCGCGCATTGCCCTCAGCGCGCATGCGCTTGGTGGTCTGCTCGTAGACCACGCGGTCGGCCTCGAGCGTCGAGCCCTGGTAATAGATCTGTACGCTGCCGATCGCGAGGATGCGGTTGTTGGCGTTGTCGTATTGCAGTTCGTCGGCCCGCACCATCATCTGCGCGTTCGGGTCGGACTGGCCGCGGTCGAAACGCGAGGAGGCGGTCGGAACGTTGGGGACCGGTGGGATGCCGACCCAAGGCGGGTTCACGTCTGAGAACTGGGCGGTTGCCGGACGCTGGCCAAACACACCCGTCATGGCCGCGGCGCAGATCAGCGCCACCCACCAGCCGCGTCGACAAACGTCCCCTGGCCGAGCGTCAATCGCTCCGGCCATTACCCGTCCTCCTGGTACAAAAGCACGACGAAACCCGTGAGCCCCCCCGCAAGCACAGGCAACCACGCCGCGGCGGCAGCGTGCAGCAGATCAGCCTTGGCCAAATCCTCAGTTATTTTCGACAATACATAAAGCAGAAAGCCCGCCGACACGCCACTCAAAACCATTCGCGGGACGCCGCCAAAGCGGAAGAACCTTAAACTTACGCTACACGCAAGTAATACCATGGCACACAATAGAAACGGCCGAGCAATAAGCGTGTGATATTGTAATTTATAGCCTGCGGCGACGAGCCCTGACCGTTCTGCTATTTCGATATACGCTGGAAGCTCCCAGAATGGCACCGTTTCTGGCGTGGAAAAGCTTTCCCGTACCTGGGCGGAAGTCAGGCTGGTCTTGAGGGCCAGCGTCTCGCGGTCCCGCGGCGGCTCACCGCTCACATAGATGCGCGCCTGCTCGAGCCGCCACTGACCGGGTTCGAGCGTCGCGCGCTTTGCCTCGATCCGCTCCAGCGCCTTTCCGGCCGGGTCGAAGGTGAAGACCGTGACGCCGTCGAGCCGCACCCCCTGTTCCTGGCTGGAAGCGGCGAAAATGATCGCTTGGCCGTCCGCGCTGCGCTGGCGAACCCAGAAGCCAGAGGCATTCTGCTGCTGCATCACGTTCTTCGTATCGCCGAACATCTCGGCTTCGAGCTTCTTCGACCACTCTCGCATCGCGGCCGACAACGGATTGTAGATCGCCGTGGCGGCGATCCCCATCACGAAGGCGACGATCAGCGCGGGCGCAACGAACTGCCATGCCGACATGCCCGCCGAGCGCGCAACCACGAGCTCGTTGCGTCGCGACAGCGCGAGGTAGCAGGTCATCGCGCCGACGAGCACAGAGAAGGGAAGCAACCGCTCGGTGAGCTGCGGGACACGGAAGAACGACGTCTTGGCAACCATCCAGGCGGAGAGGTTCGGCACATCCGCCGCGCGGCGCATCAGCTCGATGTAATCGACGAGCACGATCAGCACGAAGATGCCGAGAAAGACCGACATCACCGCGCCGAGAAAGCGCGTGCCGAAATAGCGGACGAGGGTGCGTGAGACCATGCCGCCCTGCCTATGCTGGTTGCAGGCGGCGCGTCATGCGCTCGAACACGTTGGCAAGTTGCGTTAGGAACGCCGGCGGCTCGATCACCGCGCCACGCGCAATCGCGTAAAGCCCGCCGCCGAACGTCAGGGCGAGCGATCCCCACAACACATAGACCGCAGCAACGGACTGCGCCGCGACCACGTTGCAGGCAAAGCCGAGGAGGCGAAGCGCTCCGATCAGGACCACGGTCATGATGATCGAAATCTCGCGGCTCTGCCGGCTCGTACGGGGTGCGCCCAGGATCGCAAAGCACAGCACCGTGAATGCGATGGGATAGAGCGGCGCGGCGAGCCGGTCATGCAGCTCGGCGCGGAAATGCGTCGGCACTTGCTTGTAGGTCGGGTCGTCTGCGTCGGGGAATGCAACGTCCCACAGATTGCGCTCGCGCACGCCCAAGGCGCCGAGACGAGGCCCGGCGTTAAAGCGAGAGAGATCGAACGCATAGCGTTCGAACTTCACGATTGTCGGATCGATCTTGCCGGTTTCCAATCGTTGGACGCTGCCGTCGATCAGGATCAGGAATGTCCCGCGTCCCGTCTCGATGATCTCCCCGTATTCAGCAAGCGACGTGACGCGCTCGTTCGGATCGCGGCGGTCATCGATGAAGATACCCACCAGTTGCCCATCGGCACGCCGCTCGCGGATATGAAACGTCAGCCCGCGTTCGATCGAGAGAAAGCGGCCCGGCTGCACGATATTGACGACGAAGTCCGCCTTCACCTTGGTCGCCCAATCGCGCAGCGCGCGCAGCCCAGCCGGCGCGAGATAGGCGCTCACGCCGAGAACCAGCACCGAGACCACGATCGTGGTGGTCAAGAATGGGCGGAAGATCCGCCATGGCGACATGCCGGACGCGTTCATCACGACAATTTCGGAATCGGTGTTGAGCCGGTTGAGGGTGTGGCCGACCGCAACCACGAGCGCCAAAGGGGCGATCACCAGCACCAGCATGGGAATCAACAATCCGGTGATGCCGATGAACGTCAGGATCGTCTGACGCTGGCTGGTCATGAGGTCGATTTCGCGCAAGGCGTGCGTCAGCCAGATGACCGCCGTGAGGCTGATCAGGACCAGCAGGAACGCGCCGAAAGTCGTCCGGAAAATGTATCGGTCGAACGCACTCATTGGTCGGCAGTCACCCCGATCCTGCAACGCAGCGTCCCCCGACGCAATGCGAAAGACCCTAGTGGGAATCGATGGCAAGACCGGGGCAGCGACCTCGCAAGCTACCCGGCAATCGGCTATTGGAGAGCCGAATTTGCTCCGTTTCGGGCGGAAATGCGATTTTCCGGGCCGGTGTGACAAGAAAGGACCAGTTCCCCCATGGCGGATTCCCGAAAGCTCGGTTTCGGTCCTATCGCGGCGCCGAGCGGCGGCGTGTTGATCGTGTTCGCCGACGACAATCTGCGGTTTGGCCCGAGGACGCGTTTGGCGTTGGGTTCCGCCGCCGACATGGTAGTGCGAGCCGCCAAGGCTGAGGGCTTTGCCGGCAAGAGCGGCACCGCGCTCGACATCGTGGCTCCCGCCGGGCTGAAGGCCGCCCGCCTGATCGTCATGGGGACCGGCAAGGCGGCCGACCGCAAGTCGCAGGATCTGGTCAAACTTGGGGGCGCGGCGATGGGGCGCGTTCCATCCGCGGCTTCGGAGGCAACGGTCCTGCTCGAGCTCGCGGATGGGCCGTTCAAGCCTGATGCCGCGGCGGACTTCGCGCTCGGCGCCAGACTGCGCGCCTACACGTTCGACCGCTACAAGACCAAGCGCAAAGAGGGCGAGGAGCAGCCCGCCAAGGCCGAGATCACGCTCGGCGTTGCCGACCCGGCGGGTGCGCGCAAGGCCTGGAGCGACCGCCAGCCCATCGCGGATGGCGTCACTCTGGCGCGGGATCTCGTGAACGAGCCGCCGAACATCCTGTATCCGGCGGAGTTCGCGCGCCGCGCGGCGGCGTTGCGCAAGCTCGGCGTCGGCATCGAGGTTCTCGACGTCAAGGCGATGCGCAAGCTGGGCATGGGCGCGCTGCTGGGCGTAGGGCAGGGCTCTACGCAAGACAGCCGTCTTGTGGTGATGCGCTGGAATGGCGGCGCCAAGGGAACAGCGCCGCTCGCCTTCATCGGGAAGGGCGTGTGCTTCGATACGGGCGGCATCTCGATCAAGCCGGCCGCCAGCATGGAAGACATGAAGGGCGACATGGCGGGAGCCGCCTGCGTCGTCGGCCTCATGCACGCGCTCGCCGGCCGCAAGGCGAAGGTGAACGCCATCGGCGCGATCGGGCTGGTCGAGAACATGCCGGATGGCAACGCGCAACGGCCGGGCGACATCGTCACTTCGATGTCGGGGCAGACCATCGAGATCATCAACACGGACGCCGAGGGCAGGCTCGTGCTCGCCGACGTGATCCACTACATCAACACGAAGTACAAGCCGAAGTTCATGGTGGATCTGGCGACGCTCACGGGTGCGATCATGGTGGCGCTCGGCCAGGAGCATGCCGGCATGTTCTCCAACGACGACAAGCTCTCCGAGCGGCTGACGCAGGCCGGCCTCGACACCGGCGAGCGGGTCTGGCGCATGCCGCTCGCGCCCGAATACGACAAGCTGATCGATTCGAAGTTCGCCGACATGAAGAACACCGGGGGCCGCTTCGGTGGCGCGATCACGGCGGCTCAGTTCATCCAGCGCTTTGTCGGCAAGACCCCATGGGCGCATCTCGACATCGCCGGGACCGGCTTTGCCTCACCGGCCTCCGACATCAACAAGAGCTGGGGCTCCGGCTGGGGCGTGCGGCTCCTCGATCAGCTCGTGGCGGAGCATTACGAATAGAAAGCCGCATGACCGAGATTCTGTTCTACCACCTGCAGCGCCAACCGCTCGAAAAGGTGCTGCCGCAGCTGCTGGAAAAGTCGCTCGAACGCGGCTGGCGAGTGGTGGTGCAGGCCTCATCCGACGAACGCATCGAGGCGCTCGACGCGCATCTGTGGACCTATCGGGACGATAATTTCCTCGCGCACGGTACCTATCGCGAGAGCGAGGCCGCGATGCAGCCGGTGCTGCTGACCGTCAATGACGACAATCCGAACGGAGCGAACGTACGTTTTCTGATCGACGGCGCGCCGATGCCGGAGAATGCCGTGACCTACCAGCGCGTCGTCCTGTTGTTTGACGGCGAAGACGACGAGGCGGTCGCTGCCGCGCGCGCACGATGGAACGAAGCGAAGGCCAGCGGGTTCGAGGCAACCTACTGGCAGGCGGACGAAAGCGGCCGCTGGCAACGCAAGGCGTGAGCGTCAAAACTGATCTAAATCAACCCCAGAATCCGCGCTGGCGCGCCGGTCGCGCCTTGCACTTTCGGTACGCCCGCAATCAGCGTCGCACCTGTCGGGGGCACCTGCTCCAGGTTGGCGATGTTTTCGATGCCCCAACGGCCGGCAGGCAGCCAGGTGGCGTGAGTCCTGAAGTCTTTCGAGGAGCCAGGATCGAGCGACAGGGTATCGACCGCGAGTCCCACTACCCGTCGCTCCTTGAGCAGCCATTCGGCGGCTTCCGGGTGCACGCCCGGAAAGTGGAAGACCCCGGCCGTGTCCTTGCCCGTGTATTTCGCGGCATCGCTTGCGTAACGCGCCCAGCCGGAATGCATCGCGACGCAGCAGCCGTCCGGCAGCCGGCCGTGGCGGCCCTCCCACTCGATCAGATCGGTTCGGTTGAGCGCATAGTCGGCATTGCGCGCAGCCTTGGCCGAGACGTCCACCACAACGAGCGGTGCGACCAACTGTTCGGTTGGGATCGCCTCGATGGCGGCGCCGTTTTCGGCGTAGTGGATGGGCGCGTCGATATGCGTGCCGGCGTGCTCCAGCACACGCCACCAGTTCACGTTCGCGCCGTCCTTCTTCAGTGTGTAGCGCCGCTCGATCTCGATACCCGGCACGCCAAAGAAGGTTGGGAAGGCGGGCGACAGCGTGTGTGTCAAGTCGACCACCCTGGTGAAGCTGCGCTGTGCGAGCGCCGGGGTCGCCGCAAAAGCGGACGCCGCCGCACCGCCAAAAAATCGGCGGCGCGACAGCACGCGGCCGACCGCTTCCCGGCACCCCGGAACGCACATGGTCCACTCCTCATTGTGACCCACAGGATCGCCAGCACGGCGCAAGCGTGCAAGTGCGCTTGCCATTCTGCACACGGCCCTTAGAAACGCGCCGTGCTCGTGCTCGACGATATCTCGCTCCGCATCGCCGGCCGTCTCCTGCTGGACGGCGCATCGGCGCGCATCCCTGAGGGCGCGCGCGTCGGGCTGGTCGGCCGCAACGGCATTGGCAAGACGACCCTGTTCCGCGCGATTGCGGGCGAGATCGGCATCGAGCACGGCAGCATCATCATGCCGGCCCGAGCGCGCATCGGCCGCCTGGCCCAGGAAGCGCCGAGCGGGCCAGAGAGGCTGATCGACGTCGTGCTCGCAGCCGATACCGAGCGCACGGAGCTGCTTGCGGACGCCGAAACGGCGCGCGACCCGCATCGCATCGCGGAGATCCAGACACGGCTTGCCGACATCGGCGGGCATGCGGCGCCTGCGCGGGCGGCCTCGATCCTCGCCGGCCTCGGCTTCGACGAGGCCGCACAGCAGCGCCCATGCATCGATTTCTCCGGCGGTTGGCGCATGCGGGTTGCGCTCGCGGCAGTGCTGTTCTCCGAGCCCGACCTGCTGCTGCTCGATGAGCCGACCAACTATCTCGACCTCGAAGGTACGCTATGGCTGACCGATCACCTCGCGCGCTATCCGCGCACGGTGATCGTCATCAGCCACGATCGCGACCTGCTGGATGACGCGGTCGACTGGATCCTGCACATCGATGCCGGCAAGCTCGCCCTTTATCGCGGCGGCTACACCTCCTTCGCGCGCCAGCGTGCTGAGCGCCAGGCGCTCAACACTGCGATCGCCAAGAAGCAGGAGGCCGAGCGCAAGCACCTGCAGGCCTTCGTCGACCGCTTCAAGGCGAAAGCCAGCAAGGCGCGTCAGGCACAATCGCGTGTGAAGAAGCTTGCCCGCCTGATGCCCGTCGCGCCGATCGCCGAGGACGAGGTGCGGCCGATTACGATCCCGTCGCCTGCGAAACCTCTGTCTCCGCCGATTATCGCGCTCGATCGCGTGTCGGTCGGCTACGAGCCGGGCAAACCGGTGCTGCGGCGGCTGACGCTGCGCATCGATACCGACGATCGCATCGCCTTGCTCGGCCCCAACGGCAACGGCAAATCGACCATTGCGAAGCTGCTGGCCGGCCGGCTTGCGCCGTTCGACGGCACGTTTACGCGGCCGGAGCGGCTGCAGGTCGCCTATTTCGCGCAACACCAGCTTGACGAACTCGTTCCGACGCAAAGCGTGTACGATCACGTGCGCCGTCTGATGCCCGATGTGCCGGAAGCCAAGGTTCGCGCCCGCGCGGGCGGCATCGGGTTTCCCGGCGCGAAGGCCGATACACCGGTCGAGACGCTATCCGGCGGCGAAAAGGCGCGCCTGCTCCTCGGCCTTGCGACCTTCGCGGGTCCGCATCTCGTCATCCTCGATGAGCCGACCAACCATCTCGACATCGACAGCCGCGCGGCGCTGGTCGAGGCGATCAACGACTATCCGGGTGCCGCGATCCTGGTGTCGCACGACCCGCATCTGATCGAAGCGTGTGCCGACCGGCTCTGGCTTGTCGGTGATGGCACCGTGGTCCCTTACGAGGGCGATCTGGATGATTATCGGCGCCTCGTGCTGGGGCGGCAGGTGCGCGAGGAGGGAGCACGCGAACAGCGCGTCTCACGCACGGACCAGCGCCGTGCGGCGGCCGAGAAGCGCGAAGAGCTGAAGCCCTTGAAGCGCCGCATCGATGCGGCCGAGCAGGCTGTCGCGCGGCTGAGCGCCGAGATCGCGACAATCGATGCCGAGCTCGCCACTGATCTGTTCGCGCGCGATCCCGCAAAAGCAACTGAGCTGTCGAAATCGCGCGCCAAGGCGGCCAATGCGCTCGCGCGCGCCGAAGAGGATTGGCTTTCCGCCAGCGCCGAATACGAGAGCGCGATGGCCTAGGTGGGGCCATTCCGGCCGAGCGACGGCGAGAGCCGGAATCCATAACTTATTTTGTGCCGATGGTGGTTATGGACTTCGGGTTCGGCGCATCGCGCCGCCCGGAATGGCCACCCACTCTAGCCGCGGGGCGCTTGCTCCGAGGCGCGATAAAGCTCCTTCGCATCCTCGCGCAGCGCGCGGCGCGAGGCGTCGCGCGAATAGTACATGTGACCGCCGCCATAGACCATGGACTTGAGCCGGTCCGGCGAAGCGAAGGCCGGCATCTGATCCAGGATCATCTGCGTTTCAAAATAGGGTGTGACCAGATCGCTCGCCCCGTGCGTGACCAGCACGCGCAGCTTCGGATCCGCCGCGAGCACGGAACGCAAATCGCTCACGATCTCCTGGGTGCTGCGCCCGGCGCCCCAATCCCAGCGCGAGTTCACCCGTCCGTTGAGCAACTGGTACGGCTCCTCCACGCGCCAGTTGAGTACGCGCGCATAAAGGCTGGTCATCGCGCTTGAGAGCGGCGCGCGTAAGCCGTTGAGAACCGGATCTTCGAAGTTTGAGTAGGAGGCAGAGGGATCAGGATCGATGCCGCGTACCGTCGCATCGTACATGCTTACGACCGACCCGTGGCTGCGCTCGCGCTGAAACGTGCGGATATCGATGCGTCCCGCGCGGCGGCGCACGAGCGCCGGATCAAGCCCAATCAACGGCGCGACACGCGCGGTGATGCGTTCGATGGCTGCGCCGTCGCGCTCGCCGCGCAGCAGGTCCTGGAGATATTCGCCGCCCGCATAACGCTCTACCTCGCGCAGCGCTTCGCGGTCGAATGAAGATTTTTCCTCGCGGATCGCGGCCGCCATTGAAGGCAAGCGCGAGACCCACGCGAGCGGCGAATGGCGTCCATGGCCGCGCCAGCCGAGATCGAGCGGCGTCGACATCAGGACAAGCCCGCTCACCGCGACGCCTTGCTCGTTGAGTTTGCTCGCCAGCCTTGGCGCGCGGAAGCCGCCGTAGCTCTCGCCGGCAATGAATTTCCGCGACGCCTGCCGCCCCGCCTTTTCGATCCACTTGCGCATGAATGTCGCAAGCACGTCGATGTCGCCATCGACCGACCAGAACTGCTTGCGCACCTCGTCGCTGGTGTTGATGAAGCGGCTGTAGCCGGTGCCGACCGGATCGACGAACACGAGGTCGGTGAAATCGAGCCATGTCTCCGGGTTGGGAACAGTCGCCGGCGTCGAGGACGGCGTGAGGTTGTCGAGCGGCAGCCGCCACGGGCCCATCGCGCCAAGCTGGAGGTAGGCGGACGAGGCTCCGGGGCCGCCGTTGAACACGAAGGTGACAGGGCGCCCTGCCGCGTCGCTATCCGGGCGCACGTAGGCAATGTAAGCGATCTCGGCTTGCAGCTTGCCTTCCGCATTGTTGATCGGAATCGAGCCCGCCGTTGCCTTGAACCGGAGCGTGCGGTCGGGCAGTTCGACGGTCTGCTCGGTCGTGACGTCGGCGGGAAGCCGGTTCGCCTCGGCCGACTGTTCTTTTGCCGCTTCCGCCGGACGGCGAGTCGTCTCGGCAAACGAAGGGGCAGTGAAGGTAAGAGCAAGCGCGCCCGCGAGCAGGGTGGCGAGCAGGCGTGAGCGTGTTTCGATCATGCAGTGATAGTTATCCGCTTTACGGCAACTCGAAGGCTGCCGGCCTCCGGAGACACGCGCGATAGATTACGTTTTGGTAACTGGAACGTTCCAGGCCCTGCGCGATCACCGTGCCGGCGCCGGTTTCTTGGCCGTCTTCGCCGTCCTTTTCGGCTGCGGCTGCTCCGCGACGCGCTCCATCGTATTGAGACGCCCGTTGACGAAGCGATAGATACCTGGCCGCTCACCGCTCACATAGGTCAATGTCACGAGCCGCTGCCCGCCCGGGCCGGCGCTGATCTCGATGCGATCCGTCGAGCCCGCGACAGCTATCACCTGGCATTCGGTCATCTGCAGCGCGATACCGGTTGGTCCGGTGCGCACCTGCGACGGCAATTGGTTCGGCGCGCCGGCCGGACGGCCGGTTTCCGGCCCGGCCGTGAAGTAGAGCGCCTGATTGCTGCGCGGGTTGAGCGGTTCGGAAGCGGGACTCTGAGCGACCGGTTCTGCCGCGGCGGGCGAAGGGGCGGGGGCATATGCGGGACTGGAGCCGCACCTTCCGTCAGGGCCAACGAGATCGGCCTGCGATACCGGGCCGGCGCTCACGCCCTCACGCCGGTAGAAGTAGTTGTAGTCTTCGCTGCGGATCGGATCGGCCTTCTTGAGCGGATTGAGGTCGCCCAATGAGACGTCGGTGATCGATGTCGAGCATCCGCCAAGTGCGACGGCGAGCAGTGCCGGCAACAGCAGACGGGAATTGGGATTCAGCACGAAACACACTCCGTTCGCGTGACGCTATCAAACGAAGATATTGCGTCAACACGCGGGCGGCTTCAACGGCGCCGGTCTCGTTCCGAAAGAGATTGCGATCAACACTCGCACAAGCCCATCCCGGCCTCTCGCGAGGCCGGGGCTTGAACAAGGTCGAGAGCGGGTTCGGGCGGATTACTCGCAGACCTTGATAACCTTCACGAAGCCCGAACGCGTGATCCTCTTCACGTAGTAGCACTCCGACGCGAGCGTCACATAGGCCGGCGCGCCGACGAAGCCGATGCCGTAGCCGTAACCGTGACCCCAGCCGTGATGGCCCCAGCCACCCTTGAAACCCCACGCCGACGCGGAGGTCGGAGCGAGCGCGACGGTGCCGAGCGCGGCGATTGCGGTGAGCGCGAGAATGGACTTGCGGATCATGGTGTTCTCCTCTGGTTCTTGGATTTCGTCATCCGCAGGTGTAGTCGGCCGTCCGGGCGCGCTGGTTCACGACACAATGTGTCACGCGGGGCTGAACGGCCGTTCAGCCTTGCCGCTCGCGAATCCCCTCGCTATAAGCCGCCGAACTTTAATCACTCCCGAAAATGAGGAATGACCGATGGCGGTCGAGCGCACTTTCTCGATCATCAAGCCCGACGCGACGAAGCGTAATCTGACCGGCGCAATCGACGCGATGATTGAAAAGGCGGGTCTGCGCATCGTCGCGCAGAAACGTGTCCGGATCACGCGCGAGCAGGCCGAGACCTTCTATGGCGTGCACCGCGAGCGGCCGTTCTTCGGTGAGCTCGTCGAGTTCATGACCTCGGGCCCTGTCGTGGTGCAGGTACTGGAAGGCGAAGGTGCGATCGCGAAGTATCGCGACGTGATGGGCGCGACCGATCCCGGCAAGGCGGCGGATGGAACCATCCGCAAGGTGCATGCGCGGTCGATCGGCGAAAATTCCGTGCACGGTTCCGATGCACCGGACACAGCGGCAAGCGAGATCGCGCAATTCTTCTCCGGCAATGAAATCGTCGGCTGATGTCCCGGCGACCGCGACCGAGGGTCGCGCGTTCCCGCTGTCGTATTATGCTTGTCGGGCCTGCCCCCGAACTGGCAAGGCTTGGCATAGCCTTGTAGGCTCGAAGACCGCGCGCACGGACGTGCGGGGCGCGAAAACGAATTGAGGGAAGAGACGTGGGCTATCTCTGGGCGGACATGATGCAGGCGGCGTTCTGGATCGCCGTCGGCCAGATCATCTGGATCAACATTCTGCTCTCGGGCGATAACGCGGTGGTTATCGCGCTCGCCTGCCGCTCGCTTCCGCCGAAGCAACGCTTCTGGGGCATCCTGCTTGGGGCGGGCGCCGCGGTGGTGTTGCGCATCATATTTACCGTGATCATCGCGCAGATCATGGCTATTCCGTTCCTCAAGCTGGTCGGCGGCGCGCTGCTGCTCTGGATCGCCGTCAAGCTGCTGGTGCCGAGCGAGGAGGCGGACGAGGGGAGCGTGAAAGCCGGCGATACGCTGCTGCGCGCCGTGTGGCTTGTGACTGTCGCCGACATCGTGATGAGCCTCGACAACGTGATCGCGATCGCGGCGGCTGCCGAAACCGCCGCAGCGCGCGTCGACCTCGCGCATGCGCTCTCCGTCAAGACGACGCTGATCGTGTTCGGCCTTGCGACAAGCGTGCCGCTGATCATTGCAGGCAGTGCGCTGCTTGTGGCCGTCCTGAACCGATTCCCGATCCTCGTGTGGGCCGGCGCCGGCCTGCTCGGTTGGGTCGCGGGCGAGATCATGATCAAGGACGCCGCCGTGATCGGCTGGCTTGGCGAGGCAACGGCCGACAAGCTGCACCTATGGGCAGCGGGTGCCGGTGCGCTATTCGTGGTCGCCGTGGGTTGGGTGATCCGGCGAATGCATCACCAGAAAGCACTCGAGGCTCCGCTCATCGTTGACCCAGGGGGCCCGGGTGAGCCCCGCCGCGCCGCCGAGTAGCCTGTTCCCGGGCTCCTCGGGTGATAGACTGGACGAGCCATGAATCAGCTCGTCCGCCCGCCCGAGGTGAAGATCGCAGCGTCAGCCTGCCCGCACGACTGCCCGTCCACCTGTGCGCTTGAAGTGGAAGTGCTTGACGGCCGCTCGATCGGCCGCGTGCGCGGCGCCGAGGACAATCTCTATACGGCGGGCGTGATCTGCGCGAAGGTCGCGCGCTATGCGGAGCGCATCCATCATCCGGACCGCTTGCTGCATCCGCTCATCCGCAAGGGCCCGAAAGGCTCGGGCCAGTTTGCGCCCATCTCATGGGATGACGCGCTCGACCACGTTGCGGAGAAATTTCTCGCCGCGGAGGCAAAGCACGGCAGCGAGGCGGTCTGGCCCTACTACTACGCCGGCACCATGGGCCTCATCATGCGCGACGGTATCAATCGCCTGCGCCATGTGAAGAAATATTCCGGCTTTCACTCCACGATCTGCGTCAATCCGGCCTGGACAGGCTTCATCGCCGGCACCGGCAAGCTCGCCGGGCCCGATCCGCGCGAGATGGCGCGCTCCGACCTCGTGGTGATCTGGGGCACCAATCCGGTCAACACGCAGGTCAACGTGATGACCCACGCGGTGCGCGCCCGCAAAGAGCGCGGCGCCAAGATCGTGGCGATCGACATCTACCAGAACGGCACCATGGAGGCGGCCGACCTCGCCGTGCTGGTGCGGCCTGGCACCGATGGCGCGCTCGCCTGCGCGGTGATGCACTGCCTGTTCCGCGATAGCTTCGCGGACCGCGAATATCTCGAAAAATACACCGACGCGCCGCGCGAGCTGGAGGAGCACGTGCGCACGCGTTCCCCCGAATGGGCGTCCAGGATCACCGGCTGCCCGGTCGAGACCATCGAGGCGTTCGCCAGGCTCGTCGCCGAGCGCAAGCGCGCCTATTTCCGCCTCGGCTACGGCTTCGGCCGTTCGCGCAACGGCACGGCCAACATGCATGCGGCAAGCTGCATCGCGGCGGTGCGCGGGTCATGGCTCTTGGAAGGCGGCGGTGCGTTCCACAACAACGGCGCGATCTATCACTGGAACAAGAATATCACCGAGGGGCACGACGCGATCGATCCCGCGATCCGCGCGCTCGATCAGTCGCGCATCGGCCCCATTCTCTGCGGCGAGCCCGATGCGCTGGTGAAAGACATTCCGGTCACCGCACTGTTGATACAGAACACCAATCCGGTGTCGGTCGCGCCCGAGCAGGACAAGGTGAAGCGCGGCTTCGCGCGCGAGGACCTGTTCACCTGCGTGCACGAGCAGTTCATGACCGAGACCGCGCTGATGGCCGACGTCGTGCTGCCCGCCACGATGTTCATGGAGCACGACGACCTCTATCAGGGCGGCGGGCACCAATACATCCAGCTCGGGCCGAAGCTGATCGATCCGCCGGGCGAGTGCCGCTCCAACCATGATGTGCTGGTCGGTCTCGCGAAACGCCTCGGCGCGAAGCACGACGGCTTCGAGATGACGCCGCGCCAGCTGATCGACCGCCTGCTCGGCGATTCCGGGTGGGGCACGCTCGCCGAGCTCGAAGCGAAGAAGTGGATCGACGCGCAGCCCGACTTCGACACCGCGCACTACACGAAGGGCTTCGCCTGGCCGGACGGCAAATTCCGCTTCAAGCCGGATTGGAAAACGGTACCATTCCGCTCGCCCTGGCTCGCCGGGCCGGTCGACGACATGCCGGTGCTGCCGGACCACTGGGAGGTGATCGAGGAAGCAACGCCGGAGCATCCGTTCCGCCTCGGCACCTCGCCGGCGCGCAACTTCCTCAACTCGACCTTCAACGAGACACCGACTTCATTGGCGCGGGAGCAGCGCCCGACCGTGATGATCCACCCGGCGGATGCCGTGACGCTCGGCATCGCCGACGGCGACAAGGTGATTCTCGGCAACACGCGCGGCGAGGTGCGCCTGCACGCGAAGCATTTCGATGGCGTGCGGCGCGGCGTGCTGATTGCGGAATCGATCTGGCCGAATAAGGCTTACGAGGACGGGAAGGGAATCAACACGCTGACCGGCGCTGACGCGATCGCGCCGTACGGAGGCGCGGCGTTCCATGATAACAGGGTGTGGGTGAGGAGGGCGTAAGCCGTAACGTAGTGTGCCGGTCATCCTGAGAAGGACGCACATCGACCGCCTCGAAGATGCCGCGAACTCACGCCTCTCCGCGTAGTAGCTTCCCGACCTCCACTTCGATTTCAGATTTACCTCTGCCTGACTTGCCGAGTAAGTCGGCATAGTTGTTCATAGCAAGTTCCAGATAGGGGTGGTTACGGCCGATCTGGTGACTAATCGTCAGCAAGATACTTACGCACCGTCGGAAGCAAACGATCGCTTCACCATTGCGACCTTGTGATGCATAAAAGAGTCCAAGGCTATTTAGCGAGTTCGCTACCTCGTCATGATCGGGACCGAGAGCCTTCTCTCGAATCGCAAGGGAACGTCGATAGAGCGGCTCCGCCTGCGCATATTTTTCCTGCGATCGATAAAGTGCAGCGAGGTTATTCAGAGTACGGGCGACAGCCGGATGTTCTGGGCCGAGTGCCCGCTCGGTCATCGCAAGGGAGCGCTGATAGAGTGACTCGGCCTCAGCGTGCCGATCTTGCGATTGATAAAGTGACGCGAGATTGTTAAGGATTATGCCAACATCGGGGTGGTCCGACCCGAACGCTCTTTCACGAATGGCAAGGGCTCGCTGAAAGAGCGGCTCAGCCTCGTTGTCGCGGTCCAGATCGCGAGAGAGTTCTGCTAGATTATTTACTAAGGCGCCGACATCGAGGTGATCTGGGCCAAGAGCCCTTTCGCTGATCTCAAGGGCGCGTCGAAGGAGCGGTTCTGCCTCCGTATAGCGGCCTTGCGCACGATACAAACCTGCGAGGTTGTTGAGCGCAGCGCGGACATCAGGATGGTCGGCCTCAAATGCTTTTTCACCGATCGCAAGCGAGCGTCGGGAAAACGGCTCGGCCTCGGCGTAGAGCGCTTTCGATTTCAGTAGTAACCCGAGGGCGTTCATCAGCCCAGCGGTCGGCTCAACGATAGCGGCGCTATCAGCGTGAGCGACAATCGCTCTTGCGTGCGCCAGCAACGCTTCTGTAAGCGGCCATGATCTAACGTCGTGTGTATCGCGAGGAAAGGCTACATTGATCCATTCGAGGGACTCCTCCAACGTTTGCTGTTGTCGTTCACCATGGAGATTTCGACGCGTAACGTCCTGCACGAGTCGGTGCACCAGAAAAAATGGGCCCGCCGCGTCTCGTGTAACGAGTGAGTAAGCCGCAAGATCGTCGAGTGCCTCGTGGAGATTCTCGTCCTTGACACCAGGAATCGCCACGTCGAGCAAGAAGTCAGGCACTTTTTCCGGTGCAAGCCACGCGAGACGTTCCAGCATGCGCCGGCTAGGCTCAGTCAATTGGGCGACCGAGGTTTGCCACGTGACCGCGACGGCGCGCGGGTACGCTGTGACGCTCTGGCGATCGAACCAGCCAAGTATCTCGCCTCTCCCTGTCGATCGCCACTCGTGCAAGTACCCCTCGAACGTCAATCGCTTCTTAGCAATGTAGGCCGCGGCTTGCTCCAACGCGAGCGCGAGCCCATCCAGTTCTTTCGCAATCTCGCGTGCTTTCGCTTCGTCTTCGGCCGACTTGCGCCGGCGACCTTCGGTACGCTCCAGTAGAAACGCGGCAGCATCGTCCACGGGCAGTACATCGAGCGGCAGCGGCGCGAAATTCCCTGAGAAGTCCGACAGGCGGCTTGTCACCACGAGCCGTCCGCCGCGCAGGTCCTTCAGCAGCGCCTCGACAGCGGCCATCGCCTCCCTAGAGTCGACATTGTCGAGGACCAGAAGCCAGCCCCGGTCCGTCGCAAGCCAGCCAAGCACCGCCTGAAGCCGCACATTGTCGTCCGCGGTGTCGACCTGCGGCACCAGAGTCTTCGTGAGCGACACGAGGTTCGCACGTAAAGCTTCGGGCGTTTCCGCCACGACGAACAGCAAAGCGCTGTAATCGTTCTCGTGCGCCCACGCATACTCGACGGCAGCGCGCGTCTTGCCTATACCGCCCAGCCCATAAAGGGCCTGTCTCGTACCTGTGATTGCGGTCTTGCCGTCGCCGGTCAGACTTTCGTGCAGTTGCCGCAAGAAGCTCTCACGGCCCTTGAACAGTGGTCCGAGGGATGGGTAGGGAAGGACGATTGGTTTGGGGCGCTGTGGTGGCGGCGGAGGTGAAGGCGCTGTCCAATCCTCCCGCAGCACTGCGCGGCCAAGCCGATCCACATTCGAGAACGGCGCCCAGTGCACGCTTTCGGCCTTCACATGCTGCACGAACGCCGTCTGGAGCGCCGGAAAATCGGCACCCGTGGGTGTCGGTTCATCCGGCGCGTAATCGTCATTCGCGATGTAGGTGTAAAGGCGCCGCCGATAGTGGCGCGCGAAGAAAAATTCCCACTCGGTGTAGCTCGCCTCGGCGATGCCGACGGGAAGCATTTTTGCGAAGCGTTGCGCCTTATCGGGCGGCGGACAACTCCCGCTGCGCTTTCCGATCACGCAGGCGACGGCGTTGCAGTCACGGATGTAGTCGTGCAGGCGTTCGAGCAGGAACTCGGCATCACCCCCTTGGGTGAAATCGCTCTGTACCTTCACCTCGTGGCCGCGTGCGCGGAGGTCCGACGCGACGGAATCGCGAGCTTTGCCGAATTCGTTGGTTACCGCCGAAACGAAGATGCGCACACGGCCCGCCCGCTGGTGAATCCCATCGGGCATTCAAGCATGGCGTGTTGGGTCGCGAATAGACCCGAACGAGTTGAGAGCGCACCGAACCTGTGGCCATCCTTCGAGGCTCGCTTCGCTCGCACCTCAGGATGAGGCCGGAGAATCACTTCTTCCCATACACCTCCGCGTAAACACCCTTCTCGATCTCATCGAACAGCGTTCCCTGCTTCGGCTTCCAGCCAAGTTCGCGCGCGCGCTTCCCGCGTACGCGGCTGTTCGACCCGAAACTCAGATACGCCCCGGGCCCCAGCCCCTCGACCGCTTCGCCGATCGGCCAGTCCTTCGTCGTGTCGCCCAGCCCCAGCATGCGGCCGATCGATTGCGTCACCGACTTGAAGTTCGCCTCTCCGCTCTCGGCGTAGAACAGCGAGCCTCCCTTCGCCTTGTCGAGTGCGAGCAGGAAGAGATCGACCACGTCGGCGATGTGCACGTGGCCCCAGATGTTCAAGCCCCGCCCGACGTGGCGCGGCACGCCGTGCTTGTTCGCCACATCGATCAGCTTCGGCAATTGCACGCTGATGCCGGGAACGCCGATGCCGCGGCCATAGATCAGGGTGGGGCGGATCACGATGGCGCGCAGGCCGTCCTTGGCGGCGGCGAGCACCTGCTTGTCGATCGCGACCCGTGTCGCCTTCTCGGGCTCCGGCGTGAACGGCGTGTCCTCGTCGAAGGTGTCCTCGGATGCTTCGCCATTGTCGTAGGTGCCGACCACGCTCGATCCCGAGGTCTGGATCAGTGCCTTCCCACTCCCTCTCAGCCCATCGAGCAGCGCGTGGGCAACGAACGCGTTGTCGGCGTTCGCCGCGTTGATCACGGCATCGGCGCGTTTCGCGGCCTCCACCAGTGGCGTATAGGCGTTGATATCGGCCGCGACCGGCTCGATACCGCGCTTTTTCAGCGCAGCAGCGGCCTCATCCGAGCGCGCAAGCCCGAGCACCGTATCGCCGCGCTCCAGCAATTTCGTTGCGACCGAACCACCGATATAGCCGGTCGCGCCTGTCACGAAGATTTTCATGCCTCAATGTCCGGTTGGGTGGGCGCGCGCGGGCGCCATCGTGTCACGCTTGACATCATAGCGGCGCCCGTCCGGAATCCGAAGCGCGCGAACCAAGCGCGGCGCGGCAGTCCACTGCACGCGAACAAAACGGCTCGGGAGGGCTCAAGAATGTTTCGCCATATCATACGATTCTGCCTTGCGGCCGTGGCGGCCGCATGTCTGTTGGGCGCGCCCGCGCGCGCCGCGTTTCCGGACCGGCCGGTCACGCTGATCGTGCCCTGGGCCGCCGGCGGCGGCACCGATGCGATCGCGCGCCAAGTCGCCATGATGCTGGAGCGGGAGTTCAAGCAGCCGGTGAATGTCGTCAACCGCACCGGCGGCTCGGGCGTGGTCGGACACACCGCGATCGCGACCGCCGCGCCTGACGGCTACACGTTCGGTCTCATCACGCTCGAGATCAACCAGATGCATTGGGTGGGTCTCACGGATCTCACTTATGAAGGCTACACCCTGCTCGCGCTGGTCAATCAGGACGCCGCGGCGATCCATGTGAAAACGGACTCGCCCTTCAAGACCGCGAAAGAGCTGTTCGCGCACATCAAGGCCAACCCGAACAAGGTCGTGGCCTCGGGCTCAGGGCAAGGCGGAAGCTGGCACGCCGCGCTCGCCGGCCTGATGGAGCTCGAGGGTATTTCGCCGCAGTTGATCCGCTGGGTGCCGGCGACCGGCGCCGCGACCGCACTCACCGACCTTGCAGGCGGCGGCGTCGAGTTCGTGGCGTGCTCGATGCCGGAGGCGGAGGCGCTGATCAAGGCGGGGCGCATCCGCAGCCTCGTGTTCATGTCACCGAAGCGCGCTGCGAACTTCCCGGACGTGCCGACGACCGAGGAGGCATTCGGCAAGAAGTGGCACAAGGGTGTGTGGCGTGGCTTTGCGGCACCCAAGGGACTGCCGAAGGAGATCGCCACGCAGTACGAGACGGCGATCAAGAAGGTCTGGGACAGCGCGGAGTTTCAGGAGTTCATGACCAAGCGCGGCTTCGATCTGATCTATATGGACTCGGCAAAGTTCGCGGAGTTCATGAAGACCGACAACCAGGACAACGGCAAGACGCTGAAGTCGCTCGGGCTGGCGAAGAAGTAGCAACCGGCTGAAATGACATGAGGCGCCGCGCGCGGAGCGCGGCGCCTTTCTCTTGCGCTCAGTCGAGCGGCTTCAAGGGCAACGGCTTGCCGTCGGGAATCGGGACCTGCGCGACGTTGAGCGTCATGGCGACCGCGACGTAGTAGCCGCTCACGCTGACGAGGTCGATCACGCCCTGTTCGCCGAACAGCGCCTTGACGCGCTTGAAGTTGTCATCGCTGACCTTCTTGCTGCGGTGAAGCTCGATGCAGAAATCGTAGATCGCGGCCTCATCCTCCTTCATGTTGGCGGGCCGCTTGCCGGCTGCGACCGCGTCCGCGATGGCGGGATCGAGCCCGGCCTTCATCGCCAGCACATGGTGCGCAAACCATTCGTATTGCGAGGTCCATTCGCGCGCCGTGACCAGAATGGCGAGTTCGTTGAGCCGTTGCGGGATCGACGTCTTGAAGCGGACATGCTCGCCCACCGCCTGCATCCGCATTCCGAGCTCCGGACTGCGCATCCACGCATTGAAGGGCCCTCGGCGCAGCACATGGCCGACCGGGTCGCTGCCGTAGTTCTGGGCGCGCGCTCCACCGGCGATCGCGTCGAGCAACTTCTTCTGCTCCGCGTTCATCTGCTCGGGTTGCAAGATCGGGAAGCGGTCTTCGGCCCGTGACATGCTAGCCCCCATGAACAATACAAGCGCAAGTGTGAGGATGAACCTCATGGCGTCCTCCTTGGCGTCTCGTCTGCCAATCTGAGCAGGAATTCTGCGCCCGCAACCTGCGCTCGCGCCATCGGCCACAGCGCCGATCAGCCTTGCGCTGGAGGCGGAGCGGCGTCGGAGGCCGTAGGTGCGCTACGGCATTGGGATCTCGCCGACGTCCTTCGGAACCTTGTAGCCTTTCTGCACGGCGGGCCGCTGTGCGATCGCCAGGTACCAGCGCTTCACATTGGGATACTGGTTCATGTCGATCGTCTGCCACTCGAAGCGCGAGATCCAGGGCCAGATCGCGATGTCGGCGACCGAATAGTCGTCCGCCACGTATTCGTGCTCGGCGAGCCGCCGGTCGAGCACGCCATAGAGACGGTGCGCCTCCTTGAGATAGCGCTCCTCCGCGTAAGGCGCCTTGCCCTTGTTGTATTTCACGAAGTGATGGACCTGCCCGAGCATCGGGCCGGGGCCGCCCATCTGCCACATCAGCCATTCGATGCCGCGGTAGCGGCGCTCGCCTTCGCGCGCGAGCAGCTTGCCGGTCTTGTCGGCGAGATAGATCAGGATCGCGCCCGACTCCATCAGCGTCTGCCCATTGTCGTTGTCGACGACCGCCGGGATGCGGTTGTTCGGTGCAATTTTCAGGAACTCCGGCTTGAACTGCTCGTCCTTGCCGATGTCGATCGCATGTGTGGTGTAAGGCAGCCCGAGTTCCTCGAGTGCGATGGAGACTTTGCGGCCATTCGGAGTCGTCCAGGTGTAGAGGTCGATCACGACAGATTTCCTTGTTGCAGACGGTTGCGTGCGGGAGGGTGTTCAAGATGACGAGGCAAGCTGTCATCAAATAGCAAAGAATCCGAGAAGGCGCTTTCCAACGATGGTGCCTCGAAGAAAAATCTTCGTTGCTTCTGGCAAAATCTTAGGCGCTGGAGACTAAGCTTGAGCACGCTTGCTCGCAATGAGTTGACTCGGTTTGGTCTTGCAATGGCCGTATTTTTCGCTTTTCTTGAATACGCAATCGGTTTTTGGCGGCGGCACCAGATTGCGTTCCTTGCGGGGCGCTTGTTTTCGGAACCACCTCAAGATCCGGCTTGTGGCGCGGCGTGCAGCGATGCGCATCGCGTCATCTTGGGCTTCGATACACTAGGAGACCGACGTGCAAAAAGGCACCGTCAAATGGTTCAACCCGACCAAGGGCTATGGGTTCATCAAGCCGTCGACTGGAGATAAGGACGTCTTCGTTCACATCTCGGCCGTGGAGCGCGCAGGTTTGAGCACGCTCAACGAAGGTCAGACCGTGGAGTATGAACTCGTCAGCAATCGCGGGAAGTCCTCGGCGGAGAACCTCAAGGTCGCCTGAGGCGGCCCGCCGGAGCAAGCTCTGGCCTCAACCCGTAGCCCCCGGCCTTGCGGCCGGGGTTTTTTCTTTGCGCGGGTTTCGTAGATCAGGCGCGGCCTTCGGCGACGCGCTTGAGCGCGAGCGGATAGATGCGGTGCTCGGCCTCGAGGACACGGGCCGCTAGCGAATCGGCCGTGTCGCCCGCAAGCACCGGCACGCTCGCTTGTTCGATGATCGGGCCCGAATCGAGTTCGGGCACCACGAAGTGCACCGTCGCGCCGTGCTCTCTCGCTCCGGCCGCGATTGCGCGCTCGTGAGTGTGGAGGCCTTTGAAGGCGGGCAAAAGCGACGGGTGGATGTTGATCAAGCGTCTGTTCCAGCGCGCGACGAACCATGGGCTGAGCACGCGCAAGAAGCCCGCAAGGCACACGATGTCGATGCGATGTGCCTTGAGCGCAGTATCGAGCTGCCGGTCGAACGCTTCACGGTCTTTACCGAACGGCTTGTGGTCGATCACCGCCGTTGCGAGCTCTGCCTCGCGCGCACGCGCGAGACCGGCCGCGTCGGGCACGTTGGAGAGAACGAGCGCGATCTCGGCCGGATAGTCCACGGCCTTCGCGGCCTCGATCAGCGCCGCCATGTTGGAGCCGCGCCCTGAGATCAGGATGGCGACGCGCTTGCGGCTCATGGAAGGGCGAGATGACCGTCATAGATGACGCGTGGCAAATTTGGCTGCGCGTCGACAACTTCGCCAAGGCGCACCACCTGCTCGCCTTCGCGTTGGAGCACACCCATGAGCGCGTCGGCCTGGACCGATTCGGCAATCACAATCATGCCGATGCCGCAGTTGAATGTGCGCAGCATTTCGGGCTCCGCAATGCCGCCGGTCTTGGCGAGCCATTTGAAAATGGGCAGCACCGGTACGCTTGCCAGATCGACACGCACCGCGAGGCCCTCGGGCAGGACGCGCGGAATGTTCTCGGTGAAGCCGCCGCCGGTGATGTGCGCCAGCCCCTTCACGCCGCCCGTTTCGCGGATCGCCGCGAGACACGACCGAACATAGATGCGCGTCGGGACGAGCATCGCTTCGCCCAGAGTCATGCCAGGCGCGAACGAGCAGGGTGCATCGAAGTGCACTCCGGATAGCTCGGCCGCCTTGCGCGCCAGCGAGAAGCCGTTCGAATGCAGGCCCGACGACGCGAGCCCCAGCAGTACGTCACCTGCGGCGACCGCGCGCGGCAAGACCTGATCGCGCTCGACCGCTCCGACCGCGAAGCCGGCAAGATCGTAGTCGCCGCCTTTGTAGAGTCCGGGCATCTCGGCGGTCTCGCCGCCGATGAGCGCGCAGCGCGCCTCGCGACAGCCTGCGGCGATCCCTTTCACCACTTGCGCGCCGACCTCGGGCGAAAGCTTCCCGCAGGCGAAGTAGTCGAGAAAGAACAGCGGCTCGGCGCCTTGTACGACCAGATCGTTCACCGACATCGCGACCAGATCGATCCCGATCATTTCGTGGCGGCCGGTCTCGATCGCGATCATCACTTTGGTACCGACGCCGTCGGTTCCGGCAACCAGAATCGGGTCCTTGAAACCCGCGCGCTTCAAGTCGAACAGCCCGCCGAAGCCACCGATTTCGGCGTCCGCGCCCGGCCGCGCCGTCGCGCGCACCAGCGGCTTGATCAGCTCGACCATGCGGTTGCCGGCGTCGATATCGACACCCGACTGCGCGTAGGTGAGACCGTTGCTCATGCGGGTTGGCCTACGTGCAAATGCGCGGCGGCGCAATGGCTTGGCGGCGGTTGTCCGCAAGCGCTTGGCAAGGCTGGCTGCGCGGTTTATCTGCCAAGTGGTAACGTTGCTGCCGGGGCCATGAGTATTCCGAACCTGATCACGCTCGCGCGCATCCTGCTCGTGCCCGTTGTGGTGTGGGCGATCGCGTCGAACCAGATGATGTTCGCCTTCCTGCTGTTCGCGGCGGCCGGCGTAAGCGATGCGGTGGACGGCTTCCTCGCGAAGCGTTTCGGGATGACGAGCGAGCTCGGCGCCTACCTCGATCCGCTCGCCGACAAGGTCCTGATCGTCTCCATCTACGTCTCGCTCGGGATCGTGGACGCCCTGCCGCGCTGGCTGGTGATCCTGGTCGTGTCGCGCGACCTGCTGATCGTCGGCGGCGTCATGTTCTCCTGGATTCTGAACAAGCCGGTGAGCGTGAAGCCGCATATGGTCTCGAAGGTCAACACCGCCGTGCAGCTCCTGCTGGTCGGGCTCACGCTCGCCTCGCTCGGCTTCCGCTTCGATGCCGGGTGGGCGCTGCAGCTGACGATGGCGACTGTGGCGGCGCTGACGCTCGCCTCGATCGCCGTGTACTTGCGCGAATGGGTTCTCCACATGGGTGCCAATGGCGCGCCTCGCTGATCGCGCCGCCGCGCGAGCCCTATGCTAGGGTCGGGGCCGGAGAGGCGAGGGGGAATGACGCTCACGCGCCAGATGACGTTCTGGGTGCTGACGTTTATCGTCGGCGTGCTCGTGCTTTATGTTCTGCGCGAGATCCTGCTGCCGTTCGTCGCCGGAATGGCGCTCGCTTATCTGCTCGATCCGCTCGCCAACAGGCTGGAGCGCATGGGCGTCAACCGCCTGGCAGCGACGCTCGCGATCATCGGCACAGTCGTTCTCGGCTTCGTCATCCTCATCCTGTTGTTCGTTCCAATCCTCACCGCCCAGCTCGGCGCGTTCATCGAGAAGCTCCCCGGGTACGTCTCACGCATCCAGGCGCTGGCGATGGACCCGAATCGCGAATGGCTGCGCAAGTTTCTCGGCGAAGGGGTCGCCGACGCCCAGGTCAGCGATCTGGTGAAGCAGGGTGCCGGCTGGATCACCGCATTCATCAAGTCGCTGTGGTCGGGCGGCCAGGCGTTGCTCTCGATCTTCTCGCTGGTGGTCGTGACGCCGGTGGTCGCGTTCTACTTGCTCTACGACTGGGACCGCATGGTCGCGGCTGTCGACCACTGGATTCCGCTGCAGCATCGCGAGACCGTGCGCGGACTGGCGCGCGAAATGGACGAGGCGATTGCGGGATTTGTGCGCGGCCAGACGGCGGTCTGCCTGATCTTGGGATCCTACTACGCGGTCGCGCTGACAGTGGTCGGCTTGAATTTCGGGCTGCTGATCGGCCTCGCATCGGGGATCATCACGTTCATCCCCTATGTCGGCTCCATGACCGGGCTGGTCCTCGCCGTCGGCGTCGCGATCGCGCAATTCTGGCCCGAATACACGCCGATCATTATTGTCCTGATCATCTTCTTCGTCGGCCAGTTCATTGAGGGCTATGTTCTGGCGCCGAAGCTGGTGGGCGAAAGCGTTGGCCTGCATCCGGTCTGGCTCATGTTTGCCCTGTTCGCGTTCGGCTATCTCTTCGGGTTCGTGGGCTTGCTCATTGCCGTGCCGCTGGCCGCGATTGTCGGCGTGCTCGCCCGCTTTGCGTTGCGGCACTATCTGGAAAGCTCGTTTTATACCGGCGAACCAGCGACGGGTCCGGTCGGCTTCACCTCGGCCAAGCGCGGCGGGCCGGATCAGACTCCATGAGCATGCCGCGTCAACTGGCGCTGGCCTTGCCGCATGCGGAGAATTTCTCGCATGAGGATTTCCTCACTGGTGCATCGAACGAGGCCGCGGTCAGCCTCGTCGAGCGATGGCCGGACTGGCCCGACCGCACGCTCGCCATCGTCGGTCCGGAAGGGGCGGGCAAGAGTCATCTGGCTGCGATCTGGGCGGACATCGCCGGTGCGCGGCGCGTTTCGGCTCGCGTGCTGGACGAGGTCAATCTGCCGGCCGCGCTCGCGACCGGCGCACTGGTGATCGAGGACGCAGCCGAGCAGCTCGACGAGCGCGCGCTATTCCATCTGCTCAATCTGGTGCATCAGCAGGAAGGTTTCGCGCTGCTGACAACGCGAGCACCACCCGCCACCTGGCGCGTCGACCTTCCCGATCTTGCCTCGCGATTGCGAGCGATTCCGACGGTCGAACTGCGTTCGCCGGACGATGCACTCTTGCGCGCTGTGATGGTGAAGCTGTTCGCCGACCGCCAGTTGGCCGTAGACGAGGCCTTGATCGCTTATCTGCCCACTCGGATCGAGCGCTCCTTCGCCGCCGCGCGTGCCGCGGTGGAGGACCTGGACCGCGAAGCCTTGCGGCAGAAGCGCCCGGTCACACGTGCGCTTGCGGCGGAGCTGCTCGGACAACGGTGAACCAGGTCACCGCGGCAAGCGTCGCCGCGCCGAGCGCCGCGTAGGTCAGCGGGTATCCGAGCATTTCCATCCCCATGATGCCGATGAAGGCGCCCGCCGCGAGGCCGACATCCGACCAGGTCGCGTAGGCGGCGATCGCACCGATCCGGTCGGTCGACTGCTCGGCCGCCACAATCGGTGCGACGATCGCGAATACGACACGCGCGAAGATCAGAACGACCGACCCTGAATAGACATATCCCGCCGCGATCGCCGCGAGCCCGACCGCAACCAGGACGCCACACGGCGCAAGCAGGCGATGCGCCTTGAGCCGATCGACGGTCGGCCCGCTGATGAAGGCGAGGATCACGGACGTCAGTCTATTGGCGGCGAGTAGTAATCCCGCGCCGATCAGCGCCGAAGTCACCGGAACAAGGTCGGCCAGCAGGGTAGAGAGCGTCGCGGTGAACACGCCGTCGGCGCCGAGCGCGACTACGAAGAACATGATGTTGAGCGGGCTTGGGGTCCACCGCCCCGTTGCTGCGACTGGCGTCTCGCCGACGGTCTGACGCAGCTGCGGTAATGACAAGGCGAGCGGCACGGCCAGCAAGCCGACCAGTCCGTACACCACGAACACACCCTGCGGGCCGAGCTGGATCACAAGAAAACCGCCGAGTGCCAGCGACAGGACCGGCCCAAGCGTGCTGACCGCACGATTCAGTCCGACATGGGTGCCGGCCCGACGGCCATCTCCGTAGGCGTACGCGGTGTTGGTGAGATTGATCACGCCATAGGCGCCGCCCCACATCAGCCGCGCGATAAAGAGCAGGACAAATCCGCTGAGGAGTCCGTAAGCCAGCGTCGAAATGGCGGCTGCCGCGCAGGCCGCGGCCGTCAGGGCGTTCGCGCCGAACCGGCGCGAGAGCGGCGACACCCAGCCGTATCCGACGATCCGAATGACCCGGTTGACCGAGAGCAGGATCGCGACCGAGGCGACCTCAACGCCGAACGTGGACGGGTAGAGCGGCAGCACGACATAGATCAGGGCGTCCCCCAACCAGACGAGGCCGAGGCAAGCGGCCGCTACGGTGGTGTCGCGGTAGCTTCGCACCGATACGTCAGCGCCGCCCCCTTCCATCGTCCAGAATGCCCCAGAAACCAATTCGAACAAAGAACTGGACGGCGCCGCTTGACGCCGCCCCCCGGTCCGGCGGCATCATGTCACTGAACCGTCATCCGGTCTCGTTAGTTTCCTTGATAACCCGCCCGGTGCCATGGCTGACCGCAGTGAAGCTCTTGTTGTGACGGAAGAATCCGCGGCAGTGGAACTGCGCCCGGGTGCGGCGTCGGTCGCGGCCCCGGTTACGGTTCCCCTGTTTGAGCTTCCAACGAGCCCAGAGCGGTTCATCAATCGGGAACTCTCCTGGCTGCATTTCAACCGGCGCGTCCTGGAGGAAGCCGAAAACGACAGCCAACCGGTGCTCGAACGCCTGCGCTTTCTCTCGATCTCGGCCAATAACCTCGATGAATTCTTCATGGTGCGTGTAGCCGGCCTGAAGGATCAGGTGAGCGAAGGTATCATTGAGAGGAGCCCGGACGGGCTCACTCCCGCCGAACAACTCGCGCGGATCGGCGAGGCGGTGGGCAGTCTTGCCACGGACCAGCAGGCGCGCTGGCGGGCGCTCCGGGAGGACTTGCGCAAGGACAACATCGTGCTCGTGGACGGTGCCGATGTCACCAAGGCCGAGAGGGTTTGGCTTGAAGATCACTTCCTTGGCCACATTTTTCCGGTGCTGACCCCGCTTGCGATCGATCCGGCGCACCCATTCCCGTTCATCCCCAATCTCGGTTTCACCATTGCGCTGCAGCTCGCGCGCGCGAGCGACGGACGCGGCATGAATGCGCTGATCCGCGTGCCGGGCACGGTGGACCGCTTCATCCGTCTGCCTGACCCTGAGAGCGGCGAACAGCGCTACATCGCGCTGGAGCAGGCGACCGGCTTGTTCATTGGCCGTCTCTTCCCCGGCTACACCGTGAAGGGGCAGGGCGGTTTCCGCATCATCCGCGACAGCGACGTGGAAATCGAGGAAGAGGCCGAGGATCTTGTCCGGGTGTTCGAGACCGCGCTCAAGCAGCGGCGCCGCGGCTCCGTCATCCGGCTCGAGGTGGATTCAACGATGCCCGCGGAGCTACGCGCATTCGTGCAGCGCGCGCTCAGTGTCGCCAACGACGAGGTGTTCCTGGTCGATGGTGTGCTTGCGTTGAATGACCTGTCGCAGCTGGTTGCAATCGACCGCCCGGACCTCAAGTTCGTCCCGTACAACCCGCGGTTCCCCGAACGCATCCGCGATCAGGGCGGCGATTGCTTCGCGGCGATCCGCCAGAAGGACTTGATCGTCCACCACCCCTACGAGTCGTTCGACGTGGTGGTGCAGTTCCTCAATCAGGCGGCGCGCGATCCGAACGTGGTCGCGATCAAGCAAACGCTCTACCGCACATCCAATGATTCACCGATCGTGAAGGCGTTGGCCGAAGCCGCCGAAGCGGGCAAGACCGTCACGGCGCTTGTTGAACTCAAGGCGCGCTTCGACGAGGAAGCCAACATCCGCTGGGCGCGCGATCTGGAGCGCGCCGGCGCGCAGGTGGTCTATGGCTTCATCGAGCTGAAGACTCACGGCAAGCTCTCGCTGGTCGTGCGGCGCGAGGGTAAGGCGTTGAAGTCCTTCGTGCATGTCGGCACCGGCAACTATCACCCCGTGACGGCGCGCATCTACACCGACCTCTCGTTCTTCACCTCCGATCCGGTGATCGCGCGGGACGTCGCGCGCATTTTCAATTTCATCACCGGTTATGCCGAGCCGGCCGAACTGGAAAAAATGGCCGTTTCCCCGGTCAACCTGAAGAAACGCATTCTTGATCACGTCGCCGACGAGATCGCCCATGCCAAGGCCGGACGGCCTGCCGCGATCTGGATGAAGCTCAACTCACTTGTGGACCCGCACATCATCGACGCGCTCTATGACGCCTCGCGCGCGGGCGTGGAGATCGACCTTGTGGTGCGCGGCATCTGCTGCCTGCGGCCGGGTGTGCCGGGCCTGTCCGAGCGCATCCGCGTCAAGTCGATCATCGGGCGCTTCCTGGAGCACAGCCGCATCTATTGCTTCGGCGGCGGCTTCGGCCTGCCGCATCGGAAAGCGCCGGTGTACATCTCGTCCGCCGACATGATGCCGCGCAATCTCGACCGCCGCGTCGAAGTGCTTTGCCCGATCCTCAACGCCACCGTGCACGAGCAGGTGCTGGACCAGATCATGGTGGCGAATTTCAAGGATAACGAGCAGAGCTGGAACCTCTTGCCGGACGGCACGTCGATGCGTATCAAGGCCGCGCCGGGCGAAGAGCCGTTCAACGCCCATAAATACTTCATGACCAATCCGAGCCTTTCGGGCCGTGGCAAATCGCTCAAAGAGTCCTCGCCCCGCAGCCTTACGCGCCGCCGCGAGCGCGCTTAGGTCCCGTCCACTGAGTTTCGCTCAAGGGCGCCTGCATCACGGGGCGCCAATTGCCGTCATCGACATCGGGTCGAACTCGGTGCGCCTTGTGATCTACGAGGGGCTGACGCGCGCGCCGACCCCGATCTTCAACGAGAAGGTGCTCGCGGGCCTCGGCCGCGAGGTGCAGTCGACCGGACTGCTTGCCGCCGATGCGGTCGAGAAGGCACTCGCGGCGTTGCGCCGCTTCCGCGCGCTCTGCGACATCGGCGGCGTCAAGCATGTGTGGTGTGTGGCCACCGCCGCGTGCCGCGATGCCGCGAACGGACCTGAGTTCATCGCCACCGCCGAGCGCATCTGCCGCAAGCGTGTCGCCGTGCTGACCGGCAAGCAGGAAGCGCACTATTCTGCGCTCGGCGTCATTTCCGGCCTCTATCAGCCCGACGGGATCGTGGGCGATCTCGGCGGCGGCTCGCTCGAGCTGATCGATGTGCGCCGGCAAACGATCCGCAGTGGCGTGACACTGCCACTTGGGAGTCTTGCACTCCAGGACTTGGCGGAAAGATCCGTCAAGAAGGCCGAAAAGATCGTCACCAAGGCGCTGGAAGCCGTGCCGCTGCTGCGTCGCGGAGAGGGGCGCTCGTTCTATGCGGTGGGCGGCACATGGCGGGCGCTGGCGCGCCTGCACATGTGGCAGACCGGCTATCCGCTGCATGTGATGCACGGCTACGTCATTCCGGCGCGCGAGGCGCTGGAGTTCTCCCGCCTCGTGGGGCGGGTCGACCCCGAGATGCTCTCGCGCATCGAAATGGTGAACGAGGCGCGGCGCCCGCTGCTTGCCTACGCGGCGCTTGTGCTCGAGCATGCGGTGCGCATTGCGCGCCCGCGCGACATCGTGATCTCGGCGCTCGGCGTGCGCGAGGGGCTGCTCTATTCCGAACTGCCCGCCCGCGAACGTGCAAAAGACGGGCTGACCGCTGCCGCGCAGGAGCTCAACATCCTGCGTTCCCGCTCGCCGGAGCATGGCCACGAGCTGATCCGCTGGACCGACCGCTTCATGGCCTCGTCGGGACTCGACGAGACGGCCGAGGAAGTCCGCCTGCGTCACGCCGCCTGCCTCCTCGCCGACATCGGCTGGCGTGCTCACCCGGACTATCGCGGCGAACAATCGCTCAACATCATCGCGAACGCGGCCTTCGTGTCGGTCGATCATCCCGGCCGCACCTTCCTTGCGCTCGCCGTGTTCTTCCGTCACGTCGGGCTGGTCGACGACGAGCTCTCGCCGCATGTGCGCGAGCTGGCCTCTGCGCGCATGCTCGACCGGGCACGCGTGCTCGGCGCCGCGCTGCGCGTCGCCTATCTCGCCTCCGCGTCCATGCCGGGCGTCCTGCCACACACCCCGATGGTGGTCGAACGCGGCAAGCTGAAACTGAAGCTCCGCGGGAAATTCTCGTCTCTTGAAGGCGACCGCCTGTTCAACCGCCTGCGCCAGCTGGCGCGGCTGATCGGCCGCGAGCCGGTGATCGAGGCCTAGCCGTATTGTCGAATGATGAAGCCGGCGGTGCCGAACACGATCAGTCCGACGCTGACGATCTTCACGGCGAACAGCGAGCGCATCAGCTTCTGCATTTCGAGACTGTAACCGGCGTGTTCGGCGCGGCTCAGGTTGCCATGGCTGACAACATGCGCGTTATGGGCGCCCTGTTCTTCCAGTTCGGCCATCACCGCCGCAAAGCCGATGAGAATGCCGAGCACGACGAAGCCGAGAAAGCCTAAGAGCGGCAGCATCACCAGCGGGAACAGCCCGATCGCAACGACCGGCAGGAGCAATGGGACGAGTGGCAGATCGCGTGTGACGAGGCGCATGGCGGTAACCTCGATCCAGATGGAGCGAGATTAGCACAGGAGCGAGCGGCAGTCCTATGCGTTGTGCTGATCGGTGCAAGCAGCGGCGCTGATCGGCGGAGGAGCCTCAGGCCCGCGTTCCCTCGAAGGGAAAGCTGCCAAACATGCCGGTGTCGGCGGTCCCGCTGATCGAGTCGCCGTCCACGGTGCCGCTGAAGGTCAAGGTCAGGGGCATCGGTTTCCTGATCGCGATCTGCCACGACACGTTATCGCCGTCGACCGTGCCCTCGGCGATGTCGGTGGTATCGCCATCCGACTCCTGCTGGCCCGTCAGCGTGCCGCCGGAGGTCGAAAAGGTGAGCGTGCTGGTCCGCTCACCCATCGGCGTATTCATGGTGATGTTCCACGTACCGTCTGCCGCCATTGACGCAATCCTTTCGAAACAGAGGGAACCTCACTAGCCGAGAAACGTGCGCGACAGAACTCTTTTGATGTCGCAGCTATCGTTCCACAGCGACCACCCGGTGCCGCTCAACGGCCAGAGCCAGCCGGCCGTGCTTGAGGGCGAGCGCCTTCTCGCCGAACATCTCGCGCCGCCAGCCTTTCAGCGCCGGCACATCGGCGTCGTCGCTCGCCGCGATCTGTTCGAGATCGTCGACGGTTGCGATCACCTTGGCGGCCACCCCATTGCGCTCGGCGGTCATACGCAGCAGCACTTTCAACAGCTCCAGCGTCGCCGTGCCGTTCACCGCCTGCCTGCCGCGCTCTAGCATCGGGAGGGATTTGGGATCGCGCGCGAGCCCGCGCTTCACCGCCTCCAGGATATCGTGCCCCCACTTGGAGCGCTCGAAGCCTTTCGGGAGCGAGCGCAGGCTCGCTAGCTTCTCCAGCGAGGTCGGCGCCTGCACCGCAAGATCGCCGATTACTTCGTCCTTGAGCACACGCCCGCGCGGCACGTCGCGCGCCTGCGCCTCGCGCTCGCGCCATGCGGCAACCTCGATCAGCACCGCAAGCTCGCGCGGCTTGCGCACGCGCGTCTTCAGCCGCTGCCATGCATGGTCCGGCTCCATACGATAGGTGTCGGGCGAGGTGAGGATCTCCATTTCCTCGCCGACCCACTCGGCGCGGCCGCGCTTGGCGATATCGGCTGACAGCGCGCGATAGACATCGCGCAGGTGCGTCACGTCGGAGACCGCATACTTGAGCTGCGCCGGCGTGAGCGGCCGGCGCGTCCAGTCGGTGAAGCGGTTCGACTTGTCGAGCGTGTCACCGGTGATGCGCTGGACCAGCTGGTCGTAGGAGATGGATTCCCCGTAGCCCAGCACCATGGCGGCGACCTGGGTGTCAAACACCGGATGCGGGATGATCTTGGCGCGATGCCAGACGATTTCGATGTCCTGGCGCGCCGCATGAAAGACCTTCAGCACCTTGGTGTTCGCCATCAGCTTGAAGAACGGCGCGAGGTCGATGCCCTCGGCCAAAGCGTCGATCACGATCGCCTCGTCGGCGCTCGCAACCTGCGCAACGCAGAGGATGGGGAAATAGGTTGTTTCGCGCAAAAATTCGGTGTCGACGGTGATGAAATCGTGCTTCGCCAGCCGTGTACAGGCCGCGGTCAATTCCTTGGTCGTCGTAATCGGCTCCATGACGGGTTTCTATCGGAGTCGCGGCGCGCTGTCGCGTATTGTGCAGCGCCGCCGTGGGGGCATTCGGGGAAGATTTTCCGATATCATGATGGAATCGAGGTTCGTGCGGTATCTTATTGTTATTGCACAACTTATCCTCGCGACCATCGCGATCCGAAACGCAAAGCAGAGTCATCATGAAAGCAGCTTACATAGAGCAGTTTGGCGGACCGGAGGTGATCAAATACGGCGATCTTCCGGACCCATCACCCGGCCCGGGCCAGATCGTCGTCGATGTGTTCGCGGCGAGCGTCAACGGGGCGGACTGGAAGGTGCGCGCCAATCACTACGGCAAGGCCGCACCATTTCCGCTGATCCTCGGACGCGATTTCTCCGGCGTAATCAGCGCGGTCGGCGCAGGAGTGACCGATCTGCGTGTCGGCGATGAAGTGTTTGGTGTTCTGGAACTTGGCCGGGAAGGGGCTTACGCCGAAAAGATCGCGATCAATGCTTCCATCGTCGCGAAGAAGCCGGCCGCGATGTCGCATGTTGATGCTGCGGCTCTCGCTCTCACGGGGTTGACGGCGCTGTGCTCGATCGAGGATTCGCTGAAATTGAAATCCGGCGAGACGATCCTGATCCAGGGCGGCGCGGGCGGCGTCGCGAGCTTCGCGATCCAGCTTGCCAAGCATCTCGGCGCCCGCATCGTCACCACCGGCAGCGCCGCCAATCTCTCCTACCTGCGCGACATCGGCGCCGACGAGGTGATCGACTACAACGCAACCGACTTCACCAAGGCTGTACGCAATTGCGATGCGGTGTTCGAAACCGTCGGCGGGGACGTGGCGACGCGATCGTTTGCGGTTCTCAAGCCCGGCGGACGTGCCGCCTTCATTGCATCCGGACCAAAGGCGCCTACGCCAGAGCGCACGGACGTCGTAGCGCTGCGCCCATACGCCGGACGCGACCGCACGCATCTCGAGCGCGTCGCCGCGCTCTATCAGGCGGGCGTCATCCGCAAGCCGGAGGTCAAGCTCTACGATTTGTCGCAGGCCGCCGAAGCGCATCGGGTCAGCGAGGGCCGGCACCTGCGAGGCAAGCTGGTGTTCAAGGTGTGCGCTGATCAGGCGAGTTAACCCCGCACCTTGCCCATCAGGATGAATTCCCACGGGCTCGGCATCGGGCCGACCGGCATCTCGATCAGGGTCGGACCGTCGCGCCGCGCAAAGCCGCGGCGCAGCGCCGCGCGCAATTCCTCCGGCGTGCGCACGCGCTCCGCTGCGGCTCCGAAGCTTTCGGCGAACTTGACGAAATCCGGGTTGGCGAGATCACTCGCGATCAGCCGGTTGCCGTAGTTTTCTTCCTGGATGCGCCGCACGTTTCCGAACGAGCCGTCCGAAAACACGATCGCGGTGAGCGGGATGCGGTGCCGCACGGCGGTCGCAAGCTCGTTTGCCGTGTACATGAAGCCGCCGTCGCCGTTGATGGACAATACCGGCACGTCATGCCGCGCGTGCTGCGCGCCAAGCGCCGTTGCGTACCCCCAGCCGAGATTGTCCTGATAGCCCGGCGAGAGGAACGTGCGCGGCCGGTAGACCGGCATGGCGATGCGCGCCGCAAAGCCGACCTGCGTCACCTCATCGACGAAGATTCCGTCTTCCGGCAATTCGGCGCGGATCGCCTCCACGATCGCAAGCTGTGGCGTGAGCACGGAGAGCCGCTCGCGCCATTTCGCGTGGCGCTCGTTCAAGTCGTCCTTGCGCGATTTGCGTTTCTGCGCGGGGAGCACATCGATCAGCCGCCGCAGGATTGGCGCCGCGTCGCCGATCAGCGCGACGGCGGGCATGCGATGCTTCGCGGGCTCTTGCGGATCGGCGTTGACCGCGATGATGGCGAGGTTGTCGTCGACGCCCCACATCGTGTGCTGGAAGAACAATCGCGTGCCGACCGCGAGCACCACATCCGCTTCGCCCCACAATTCGCGGCCCAGCGGCAGCGTCACGGCGAGCGGATTGCGGCTGTCGAGCACGCCTTGGCCGCGCCGGAATCCGCACAGCACCGGCGCCTGCAGCATGTCCGCGAGGGCGGTGACCTCGGGCGAGGCGTCCTGCGCGCCGCCGCCCACCACGATCATCGGGTTCTTCGCACCAGCAAGCCGCTTCGCGGCATCGCGCAGCGCATCCTCGTCGATCTTCGGTTCGGGCGCGGGGAGGGGCGCTTGCGGCGTCGCCTCGCCTGGCTTGCCCCATATGTTGATGGCGCATTCGAGCGCGGCCGGTCCCGGTCGTCCGGTCGCCATTGCGCGGAAGGCCTCGGCCACGATGCGTGGCGCGTCTTTCGCGTGTGGTACGAACCACGCGTGTTTTTCTCCAACCAGCCGGTCGATGATCCCGGCCTGGTCGTTGATCTCGTGCAGCTGCCCGAGCTTGCGGCCGATGCCGCGGTCCGGGATCTGTCCCACCAGCGCCAGCACCGGCGCATTCATCGAATAGGCCGTCAGCAGCGCAGCGCTGGCGTTGAGCAGGCCTGGCCCCGGCACCACCGCGAAAGCTTGGCGCTTGCCGGTCGCAAGCGCCGCGCCCAGCGCCATGTAGGCGGCGCCCTGTTCATGACGCGTGTGGACCGTGCGGATGCGGTCCTGCGCCTTGAACAGCGCATCGAACAGGTGGTCGTTCTGCACGCCGGGCAGCGCGTAGATTGTGTCGAGCCCATGGGCGATGAGGCTCGCGACAATCGCCTCGGCGGTGGTCATTTGCGGCATCTTTTCGCCTGCCTCCGGCGCCACGGTTGGCAGATCGCCAAGAGGCTGTCGAGGCCGCCGTTTTCCTTGACAAAGTGCGCTCTGCGTGCGCCTTTCCGCGCGCTTTTCCCAACAGTCCGAAGACGGATTCCATGCATCGCTACCGATCCCATACCTGCGGCGCTTTGCTTGCGAATCGTGGCACGAGCGCAGCCTTGCCCTAGCAACGATCAATGGCAGAAGAACACGAGACAGAAGCTGGCGAACTGCTGAAATTCGTGAAGACGCTCCACGATGAGTGCGTGGCATTGTCTGGCCACTTGAGGTTCGACAAAACCTTTCGAAAAGACGGAGCGGTCGTATGCCTGTACGGCACGCTTATCGAGCACACGGCCAGCTTCGTTACACTCGTAGATAAGAAGCTTCTGGCTGGCACATCACCAATCTTTCGTTCGTTTCTTGAAGCGTACGTAGACTTTGTGAATCTCGATCGCGACCCTGCCTACCTAGACCATTGCCTTGCAAGCTATCATCAGCATTGGGCAAAGGCGCTAAAGGCAAGCAAGGAAGACAACCCATTCTTGAAAGCCATCGCGGAGCATGAAAGTCTCGACGATATTTTGAAGCGTCATGAGACCGAACTTCAGCGATTGAAGGACAAGGGCTTTAGTCCGCTGACAATCTCTGAGCGCTTTCGCAAAGCGGGCATGGAGGCAGAGTACAAGTCCATATACAGCTTTGAGAGTGCCGAAGTTCACAACAACCTCGGCGCACTGGTGCGGCGACACTTGGCGCCCGCAGGTGACGATTTTAAGTTGGAATTCTACAAGGATGTCGGTCTAAGCGGCTTCTTTGTGCATCTCGATAGCGTTGCTGGACTCCTCTTGAGTGCTACTAAGAAATTGCATACCCGCCTGAAATCCAATTGTGCCGGAGAGCTAGGCAGGCTGGAACAGCAGTTAGGCGTCGTCCGAAAGCCCTACACTTCAACAGGCCAACAACTCATGCATCGCTACCGATCCCATACCTGCGGCGCGTTGCGCGACAGCCACGTCGGCGAGACCGTGCGGGTCTCCGGCTGGGTGCACCGCGTGCGCGATCACGGCGGCGTGCTGTTCATCGATTTGCGCGATCATTACGGCCTGACGCAGGTTGTGGCCGACCCGGATTCGCCGGCGTTCAAGGCTGCCGAGACGTTGCGCGCCGAATGGGTCGTGCGCGTGGACGGCAAGGTGCGCCGGCGCCCCGGCGGGACCGAGAATCCGGAACTGCCGACCGGAGCGGTTGAAGTCTTCGCGAGCGAGATCGAGGTGCTGAGCAAGGCGGACGAGCTGCCGTTGCCGGTGTTCGGCGATCAGGAATATCCGGAAGAAATCCGCCTCAAGTACCGCTTCCTCGATCTGCGCCGCGAGCGGCTGCACAACAACATCATCAAGCGCGGGCAGATCATCGAGTCGATCCGCCGCCGCATGCGCGAGGGCGGCTTCTTCGAATTCCAGACGCCGATCCTCACCGCGTCGTCGCCGGAAGGCGCGCGCGATTTTCTCGTGCCGTCGCGGCTGCATCCGGGAAAGTTCTACGCGCTGCCGCAGGCGCCGCAGCAGTTCAAGCAGCTCACCATGATCTCGGGCTTCGACCGCTACTTCCAGATCGCGCCCTGCTTCCGCGACGAGGACGCGCGCGCCGACCGCTCGCCCGGCGAGTTCTACCAGCTCGACGTCGAGATGAGCTTCGTCACGCAGGACGACGTGTTCGGCGCGGTCGAGCCGGTGATGCGCGGCGTGTTCGAGGAGTTCGCGGACGGCAAGCCGGTGACGCCGACATTTCCGCTGATCCCTTACGCGCAAGCGCTCGCCAAGTACGGCACCGACAAGCCGGACCTGCGCAACCCGATCGAGATGCAGGACGTGTCGGAGATTTTCCGCGGCTCCGGCTTCAAGGTGTTCGCGCGCATTCTGGAGACGAGCGCCAAGAACCAGGTGTGGGCGATCCCGGCGCCGGGCGGCGGCTCGCGCGCCTTCTGCGACCGCATGAATTCGTGGGCGCAAGGCGAGGGGCAGCCGGGGCTCGGCTACATCTTCTTCGTCGAGGAAGAGGGCAAAACATTCGGACGCGGCCCCGTCGCCAACAATGCCGGGCCGGAGCGCACCGAGCAGTTGCGCGCGCAGCTGGGCCTGAAGGCGGGCGATGCGGTGTTCTTCGTCGCCGGCGACCCCAACGTGTTCGTGAAGTTTGCCGGGCCGGCGCGCACCAAGGTCGGACAGGATCTCGACCTCATCCGGAAGGACCGCTTCGAGTTCTGCTGGATCGTCGACTTCCCCATGTATGAATGGAGCGAGGAGGAGAAGAAGATCGACTTCTCGCACAACCCGTTTTCGATGCCGAACGTCGAGCCGGAGACATTCCTCGCGCTCGATCCGAACGACAAGGACACGCTGCTCGCGCTGAAGGCGATCCAGTACGACATCGTCTGCAACGGCATCGAGCTGTCGTCCGGCGCGATCCGCAATCACCGCCCGGACGTGATGAAGAAGGCCTTCGCGATCGCGGGCTATCCAGAAGAAGTTCTCGAAGAGAAATTCGGCGGCATGCTGCGCGCGCTCTCGCTTGGCGCGCCGCCGCACGGCGGCATTGCGCCGGGCATCGACCGCATCGTGATGCTCTTGTGCGGCGAGGAGAACCTGCGCGAGGTCGTGCTGTTCCCGATGAACCAGCGCGCCGAGGATCTCTTGATGGGTGCACCGTCGGAGGTGACGCCGAAGCAGCTGCGCGAGCTGCACATCCGGCTGAACCTGCCGGAGAAGCGTGAATAGCTGGCGCGCAGCGCAAATGGCGGCAGCAGGGGTTGCGAAGTTCCCCACTTGACCCGAGAATGAGCGGGCGAGCGAGTTTGCTGGATTGCACGGGCCGCCCGGTCCGAGGCAAGGGCGGACGAGGCTTGCAGCTATTCAAACACGGACCGGCGAGGGGCCATGACCACCAACCATCCCATGAGCGTGCAAAAATGTGAGTTCGTCCGCCGCATCGGCAGCAATACCAATTTTCTGTTCCTCACGGGTGAAATCTCCATCAATGGCCAAGTCAAGAAGCCCGCAACGTTGCAGTTGGGGGTCGATCCCACAATACCGGGCGTGTTCGCCGCGATCACGCCAGCCGACCAACCCCACGGTGGTGAAACCGTCGTCCGTTCGGTCTCGAATGAAGAGAAGCTTTTTTCGCTGGCATCGGTTCTGTTGAGCGACATACCGAAACGACAGTTCAGCGTGGTCGTTTCAACCGACGGCCCGCTGGATGCGACCAGCAATCTCAGCAAGCCCGTGAAGGATATCGAGATCCGGGTTTCGCGCGATCCGAGCTGACGTCGGCGCGCGATCGTCCGGGCGCGCGGCGCCGCAACTGCGGCTTTCTTGCCGTCGGGGTGACGGCACTCCATGTTCCTGCAGAAAGCCGCAGGAGCATTTTGGATGTCGCAGTATTGCACCGCTCTCATTGTCGGGGCCGGCAGCGGGCTGAGCGCCTCGCTCGCCCGGCTGTTCAGCAAGAACGGAATGAAGGTCGCGCTGGTGGCGCGCGGCACGGACAAGCTGTCAGGCCTCGCGGCGGAAACGGGCGCCAAGGTGTTCGCCTGCGACGCGACACAGCGCGAGGCGGTGGAGAGGCTTTTCACTGATATCGAAGCGAGCCTCGGCGCGCCTGACGTGGTCGTCTACAACGCGAGCTTTCGCACCGGCGGCCCGTTGATCGAGCTCGAGCCGGCCGACGTCGAGAAGGCGATCGCGGTCTCGGCCTTCGGAGGCTTCCTGGTGGCCCAGCAGGCCGCGCGGCGGATGCTGCCGCAGGGCAGGGGCGCGATCCTGTTCACCGGCGCCTCCGCCAGCGTGAAGGGTTACGCGCAGTCCGCGCCGTTCGCGATGGGCAAGTTCGCGCTGCGCGGGCTTGCCCAGTCGCTCGCGCGCGAGCTTTCCCCGCGCGGCATCCATGTCGCGCACTTCGTGATCGACGGCGGCATCCGCAGCGAGCGCCGCCCGCCATCGCCCGACAAGCCGGACGCGCTGCTCGATCCCGATGCGATTGCGCAAAGCTACCTGCACGTGCTGCAGCAGCCGCGCAGCGCCTGGACGTTTGAGCTGGAAGTGCGGCCGTGGGTGGAGAATTTTTAGCGCCGTGTAGTCGAGGCGCCCGATCTAAGACGCGGTAGCGCTCCGCACCGCAGCGAATTCGAGCAGCTCGTCGCGCACGTAGTCGCGCCAATGCGCCTCATGCGCCTCGCTCTTGAGCCGGAAATACACCACACGCCGGACAGAGGACGACAGGTTCCCACCCATGTTGTGGCCGAGCATGTAGTGCGCGAGCAACAGATCGCCCGCGCGCCCAAGGACCTGTTCGGGCGGCGCCATCGGATAGGTCGGATGCGCAATCTGATGCAGCGTATCCGGGCCATGCTCTCTCAGGTAGGCAGCGCACACCTTGTGCGATCGCGGCCAGACCCAAAGGTTGCCCATATCCGGCTCGGTCTGATCGGTCAGGATGACACCGGCAAGCAGTGTGAAGGTGCCGGGCCGGCCGCTCGGCTCGGGAGGTGTCATTCCGTCGAGATGCGGGCCGCCTGGGCGATGATTCCAGGGCTGAATATTGAGCGAAATCTGTACTTGTCGAGGCAGTAGCAGCCGCAACGGCGCGATCACCGATTCGACGAGCCCGATAACGCCGCTGTCGGTCAAGAGCGACAGCATGGTGTCCGGTTGCTCGACATCGTTGAGCCAGTAGAAATGAAAGCCGCGCTTCTCGGTCGGCGGGGGCTGGCGGCTGATCATGTCGTCGATGGCGCGCATGGCGGCGGCGCGCAGATCTGCGGGAATGACATTCGACACGACGATGAAGCCGCGCTCGGCGAATTCCCGCAGTTGGACCCTGTCGAGTGTCATGATGGAGAGCTGCCTCCTTGAAAGGAAGCGGGTCCGCCCCCGAGCGTTATCCCGTCAGCTTGGCCCAGCCCTGCTTGATCATCACGGTGAGCGCGTCGACGTTCTCTCCGACCACCTTCCAGTTCACCATCGGGCGGGCATCCGGCCCGGATTTCGCGGTATCGGAGATGTAGGCGGCGCCCACGGTCAGCGCGGCGCCCAGGATCATTCCGAACAGCAAACGCATCGCGGGCTCCTTCCGTAGCCGTCCTCTAAACAATGAGACAACAGCATCGTGGCGCGCAAGGGGCTGATTCCCTTGCCAAACTGCGGCGCCGGTTCCGTGAATTGCGGCAGCTTTGCCGCAATCTGGTCACGTTGACGCCACTTCGCCAAGTACCCAATTGGGGGACCCGAAGCCGAACCGCAGGGGAACGCAATGTGCGTGCGGATCACGGCCGCAGGGGCGGTGGCTCTTGCGTTGCTGACCTACCTCACCGCGCCTGTCAGCGCCTGCGATGAGCGATACATCAAGAAGTGCGAGCGCGCGGCTGCGGCCGCGGCTGGTGCAGACGAGCCCGCGTCGCCCGCCGCCAAACGGAAAACGGCGGGACGCGTGCACGTGGTTTCTTCGCGCCGCGCCAAGC
>JBAVXH010000087.1:0-1714 GCA_049698215.1 Xanthobacteraceae bacterium | reverse complement strand
ACCGAAGTCTCCGCTCCCCTCAATTGGCAGCCCATGTGCCTATCGGCAGGCACACAATAATACTCCGGATAGAGGTGCGTTCGGCAGGGTTGCCCGACGCACCCGCATTCTGCGCGTTCGCGTGCTGTCGGCGCGCGTCCTGAATCTTTCAAGCGACCAAATCGGAGAACACAATGAAGTGGACTTGCCCCGGTTTCGTGGAGAGGTGAGGTCTTGGGATCAGGGTATCTAATTTGACGTCATTCTATCCTCCTCTTTGGGGCATCTTTTGGTTCGGCCGAGAGCATCTTTTCGTCCCGGCCTGCACGTTCTCAAGCCTGTCGTGTCGAGTGGCTGTCAAGGACGGCCGGCACGCTGACGGTGAGGCTTGCTAGGACGTTTCCAGGCCGCTCCTTGACAGGCGCGAGCACGACGGCATGCTGGCGTGCACCGGGTTCGAGAGCAGTCGCTGCATATCGGCGTTCGAATGCGACAGGCGACAGATAGCCGAGTGATGAGTGGCGCCGGCGCGGATTGTAGAAGCCTTCTATGAACTCGAAGACGGTCATGCGCGCCTCGGCCTGCGTCTTGAAGCGCCGCCGATCGAGCAACTCGCATTCGAGCGTGGCGAAGAAGCTCTCCGCCATCGCATTGTCGTAGGCGTCTCCGACCGATCCCATCGAGGGGCGAACACTCGCCTCCCGACATCGTTTGCCGAACTCGATCGAGGTATACTGCGAGCCCTGATCCGAATGATGGATCACGCCGTTCGGCCGCCGCTGCCAGAGCGCCATGTCGAGGGCGTCGAGCACCACCTGCATGTGCAAGCTGGTTGCCATCGACCAGCCGACGATCCGGCGGCTGAACGCATCGAGCACGACCGCCAGATAGAGGAAGCCGGCCCAGGTCGGAATATACGTGATATCGGCCACCCACAGCTTATTGGGTGCATCCGCGGTGAAGTTGCGGTTGACGAGATCGGGCGCCTGGCGCGCCCCATCCCGTGCGGTCGTGACGATAGGCCTGCGACGGCTCGCGCCGACCAGGGCGGCGTTGCGCATCAGCCGGGCAACACGTTTGCGACTGACACGAATGCCGGCTTCCGCAAGATCAATCTGGAGACGCGGTGCTCCATAGGTGCCTTTCGACGCTACGTGCGCCGCGCGGATTTCCGCGGTCAACGCCGCATCCATCACGGCACGCGCAGAGGCCGGCCGCTTCACCCATGCGTAATAGCCGCTGGGGGAGACACCCAAGACGCGGCACATCACGGCGATGGGGTAACGGGCCCGGTTCTCGCTCACGAATTGGAACCCTTCGGCAGGATCACATTCGTCTCCCGAGCGAACCAGGCCGCGGCTTTTGAGAGGATCTCGCGCTCCAACTTGAGCTGGCGGTTCTCACGTCGCAGACGGTTGAGTTCCTCCCGCTCTGCCGTCGTCAGGCCATCCTCACGGCGGCCCTCGTCACGGTCGGCTTGCGCGACCCAGTTGCGGATCGCCTGCGCCGACGGTTCGAACTCCTTCGCCAATTCCTCCGGCGTGCGACCGGCCCGAACAAGCTCGATCATCTGCCGGCGGAACGCCGGCGCATAACGGGGGTGCTTCTGTGCCATTGTGGACTCCGAAAACTCAAGAGATCGGGTGTCCACGAAACCGGGGCAACTTCAGATGCGCTTTCGCGCGAGGCGTTGGGCTATGCGGCGGATTTCCTGGATTGACCAGCGGATGAGGTC
>JBAVXH010000086.1:0-47721 GCA_049698215.1 Xanthobacteraceae bacterium | reverse complement strand
CCGGGCGGAGCCCCGACGCCGCCCGAGTACGAGGGTGCGAGCCTCGTCCGCGGGCGCCGCCCCAGTCCGAGGCCCGGAATTGCCGGGCGCCGGCTGCCGGATTTGAGGACCTGTTCTCCGGCCCCGCCTCCGGCCTGCTCCATCATCAAGACGCCTCTAGATGGCGCCCCTCGGTGAGCAGGGTGCATGGCGTATGACATAAATCCGATCCTAGGTCAAGGATTATTTACGCAAGGCGGGCTGTAGGGCGCTCAGCGGGTGCGCCCAACCCATCGGACTCCGATCTTGCCGAGCCGGGATCCGCCGTGAAGGGACCCCCGACTCCGGTCCCGAAAGCTTCCGCAAGGTGCTCGCCGATGCGGTCAAGTTCTGGGAGCCGCTGGTGACGAGGCTGGGACTCAAGATCGATTGAGGCGGGGGCGATCGCGCGATGCGAAAGCCGTGAAACATGCAATTACCGCTTGTGCTTGCCGCGCATGCTGGGACATGATTGTGGCCCGGCTCGCGGCAGGGTTCACCGGAAGCGCGGAGCGCTACCATGCATTACCTTTTGTTGATCGGGAGCTTTTTGGTCTGGCTTTGGTCACCGGCGTTCGGTCAGGAGACCGTAAGGGTCGACCAGGAGAGCGGTGGAGAATGTGCGGCGCCGTGTCCGCGGACAGCCGTGCTTTTCGTCCACGGGATTACCGGTGGGCGAGATACCTGGCTAACTCCTGATAGCGGCGGGCGGCGCGGAGCATATTGGTTCGAGCTTCTCGCGGCTGATCCTCAGATCGGCCACAGGCTCGACATCTACACCATCAACTACGACAGCTATGGGATCCAGGCATCGCCCACCGTCAGACAAATCCAGGTCCAGCTGTCAGCCAAACTCGATGCCCTTCTGTTCAGGGAGAAGAAGTACTCAAAAGTTATCCTGATATGCCATAGCCTCGGGGGAATATTGTGTTATCAGCATCTGCATCACATCAAGAACGCATATTCACATAAATATCTATCTCTGTTCGGGCTGGTTATTACGCTTGGGACACCCCTGAACGGTTCCGGCGTTGCTCATTATATCGCGAAGGCGAGCGCAAATCCGCAATGGCGGGTTCTGAGGCCGACCGACCAAAACGACTATCTTCAACTCCTTGAAGGGGCTGTTGCCGATTGGGATCTGAAACGAAACGATGTGTGTGGAAGACTTACGTTTCATGCCGCGATCGAAACTCAGCCTTACTCGACATTCGGAATAATTGTTCCTGAGGAAAGCGCACATCCCCAAGAAAACGGATTCCGACAGATGATCAGGGAGTTCAAAAAGTTCGAGGCCAAAAACCACGTCGACCTCGTGAAGCCGGCAAGTCGCGAAGACCACGTTTATATCTGGACCAAGGACGCCATTGCGGGATGCCTCGACGAGGGCATCTGCCGAGGCCATGTCAGCAACGATTGTCCAGGCCGGATGCCTGACTGGGTCTCGCGGCGGTAGATACCGGGCCTTCGTCGTTAGGACGTCGCAGCGCTGGCCTTGCCCGGGGGCATTAGCGATTCATTAACCCGCGTTTCACTGCAAATTTACGTGGGTCCGTCACGTTGGCGGCAGGCCAGAACGGACGGACCGGACTTTCGCAGAATGCAACACGAACCGCGCTTTGCGGCGTGCCCGGCGCCGCGCGCCAACACGTGCGCCGGCGGTCATCATCGATGACCGCGTCCGCTGCCATACTCTCCGACGTGCGCACGGCCATTTCGGCCCGCTCGGTGAGCGACCATCGGGGGCTGGCCCGGCATCTGACCGACCTGTTCGTGGTGAACGCAGCCGCGCTGCGCGACGCAGAGATCGCGCTGTTCGACGAAGTCCTGAGTGAGCTGATCCGCGAGATCGACACCGCCGCGCGCGCGCTGCTGGCGCTGCGCCTGGCTCCGATCCGCAACGCGCCCGCGACCTTGATGCGCGCGCTGGCATCGGACGACGAGGCCGAGGTCGCCTGTCCGGTCTTGATGCATTCCGAGCAGCTCGACGATCCGATCCTGGTGGCGACGGCGCAAGCCAAGAGCCAGGAGCACCTGATGGCAATTTCCAGACGACAATCTCTCAACCCGCCCGTCACCGACGCGCTGGTCGAACACGGCGACTCGCAGGTGCTGTTGAGCGTCGCGGGAAATTCGGGCGCCCGGTTCTCAGGCCAGGGCCTCGAGCGCCTCATCGCGCGCGCCAAGGAAGATGACAGCCTTGCAGAGCGGGTCGGCCGAAGGAAGGACATCCCGCCGATGGCCTTCGCGCTGCTGATCCAGACCGCGAGCGAGCACGTGCGTGCGAAGCTGCAAGGCGAATTGCCGCACGCGGCACGTCAGATACGCGAGTCGGTGGAGAAAGCGGCTCACCACGTGGCCGCCAGGCATGAGACCGAGCCACGCGACGTTGCTGCCATTCATGCCTCGGTCGGGAAGCTTCACAGCCATGGCCAACTCGACGACGAGCAGCTGAGAAGTTTCGCCGAGGATGGCTTGCGGGAAGAAATCCGGGTCGGCCTCTCGCTGATCAGCGCCCTGCCGCTGCCGCTGATCGATCAGGCGCTCAAGCAGGAAAGCGGCGAGATGCTGCTGGTGATTGCGCGGGCGACCGGCCTTGCCTGGAGCACCGTCGAGCGCATCCTGCGTCTTCCCATCTGGCGGCGCCCGGCAACGGCGAGCGAGATCAGGCACTGCCTCGCCCGCTACGAAAGGCTGGGTCAGTCGACCGCATCCGACATCATGCGGTTCTACAAGGCGCGGGCATAACAACCCCTGCCTGCGCGGGCGCACGCTTTGCCCGCCCTGCGGTGACGGCCTAACATCACGCCATGTCCACGGCGCCGCATTTTTCCATCGATCCGCAGGACTTCTGGCGCGATCCCTATCCGGCGTTGGCTGAGATGCGGCGCGCGGCGCCGATCTGTTTCGTGCCGCAGCTCGGGTCAACGCTGCTGACGCGGCGCGACGACATCTTCGTCTCGGAGAAGCGCATCGACGTGTTCTCCTCCGACCAGCCCGCCGGCCTGATGGTCAAGCTGATGGGCCACAACATGATGCGCAAGGACGGCGACGCGCACATGGCGGAGCGCTCGATCTTCTTTCCCGCGGTGTCGCCGAAGGCCGTGCGGGCGCACTGGCGCGAGGCGTTTCAGGCGCATGCGGACCGCATTCTCGATGCGCTGGCGGAGAAGGGCGCGGCCGACTTGCTGGAAGAGTTCTCGCTGCCGCTGTCCGGCGAGTGCCTGAAATCGGTCACCGGGCTCACCAACATCCGCTACCAGGATATCGACGCCTGGTCGCAGGCGATGATCGAGGGCATCGCCAACTACGCGGGCGATCCCGCCGTCGAGGCGCGCTGCCATGCGGCGACCGCCGGCATCGATGCGGCGATCGGCGACATGCTTCCCGTGGTGCGGAAAGTCCCGAACCACTCGCTGCTCAGTGTGATGATCCACGGCGGCATGCCGGAGGAGAACGTGCGCCACAACATCAAGCTCACCATCTCGGGCGGGCAGAACGAGCCGCGCAAGGCGATCGTGGGCTGCATCTGGGCGCTGCTGACGCATCCGGCCGAGTTCGCGCGCGTGCGCGAGGGCGAGGTCACGTGGCTGCAAGTGTTCGAGGAATTCGCACGCTGGATCTCGCCGATCGGCATGTCGCCGCGGCGCATCGCCAGGGCTGCGAGCGTGAACGGCGTCGAGTTCGCGGTCGACGACCGCGTGTTCCTGATGTTCGGCTCGGCCAACCGCGACGAGGCGCATTTCGCCAACGCGGACCAGTTCGATCTGACGCGCGATACCGCCAAGAGCATCGCGTTCGGGGCGGGACCGCACTTCTGCGCGGGCGCTGCCGCCTCGCGCGCCATGATCGCCGACGTGGCGCTGCCGAGTGTGTTCGCGCGGCTGAAGGGCTTGCGGCTCGACGAGCGCGAAGGCGTGCGCATCGGCGGCTGGGCATTCCGCGGGCTGTTCAATCTGCCGGTGCGGTGGGAGACGTCGTAGGGCGGGCAAAGGAGCGCAGCGACGTGCCCGCCATAAAACAAAGCGGCGGGCACGCTTCGCTTTGCCCGCCCTACGTCTCCGCCCCCGCGTATTTTCCCGCCGTGGCGGGAAACAGCGCCTTCACGATCTTGAGCTTGGAGATGTCGGCGGTCGCGTCCATGTGCAGGAAGATCGCGGCATCGCGGAAGATCTTCTCGACGCCGAAGTCGAGCATCACGCCGTTGCCGCCGTGCAATTCCATGGCGTGTTGCGCCACCTTGAAGATCTCCTCGGAGGCGAACACCTTGACCATGTTGCACAGCGCGTCCGCCTCCGCCGCGTTGTCGTCGACCGCCTGCGCGGCGCGATTGAGGAGTGCGCGCACCGCCTCGATGCGCGTCGCCATGTCGGCCAGCCGCAGCGCCACCGCCTGATGCTTGATCAGGATGCGCCCGCCCTGCACGTAATTCTGCACATAGTCGGAGGTCACCTCGAAGGCACGCAGGCCGACGCCGAGGTTCTTCGCCGCCTGGATGATCTTGCCGGGCCGGAAGTAGACGCCGGCCTTGCCGAGTGCATCGTTCTCGACCAGCAGATGGTCGCCGGGGATGCGCATATCCTCGAACACCAGCTCACCGTTGTTCATGAAGCGGCAGCCGAGCGTCTCGTTGCAGCGCGCCACGGTGAGCCCCTTGGTGTCGCGCGGCACCAGGAAGCTTGAGGTGCCCTGCAGCATGCCGGCTTTCGGATTGGTATTGGCGTAGACCACGTAGAGGCCGGCGTCGTAGCCGTTCGAGATGAACTGCTTGCGGCCGTTGATCACCCATGCGTCGCCGTCCTTCACGGCGCGCGTTTGCATCGCGGCTTCCGGCACGTTGTAGGGCAGCCAGCGGTCGGATGCGCCGCGCGGCTCGGTCAGGCAATGCGCGAGCAGGAACTGTGGGTCCGCGACGAGCCGCTTGAACCATGTCTCCTGCAGGTGGCGCGGCGCCAAATTGCGCAGCAGCACCGCGACCTTCCAGTTCTGCACCAGCTTGTCGGCGAGCCCTGAATCGCCGCGCGCGATCTCCTCGGCGATCAGCGCGAAGGTCTGCACCTCGCTGCCGGGCTCGAGCTCGACGCCGCCGAATTCCTCCGGCACGCCGAGTGTGCGGATGCCGATCCGGTCCGCGCCTTCGAGGATCTCCGGCGGCAGCCGGTCCTGTGGCGTCATCAGCCACTCGCGCTGCCAGTTGCGGCGGATGAAGGGGATCACGGTGTCGTCCACGAAGGCGCGGCAGGACGCGCGCATCAGGTTTTGCTCTTCGGAAAGGGGCATGGGACAAGGCTTTCGGCTGGTGCGGGGCGGGGAGAGTAGCCGAGCGCCCCGCGTCACGGGAACCCGCATGGGAGGAAAGCGTTGGGTTTGGGCCTGGGAGAACGCCCGTGCGTCCGACGATTGCTGCTGCATTTGCCCTGATCGCGCTCAGCCTCGCGCCGGCCGCCGCGGGTCCCGCGCGCTCGCCTACGTCGGACGACATCAATGCGGCCACGTTCAACGGCGGGAAAAGCTCCGAAGCGGTGAACATCAAGGCGCAGGTGCTGCTCGACCGGGCGCGGTTTTCGCCCGGCGCGATCGACGGCCGGCGCGGCGAGAATTTTTCCAACGCGCTGCGCGCGTTCCAGGACCAGAACAGGCTGAAAGCAAGCGGCGAGCTCGACGCACCCACGTGGGAGAAGCTCGCGCAGGATGCCACGCCCGCGGTGATCGAATACACAATCACGGCGGCGGATGTGAAAGGCCCGTTCGCCGACGACATCCCGGACAAGTACGAGGACAAGGCGAAGCTCAGGCGCCTCGATTACATGAGCGCGGCCGAAATGCTCGCCGAGCGCTTCCACATGGAAGAGGATCTGCTGGAGCGGCTCAACCGCGGCAAGAAGCTCGATCAGGCCGGCACGGCGATCACCGTCGCTAATGTCAACGTGAAGCCGGTGGCGCTCACCGCGAAGCTCGGCAAGGTCGAGGTCGACAAGACCCGCAAGCTGGTGCGCGCGCTCGCGGCCGACGGAAAGCCGATCGCGGTCTATCCCGCGTCGATCGGCAGCGCGGAGAAGCCCGCACCCTCCGGCACGCTGAAGGTGGTGCGTGTCGCGAAACATCCGACCTACACCTACGATCCGGATTTCAAGTTCAGGGGTGTGAAGGCCGACGGCAAGCTGCACATCGCGGCGGGCCCGAACAATCCGGTCGGCTCGGTGTGGATCGCGCTCAACGAGAAGACCTACGGCATCCACGGCACGGCCGCCCCCGAAAAGGTCGGCAAGGTTGCCTCGCACGGCTGCGTGCGCATGACCAACTGGGATGCGCTGTCGCTCGCCGCGATGGTGCGGAAGGGGACGCCGGTGGTGTTTCTCGATTGAGCCGCGGCCCTATCGCAGCTCGCGCGTCGAACGGGGTGGGTCAAAGCCGCAGCGCGCAGTGAGGCGTTCGGTCAGACCGCGAAGACCGTCGAGCGCGAACTTCCAGCCATGGTCGCCTGCCGTGAAAGCGACCTCTTTCGCGCCTTCGCGGGTGAGTTCCCCATGGATGATCCAGAACGCGGTCCGCTGGATGATCGGCACGGTGCCGTCGGGGCCGGTTGAGAGGTTGAGCCAGGCTTGATCGTCGTCGTCGACCTTGAAACCGATGCGGATGTCTTTGCCGTTCGGCCGCGCGGCAAGCGCCGGACTTTTGATCTCGAAGGCGAAACGGTTTTGCGCCTTGCGGCAAGCGAATGAGAGTGTGCTGTCCGGCGCATCGAGCGCCTGCGTGCGCAGCGCGAAGTCTTCTCCGTCCGCCACAAGCCGCCACGCGCCGCGCGTTTCGAGCGCTTGATCTTGTCCCGTGGCAGCGGTGCTGAGCGTCATCAGGATCAACGCAATGCCGAGGCGAACGCCGGGTAGCATGCCAATCTCCAACACTTGCCAGCTTCAAGTCTCTTGCCGAAGCGCTCGAAACCCTCTCCCAACGGGGGAGAGGGTCGCGCCGAAGGCGCGGGGTGAGGGGGTGATTTGTCGCTCAGGTGAGTCAACAGGTCCGTAAGTACGCCTTCCGGATTTTTCAGAATGTCGATGTTCGAATAGCGGACAACGCGATAGCCCTCACGCGCCAGCCATTGATCGCGAATCGCATCTTTGAGGTTGTCATAGTGCTGGCCACCGTCCGCTTCGACGATGATCCTCGTTCGCAAGCAAACGAAGTCCGCGACGTAAGGGCCCACCGGCGCTTGACGCCGAAACTTCACACCATCAAGGCGGCGATCACGCAGAAGAAACCATAGCTTCCGCTCGGCGTCGGTCATGGCACGGCGCATCGAGCGAGCGCGGGATGTGGCCAGCGGCGGACGTTCGTATTTGACCAAGGCGACCCCCTCACCCCGCCGCTGCGCGGCGACCCTCTCCCCCGCTGGGGAGAGGGTGTCGGAGCGTGCGGCTCGTCCGCGCGCTATGCCGCCTTCCGGCTTGCCAGGAACTCGCCCATGCGGTCGAGCGCCTTGAGGATGTTCTCGGTCGAGTTGGCATAGGAGACGCGCATGTAGCCTTCGCCGAGGATTCCGAAATCCGGTCCGCCGATCAGCGCGACGCCCGAGTCGTCGAGCAGCGAGGAGGCGAGCGGCTTTGCCTTCCAGCCGGTGCGCTTCACGTTCGGGAACGCGTAGAACGCGCCGTTCGGCATGATGCACGAGACGCCCGGCAGCTTGTTCAGGCCGTCGACCACGATCTTGCGGCGCTTGTCGAACTCCGTCGCCATCCTGGCGACCGCGTCCTGCGGGCCTTGCAGCGCCGCCAGCCCAGCGAACTGCGTCGGCGCATTCACGCACGAATGCAGGTTCACCGAGAGCTTGCGCGCATAGTCATAAAGCTTGCCGGGCCACACCGCATAGCCGAGCCGCCAGCCGGTCATCGCGTAGGTCTTCGACCAGCCATTCAGGAGGATCAGCCGGTCGCGGATCGAGGGATACGAGAGCAGGCACACATGCGTCTCGCCGTCGTAGACGAGCTGGTCGTAGATCTCGTCCGACATGACGGCGACGTTCGGCCATTTCTCCAGGCCCGCGACGAACTTGTCGACCTCGGCCTTCGGCGTGACGCCGCCGGTCGGGTTCGCCGGTGAATTGATGATGATGAGCCGCGTCTTGTCGTTGATGAGCTTCAGCGTTTCGTCGGCCGAGAACGCAAAGCTGTTCTCCTCGCGGATCGGGATCGGCACCGGCTTCGCCCCGGTGTATTCGATCATCGAGCGATAGATCGGGAAACCGGGATCCGGATACATGATCTCGGCGCCCGGCTCGCCGAACATCAGGATCGACATGAACATGGTCGGCTTGCCGCCCGGCATGATCATCACTTCGTCGGGCGACACATTGACGGCGAAACGCTTGTGCAGGTCGGCGGCGACTGCCTCGCGCAACTGCGGAATGCCGTTCGCCGCCGTGTAGCCGTGATGGCCGTCGCGGATCGCCCTGATGGCGCCTTCCTGGATGTGCTCGGGCGTCTTGAAGTCGGGCTGGCCGATACCGAGGTTGATGATGTCGCGGCCCTGCGCGGCGAGCGCATTCGCGCGCGCCAGCACCGCGAAGGCGTTCTCCTCGCCGATGCGGTCGAAGTTCGCGACGGTTTTCAGCATGGCGTTTCCTTCCCTTGCCGTCATTCCGGGCGAGCCCCGCAGGGCGAGACCCGGAATCCATATCCACGGATCGTGGTTATGGGTCCCGGCTCGCGCGGCCGCTTGGCCGGGATGACAAGCGTCAATTTCGCGGCGGAATTGAGCGCATCCGGGCGCGAAAATCAAATTCGGCCTTTGGCCGCTCAGGAGTCCGTGGGCAGGCCGCGCAGTGCGCCCGCCGAGGTGCGCAGGACCTCGAAAATCACGGCGGTTGACCAGCCGAACAGCAAAATGCCGTTCAGTGCGGTGATCGGCCCGAGCATGCGCCACTCCGGCGCGGGCAGAATGTCGCCATAGCCGAGCGTCGTGTAGTTGACGAACGCGAAATAGAAGCCGTCGCCGACGGGCACGAGGTCGACCAGGCGATAGGTCAGCGCCCAGACCAGCACCTCGAGTGCGTGCGCGACCAGCAGCACGAACACGGATGCGATCATGATGGCGGTGAGACGCCGTGCGCCCGGAAATTTCGCGGTTACGTGCGCGGCACGCCGCGCCGCCGTCACGACCCAGGCCATGATGGCCGCATGGATCGCGATGTTGACCAGGCAGCAGACGGCGCCGAGGGCAAGCTGGCCGTGCATGGCTGCGAGATCAATGATTCGGGCGACGAAGGCAACTCGGCCGGTCAGCTCTCGTCTCGCTCGTCGCGCCGGGCGACCTGCACCTCGGCCATGCGCATCACCTCGAAGATGATCGCGACCGACCAGCCGATCAGCAGGAGCCCGTTGAGCGCCGTGATCGGGCCGACCAGGCGCATGCCGGGCGGCGGGGTGGGCTCCCCATAGCCCAGCGCCGTGTAGTTCTCGAACGCAAACTCGAACGGCGTCATGCCCTCCGGCGCGGCGCCAATCCAGCCGTAGTAGACTGACCAGACGGCAATTTCGCCGACGTGCGCGATCATCAGGAAGATCATCGTGACCGTGAGCAGCGCGGTCAGGCGCATGAACGCGTGCAGGTGATCGGTGCGCGCTGCGGTGTGGCGTGTCGCCTCGACGACGACGCCTGTCATCAGCGCATGAATGCCGAAATTGACCAAGCTGACGATGCCGCCGGCGAATAGCTGCTTCCACATCAGGCGGCAGTCCCTTGCAATCGTTGTTCTATTCAGCGCATTGTCGCGGCGAAATCAAATCATTCCAAAGTGACGTCCGCGCGTCTCGGGGAGGATCAGAAAATGGCCAGCAACGGCAAGAAGAAAAGCAAACGGAATGGCAAGCTGCCGGCAACGCCGCACCCGAAGGGCAAGGAGCTGCGCTCGCAGCTCTGGTGGGACAACCCGGAAAACCCGGGCATGACGGCGCTCTATCTGGAGCGCTACATGAACTTTGGGCTCACCCCGAAGGAGCTTCGCTCCGGCAAGCCGATCATCGGCATCGCGCAGACCGGCTCGGACCTCTCGCCCTGCAACCGGCATCACCTCGAGCTTGCGAGTCGCGTGCGCGAGGGCATCCGCGCGGCCGGCGGCATCGCGTTCGAGTTTCCGGTGCATCCGATCCAGGAGACCGGCAAGCGACCGACTGCCGCGCTCGACCGCAACCTCGCCTACCTCGGCCTCGTCGAGATCCTCTACGGCTATCCGCTCGACGGCGTCGTTCTGATGACCGGCTGCGACAAGACCACGCCCGCCTGCATCATGGCGGCCGCGACCGTGAACATTCCGGCGATCGTACTCTCCGGCGGGCCGATGTTGAACGGCTGGTGGAAGGGCGAGCGCTGCGGCTCCGGCATGGCGGTGTGGAAGGCGCGCGAGGAGTTGGCGGCCGGCCGCATCGACCAGGAAGAGTTCGTGCAGATTGCGGCCGCCTCCGCGCCGTCGGTCGGCCACTGCAACACCATGGGCACGGCCTCGACCATGAACGCGCTCGCCGAGGCGCTCGGCATGTCGCTGCCGGGCTGCGCCGCGATCCCGGCGCCGTACAAGGAGCGCGCGCAGATCGCCTACGAGACCGGCCTGCGTGCGGTCGAGATCGTGTGGGAGGATCTCAAGCCCTCCGATATCCTGACGCGCGAGGCGTTCGAGAACACCATCATGGCGAACTCGGCGATCGGCGGCTCCACCAACGCGCCGATCCACATCAATGCAATCGCGCGCCACATCGGCGTGAAGCTTACCGTCGAGGACTGGGAAAAGGTCGGCCTCGACATCCCGCTGCTCGTCAATATGCAGCCGGCCGGGAAATATCTCGGCGAGGAGTATTACCGCGCGGGCGGCCTGCCGGCGGTGATGAACGAGCTGCGCCGCGCAGGAAAGCTGCACGAGGGCGCGCTCACGGTGAACGGCAAGACCATGGGCGAGAACGTCAAGCGCGCCAAGATCGAGGACGCGGACGTGATCCGCACTTACAAAAAGCCGATGCTGGAGCGTGCCGGCTTCAAGGTGCTGTCGGGCAACCTGTTCGATAGCGCGATCATGAAGCTCTCGGTGATCTCGGAGGAATTCCGCAACCGCTATCTGGTCAATCCGAAGGACCTGATGGCGTTCGAGGGCAAGGCCGTCGTGTTCGACGGGCCGGAGGATTATCACCACCGCATCGACGATCCGAAGCTCAAGATCGACGAGAACACGATGCTGTTCATCCGCGGCGCGGGGCCGATCGGCTATCCGGGCTCGTGCGAGGTGGTGAACATGCAGCCGCCCGCGGCGCTGATCAAAAAGGGCATCACGTCATTGCCCTGCATCGGCGATGGGCGGCAGTCCGGCACCTCGGGCTCGCCGTCGATCCTGAATGCGTCGCCGGAAGCCGCGGCGGGCGGCGGACTTGCGCTGCTCGAGACGGGTGATCGTGTTCGCATTGATTTGAACAAAGGCACGGCGAATATCCTGATCGCGAAGGAGGAGCTCGCCGAGCGCCGCGCCGCGCTGCAGAAGCGCGGCGGCTACGCGTTCCCGAAGAGCCAGACGCCGTGGCAGGAGATCCAGCGCGCGATGGTCGACCAGCTCGACGAGGGCATGGTGCTGAAGCCCGCGGTGAAATATCAGAAGGTGGCGCAGTTGTCGGGCGTGCCGAGGGATAATCACTGAGCGAAGCTCAGTTTCCCGGGCGCAGCCACGCTCTCCATCGTCATCACCCGCGAAAGCGGGTGATCCAGTAATCGCAGGCGCCGCCGCTTGGGCCGCAGCGCTCGTGTTTACTGGGTGCCCCGCCTTCGCGGGGCATGACGAATTGAGAGACTACGGCGCAACCGGATCCTCAAAGCCGCCTCTGTCGAGTGCCTTGCGCACGGTGCCGTCCTTCTTCGCTTCATTCAGGAAGTCGGTAATGGCCGTGAGCGCGTGGGGCTTTCCCTTTTGCGTCGCGATCGCGATGCCGATTTGCTGGAATTGGCCATCGGTGATGCGCGAGCCCGGCACCTGCTTGACGTAAGGCGGCAGCGAGTCGCGACCGAGCGCGAAGGCGTCGGCTTTTCCGTCACGCAGCATCGCGACGGCATCGCCGACTGAAGTCACCGGCGAGATCGTCGTATTCTTTAACGTACGTGTCGCAGCGCGGATCGTGGTCGTGTTGGCGATGCCGATCACGCGCATGCCCGTCTTGTCCACGTCGTCCACGGTCTTCGCGCCGGATGCAGCCGTGACCATGTAGGTGCTCTCGGCGCGCACGTAGTCCGGGCCGAAGGCGATGCGCGCCTTGCGCTCGGCGTCGACCGGCATGAACGAGACATCGACCGCGCCGGATTCAACTGCATCGACCGCCTGACCTGAATTCGGGAAGAGCATGAACTCGACCGGCAGGTTGAGCTTCTTGCCTAACGCCTCGCCGATGTCGGCGGTGACGCCTTTGGGCTTCCCGGTGTCGTCCTTGATGACGAAAAAAGTCGACATCACGGGCGCGAACACGAGCCCAACGCGCAGCTTTCCGGTGGGGGCAAGTTCTTTCATGGCGCTCTCGTTGGCAGAGGCGCTCCCTGCAAGCAAGGCCGTCGCCAACGAAACCAGCGGAAGGAATTTCATGCGTCGCCTCCCGAACGGGACCGCGCGCCCGCCGCACCGTCCTGCGGCGATTATAGGCGGACACGGCCGGGCGACCACTGCTATCGTTCAGGCGCCGCGCGGGGGGCTCCCATGAACATCGTCAAATCAGTTGCGAAATACGACGCCTGGCTGCGGAAGCAACTTGGGCGAGAATTGGTGAAAAAGGACCTCAAGAAGAAGCACGAGAAGATGGCCGAGGACCCGTTCCAGTTCCTGCGCGCCACCTACTGGCGCTGGGCGGAAACGATCCTCGATGTTTGCCCCGATCTCAAGGCCGGGCCGGCGGTGCTGGCGGTCGGTGACATTCATGCCGAAAACTTCGGCACCTGGCGCGACGCGGAGGGACGCCTGGTTTGGGGCGTGAACGATTTCGACGAGGCGGCACGGATGCCTTACGCGGTTGATCTCGTGCGCCTCGCGACCAGCGCGGTCCTGGCCGGGGTGCGGGGCATCTCGGAGGGAAAAATCTGCGACAGCATCCTGCAGGGATACCGCGAAGGCATCGCCGACCCGAAGGCGTTCGTGCTCGATCGCGAGTACCAGGATCTGCGCGACAAGTTCGTCGTGTCCGATACCGAGCGGGCGGCCTTCTGGCTGAAGTTCGACCCCAGGGAGATCGAGAAGGACAAGCCGAAGAACGTCACGGCGCGGAAGCCTCCTCCGCTCTACATCAAGGTGCTCAAGCACGCGCGGCCGGACAGGCGCGTGAAGCTCCACTACTACGCACGCACGGCCGGAACCGGCAGCCTTGGGCGCCCGCGCTTCTTCGGCACCGGCATGTGGCAGGGCGATCTGATCGTGCGCGAGGCGAAGGCGATGGCTTGCTCCGGCTGGGGGCTCGCCCATGGCGGTTCGCGCAAGCTGCGCTGCGCCGAGATCGCGGCGGGCGAGTATCGCTCGCCCGATCCGACCTATCGGTTGCGCGGCCATGTGCTGGTCCGCCGGCTGTCGCCGAACGATTTCAAGATCGAAACCAAGCAGAAGGACGAGTCGGGCAAGAAGGCGAAAGCAAAGGAGCAGGAAAACCCGAAGGCGGTCGAGCGACCCGAACTGATCAACGCGGCCGTGTTGCATGCGATGGGACGCGATCTTGCGGCGATCCATCGCGCAACCGACGCAAGGGGCAAGATCGCGGCGAGCCTGAGGAGGCGTAAGGAGGACTGGTTGTTTGTGGCGGTTGGCAAGGCGGCAGCCGCGGTACGCGCCGATTTCAACGAATGGCAGGCCCATCACGACAAGGGCCGGTAACGGGCGGCTGATCCGATCGATCAAGAATTTGCGTTGTTGCGCGGCGGGCGGATACGCCAATCTCAGGGCAACAAGAGGAGACATTCATGCCTCGTCCATCCGTCGCCGAAAAGCGCGCCACGTTCCGCAAGCTGCACGAATCCGGATGCTGGATGATCCCGAACCCGTGGGATGTCGGCTCGGCGCGCTACCTGCAGGGGCTCGGCTTCAAGGCGCTGGCCTCGACCTCGTCGGGATTCGCGTGGGCGGTCGCGCAGGCCGACACCGCCGTGGGCGTCGACACCGTGCTCGCGCATCTCAAGGAGATTTGCGACGCGACCGACGTTCCGGTGAACGCAGACTTCGAGGGCGGCTACGCGGATGACCCGGCAGGTGTGGCGAAGAACGTCACCCGCTGCTGCGCGACCGGCGTCGCCGGCCTCTCGATCGAGGACTCGACCGGAAACAAGGACAAGCCGCTCTACGATATTCCGTACGCGGTGGAGCGCATGAAGGCGGCCCGCGCCGCGATCGACAAGGCGGCGCCCGACGTGATGCTCACCGGCCGTGCGGAAGGGTTCATCGCGGGCGTGCCGGACCTCGAACAGACGATCGCGCGGCTGAAGGCATACGCGGCGGCGGGCGCTGACGTGCTCTATGCACCGGGCATCCGCACGCGCGAGCAGATCGAGGCGGTCTGCAAGGCGGTCGCACCGAAGCCGGTGAATTTCCTCAACGGCGCGGCGTTCGGGCACTCGGTTTCTGATTTGGCCGCGATGGGCGTGCGGCGCATCAGCGTCGGCGGGGCGCTGGCGCGCTCGGCCTGGGGTGGCTTCATTCGCATGGCGAAGGAGATCGCCGAACAGGGCACCTTCACGGGCTTTAAGGAGGCGGCCAACGGCGGCGAGCTCAACGGGTTCTTCACCAAGGACAAGGCGGCGCGCGAAGCATGACCGATTTGAAGAACTGGACGCCGCGGCCGTTTCCCGAGCGCAAGGTGCTCGAAGGCCGTTACTGCCGGCTGGAGCCGCTCGATGTTGCGAAGCACGGCGGCGACATCGCGACCGCGTTCGCGGGTGCGGAGAGCGTGTGGACCTATCTGCCGGTCCATCCGCCGAAGGATCGCGCCGAATACGAGGCGTTGCTCGACACGATGGCGAAGAACAAGGACATCTGCCCGTTCGCCGTGATCGTTGACGGCAAGGCCAAGGGGCATATGTGGATGATGGAAATCCGCCCGGCGCACGGCGTGTTCGAGGTCGGCTGGATCACCTATTCGCCCGCGCTCCAGCGCACCCGCGCCGCGACCGAAGCGGTGTACCTCATCGGCGACTACGGGTTCGGCCTCGGCTACCGGCGTTATGAGTGGAAGTGCAACAACCGCAACGAGCCATCGAAGCGCGCGGCGCTGCGCTTCGGGTTCAAGTACGAAGGCCTGTTCCGCCAGCACCAGGTGGTGAAGGGCGAAAGCCGCGACACCGCCTGGTACTCGATCCTCGATTCCGAGTGGCCGGCGCGCAAAGCCGCCTTCGAGCGCTGGCTCGCGGCGGAGAATTTCGACGCGCAGGGCCAACAGAAGGTGAGCCTGTCGGCGCTCAACGCGGCGTGACCTTGCGGCGTGGCGGGTCCGGCGATCTCGCCGCCGTCACGGCCTTGCAGCGCGCCGCCTATGCGAAAAACCGCCCGCTGCTCGGCGTCGAACCGCTGCCGCTGCTGGCGGACTACTCGGAAATTCTGGCCGATTACGAGGTCTATCTCGCAGAACACGACGGCGCGCTGGATGGCGTGCTCATCCTTGAGCCACGCGCAGACGACCTCTTGATCTGGAGCGTTGCAGTCGCGCCCGCGGCCCAAGGCCGCGGCGTCGGCAACGCGATGCTCGCGTTTTCCGAGGTCCGCGCCCGCGACCTCGGCCTGACTTGCATGCGGCTCTACACCGGCGAACCACTGACCGGAAATATCGCGTGGTACTCCCGCCATGGCTATGCGCACGAACGCACTGAGGACTTTGGTGACCGCCGTATCGTGCATCTGGTAAAGCAGCTTTGAAGAATCACGAGGAGGCGCAAGTTGGCGGGAAGACTGAAGGGCAAGGTGGCGCTGGTGACGGCGGCGGGGCAGGGGATCGGGCGTGCGATCGCGCAGGCGTTCGTCGCCGAAGGCGCGAAGGTGATCGCGACCGATCTCGATGTAAAGAAGCTGAAGGGCCTGAAAGGCGCCACCGTCGCGAAGCTCGATGCGCGCTCGACGGCGGACGTGAATGCGTTGGTGAAGGAGATGGGAAAGAAGCTCGGGCCCATCGACGTGCTGGTGAACGCGGCCGGCTACGTTCACCACAACACGGTGTTGACCTCGACCGACCAGGAATGGGATTTCGCCTTCGACCTCAACGTCCGCTCGATGGATCGCACCATCAAGGCGGCGCTGCCGGGCATGCTGAAGAAGAAGAAAGGCTCGATCATCAACATCGCGTCGGGCGCTTCGTCGGTGCGCGGCATTCCGTTCCGCTATGTCTACGGCACGACCAAGGCCGCCGTGGTCGGGCTCACCAAGTCGGTCGCCGCCGATTTCATCAAGCAGGGCATCCGGGTGAACGCGATCTGCCCGGGGACGATCGTTTCGCCTTCGCTCGACGACCGCATCGCGACGCTCGCGAAGAACACCGGCCGGCCCGCAAAAGCCGTACGGCAGGACTTCATCAACCGCCAGCCGATGGGCCGGCTCGGCACCGCCGAGGAGATCGCCGCACTCGCGGTCTATCTCGCGTCCGATGAATCGAGCTATACGACGGGGCAGATTCACCTCGCCGACGGCGGGTTTGCGCTCTAGCGGCGCGCGCACGCAACTGTGACGGTGCGGGTCGCAATTCCGCCGCCTTGATACTAGCTTTGGTGGCGTTCCCACACGGAGGCAGCGCATGGACGCCCAGAAGAAGTCCGACCGCGGCGGTATTCTCGGTGCTATCGGGCAGTTTGCCGCCATTATCGCCATTGTCCTGCTGACCAAGACCGTTGCGGCGGAGGCCTATTACGTCCCGTCCGGCTCGATGTTGCCGAGCCTGCTGATCGGCGACCAGCTCCTCGTCACCAAATTTCCATACGGCTACAGCCGCTACTCGCTGCCAGTGCCGCTGGCGCCCGCCTCCCACGAGCGCCTGCTCGGCAAGCTGCCCGAGCGCGGCGATGTCGTGGTGTTCCGCCTGCCGCGCGACCCGAGCCAGACCTACGTGAAGCGCGTCGTCGGCCTGCCCGGCGACCGCGTGCAGATGCGCGACGGCCGGCTGTGGCTCAATGGCAAGATGGTGCCGCTGCGGCGTGCCGGCGTCGGCCAGATGGAGACCGACAACAGTGTCGTCACCGCGCCGCGTTACGTCGAGACGCTGGGCGGCCGCGAGCACGCGATCTTCAAGCTGCGCTCCGAAGGCGAACTCGACAACACGCAGGAGTTCGCGGTCGGGCGGGACCAGATCTTCGTGATGGGCGACAACCGCGACGATTCCGCCGACAGCCGCCTCTCGCCGGCCGCGGGTGGCGTGGGCCTGGTGCCGGTCGAGAATCTCGTCGGCCGCGTCGATGCGATCATCGGCTCCTGGGACCCGATCGTGCGCCACGATCCGGTGTGGACCTGGCCCGCGGGCTTGCGCTTCTCGCGCTTCTTCTCGCGGGTGAACTGACGCTTCTTTCCCTCGCCGCACTCGCGGTGTAACCCTCTCCCCGAGGATAAGGACTTGGGAGAGGGTTCACGAATGCACATTCTCATCACCGGCGCCGCCGGTATGGTCGGGCGCAAGCTCGCGGAGCGGCTCGTCACCGACGGCGGACTCAACGGCAAGCCGGTCGACAGGCTGACGCTGGTCGACGTGGTGGCGCCGAGGGCGCCGGCCGGCTTTTCCGGCAAGGTCAAGTCTCACGCGCTCGATGTTTCGCGCGAGGACGCAGGCCACAAGCTCGTCGAAGGCCGCCCGGACGTGATTTTTCATCTCGCGGCGGTCGTCTCAGGCGAAGCCGAAGCCGACTTCGAGAAGGGCTACCGCATCAACCTCGTGCCGTTCCACTACCTGCTCGAAGCGATCCGCTGCGCGGGCGGCGGCTATCATCCCAAGCTCGTATTCACCTCATCGATCGCTGTGTTCGGCGCGCCGTTCCCGAGCGAGATTCCGGACGACTTCCATCACACGCCGCTCACCTCCTACGGCGCGCAGAAAGGCATCTGCGAGCTTCTCCTGATGGATTACACCCGCAAGGGCTTTCTCGACGGCGTCGGCATCCGCTTGCCCACCATCTGCGTGCGGCCCGGCACGCCGAACAAGGCGGCCTCCGGCTTCTTCTCCAACATCATCCGCGAGCCGCTCGCCGGCAAGGAAGCCGTGCTGCCGGTCGAGGAGAGCGTGATGCACTGGCACGCGAGCCCGCGCTCGGCCGCGGGCTTCCTGGTGCATGCGGCTTCGCTCACACGTGAGAAGCTTGGGCCCCGCATCAATCTCACCATGCCGGGCGTTGCCTGCACGGTCGGCGAGCAGATCGCGGCACTGCGCCGTGTCGCGGGCGAGGCCGTGGTGGCGCGTATCCGCCGCGAGCCGGACGCCACGATCATGAAGATCGTGTCGGGCTGGCCGACGCGCTTCGATGCGCGGCGCGCGCGTTCGCTCGGATTCAAGGTGGAGGATACGTTCGAGGAGATCATCCGCGTGCATGTCGACGAGGAGCTGGGTGGCAAGATCGCGGCATAAGATGGTGCCCTCACCCTGAGGAGCGCGCAAAGCGCGCGTCTCGAAGGGGCGAGGGCGTCGCTCCGGACCATCCTTCGAGACGCGCCCTCCGGGCGCTCCTCAGGATGAGGTCCGGAAAGGTTGCACCGCTGCGGCTAATGACTAAATTGCCCCTGAATCGAGCCGTTTCCCCATGAATTACATCGATGCCGCCTTTGCGCCGTTGCGCAAGACCGGACAGATCAAGCTTTACGGGCCCGAGGCGTTCGCCGGGATGCGCAAGGCCGGCAAGCTTGTCGCCGAATGCCTCGATCAGCTCTGCGACCTGGTGAAGCCGGGGCTCCTGACCGAGGCGATCGACAAGTTCGTGTTCGACTTTGCGCTTGCTCGCGGCGCGCGGCCCGCGACGCTGATGTACCGCGGCTACAACAGGTCGACCTGCACCTCGATCAACCACGTGGTCTGTCACGGCATCCCGAACGACAAGCCGCTGAAGGAAGGCGACATCGTCAACATCGACGTGACGCTGATCCTCGACGGCTGGCACGGCGACTCGAGCCGCATGTATCCGGTCGGCAACGTCCCGCGCAAAGCCGAGCGGCTGGTCGAGGTGACTTACGAGGCGATGATGCGCGGCATTGCGGCGGTGAAGCCGGGCCGCACCACCGGCGACATCGGCGCCGCGATCCAGAGCTTCGTCGAGCCGCAGCATATGAGCGTGGTGCGCGATTTTTGCGGCCACGGGCTCGGCCGCCTGTTCCACGACGAGCCGAACATCGTGCACATCGGCCGCGCCGGCGAGGGCATCGTGCTCAAACCGGGCATGTTGTTCACCATCGAGCCGATGATCAATCTCGGCCGTCCCCATGTGAAGGTCTTATCCGACGGCTGGACCGCCGTGACTCGCGACCGCTCGCTTTCGGCGCAGTTCGAGCACACGGTGGGCGTGACGCAGGATGGCGTCGAGGTGTTCACCATCTCGCCGGCCGGGCGCCACAAGCCGCCGTACTGACAGCACAGCCCGCGGCTCGATGGCGGCTAGATCTTCGTTCCGCCCAGCCCTTGCGAGTCGGCCCCGCGTGCCAGGGCGATATCTTCCGGGAATCGATACTGGATCTCGATTTCGCGATCGAGCAGCACCAGTTGCTGTTGCAGGGCGGCGTGGCGGTGCTTCGGCAGCGTGCGAGTCAGGTTTTCGATCATGGCGCGCAAGCGCCGCGCCACCTGGAAATTGCCGGCGCCGCAACGGCGGATTTCGCTGAACGACAGATTCACATAATCTTCCCAGTTCGGCGTGCGGAAGATCACGCGCAGCCGCCCGGCTTCGTCCCGGATCATCTCATCGCTGAGTTGACGTTTGCCGACCTGGCCCAACAGGCGATGCAATTGATCGATCGCCAGCACCGCCGTCGTCGGATCGTTGATGGCAGGCGACAAGGCCTTGAGTGCGATATCCGCGACGATGCGAAAAGAGAAAGCCGGGTCCTGCTCCAAAGTGCGCTCGGCACCGAACAGGACCGCGTTATGCAGCTTGCCTTGGTCGATCGAGCTTGCCCCGCCGTACAAGGCGAACAGCGGTTCATCTTTGCCGACGAAATCCCCGACCGAAGGGATCAACTCTATTGTGCCGTCGGCCGCGCGCGCAGCGGCGATCAAGTCCTGCAGCCCGACCGCGAGGAGGACTTGTGAAGCTCCGGTGTGAGCGACGACTCGGTTCGGCGCGCCCAATGGGGGCGAGGGTCCGACAGCGATATCCGGCGCCTCAGTCGGTGCGGGATACAGATGCTCAATCACGCCCAGGCCGGTTTCGGCAGTGCGCGTCAGGATGCTGATCGGCCGCAGCAGCCGCGCCGCGTAGTCGATCAGATACAGAAAGGTCGCCATGGACATGACGGCGAGCGTCATGGCCAGCAACAGCACGAGCTGATGGACGGTCGTCTCCAGGTGATTCGACGCGCTGAGCGAGAACATCATGGAGAAGACGAACAGCCCGACGGCGCAGCGCACGACGTTGTCGCGCAGCAGCGTCGTCGCGATGATCCGCGGCGTGAGCTGGCCGCCCGCGACCTGAATCGCCACCAGGAGTGAGCCGAAGGTGAAGACGATGAACGACAACGTCATCGTGACGGTGGCTTCCAGCACCGCGCGCGCGCCCGCCGGGCCCAGTCCCAGCAGGGTCCAGCCGAGGCGCGTGTCAATCTGCTGAGCCAGCCGCGAGAGGACGAGTTCGAGAGGAATGGCGATGAACGGCACGAACCACAGCGCGGACTTGAGGTACTCTATCGTTCCGCGCACTCGGTTCATGGTCGCTGGATGGTTCTGACCGCGGGTCGCTGCCGAAGAATGATAATCGACCGATCCTAGCGGCCCTCGCCGAGAGACTGATTTGTCCGAACGTATAGGCGGACGGCCCCGAGGGATGGCGGCAGGTGGCTCTTCCCGCACGGCGGCCGTGCTCGCGCACCGATTGCAAACTCCAGTATTCCGGGCATGCTGTCCGGATGCCGAAACGCAATTCCGGCCTTTCCGAAGCCCCGCCGCATTATCACGGCCACCGCGAACGGCTGCGCGCCCGCTTCCGCGAGGCCGGGCCGGAGGCGGTCGCCGACTACGAGATGCTGGAGCTCGTGCTCTTCCGCGCGATCCCGCAGCGCGACGTGAAGCCGCTCGCCAAGATGCTACTGGAGAAATTCGGCTCGTTCGCCGAGGTGATTTCGGCCCCGCCCGAGCGGCTGAAGGAGGTCGAGGGGCTGGGCGACGCGGCGGTCACCGAATTCAAGGTCGTGGCGGCTGCCGCCCAGCGGCTCGCCAGGGGAGAGGTGCGCAAGCGCCCGGTGCTGTCGTCATGGGCGTCGGTGCTCGACTATTGCCGCACCGCGCAGGCCTTCGCCGAGAAGGAGCAATTCCGTATCCTGTTTCTCGACAAGCGCAACCAGCTGATCGCCGATGAGGTGCAGCAGCAGGGCACCATCGACCACACGCCGGTCTATCCGCGCGAGGTGGTCAAGCGCGCGCTCGAGCTCTCCGCCACCGCGATCATCCTGGTGCACAACCATCCCTCCGGCGACCCGACGCCGTCTTCCGCCGACATCGAGATGACCAAGCAGGTCGCGACCATCGCCAAGCCGCTCGGCGTGCAGCTCTACGACCACATCATCGTCGGCAAGGACGGGCACGCGAGCCTGAAGGGGCTGCGGCTGATTTGAGGCTGCGCATCGGGTATGCCGTCTCAACGAGCGAGCATCCCCATGAAGCGCGAATTCTCCAATCCCTCTACCGTCCCCGGCCGCTGCCTCTGCGGTGCGGTCACGTTCGAGATCGACTATCCGGCGTTCTGGGCCTGGCATGACCATACGCGCGCGAGCCGGCTCGCGCATGGCGCCGTCTACGCGACGTACGTCGGTGTGTGGCGCAAGCGTTTCCACGTGACGGCCGGCGAGGACGAGATTGCGCGCTACGAGGACAAGGCGACAGGCGCCGCGCGTAGTTTCTGCCGCCGCTGCGGCACGCCGCTGATCTACGAGCGCGCAGGCTTGCGCCACATGATCAACATTCCACGCGCGCTGTTCGAGAGCCGCACCGGGCGCCAGCCGATCTATCACATCGGCATCGATGAGGCGCAGGACTGGGCCTACGGTGGCGAGCGGCTTGTGCCGCTCAAGGGCTATCCGGGCGTCGTGTGGGCGCGGCCGAAAAGATGAGCGCCGGCTAGTGTCCCGATTCCGAAGTTCGTCTCATCGTGCAGCCCCCTCGTATGCGAACTTCGGAATCGAAAGGACACTAGCAACTCATTGATTCTAGTGTGGCTTAGGTTCAGAAGTCCGCGTTGTGGACTCGCCGCAACTCTGTTGCGGACTTCTGAACCGCCACACTACCGGCGCGTCTTTCGTTTCGTTCGCTTTTTCTTCTTCTTTGCTGCCGGAGCCTCCGCCGCCATTGTTGCAGCTGCGGCTTTGGCGCTCGCCATCCTTACCTTCGGGCCGCCGATCAGATCGCCGACGATCGCACGCTTGACCGCATCATCGAAGAGCTCCGGCGGCGGCGGTTGCTTGCTCTTGGCGCGCTGGGCCCACTCGGCGGTGATGTCGGCCGCACGCTTCCCGCTCGCGACGCTCAATCGCGCGGCGCCGCGCTTTCTGGCGATGCTGCGCTTGGCGGCGGCAAGTTTCGCAGCAGTCGGCAGCTTGCGCGTTTTCACGATCGCACCGATCACAGCAAGAACTTCGTCATGCTCCAGCAGATTCCCGTGATCGCTGGCTTCCTTCAAGTCATAACGGTTTTTCGGCCGGCTGTACGCATGCCAGGCCGACCACGCCGGCACCGTTCCGTCTCCGGGCCCGGGAATGCCGGTGAGCGGACTCGGCGTTTTTCCCGGAATGAATGTGTCACCGTTGATATTATTCCACAGGAGTTCAATAGCCGTCTTCGGGTCAAGCGACGATCGCACGTTGAAGAATACCGGCGCTATTTTGCCATTGATCGGCGCGGCGAGCTTCTTCAGCTCGCCCTTGGCGTCAACCAGATACTGCTTGTGGGCTTTGACGGGCTTCGGCCAGCGGCCGAGCATCGCCGGGTCGTAGGGGTCCGCGTCGGTATTCCCATTAGGATCGAGTTGAGGATAACGCTTCAGGCCGAGCTTCTTGCCATCGGCATTGTAGGTCTCCTTCGGCAGGAACATCAGCGTAAATGGACCGGGAAGCGATGAGGTAATATCGACGACCACCTTTGGGTCGTAAATTTTATTGAGAATCGGGTCGCCAACGTAATAGCGCTCCTGCTGCGTGGATGTACCATAGAAGGGCGTCGCGATTGTCAGGATCGCGTGGAAACCGAGCCCGCTGAAATTAGCGTCGGTCAGCGCATACGTGCAGACCGTTCCACCCATACTGTGGCACACGATCGTGAGATCAGGGATCGGATCCTTGCCAAAATCGGACTTCACCCGCTTCTGGAAGGCGAGGATGAACGCCTTGAAATAGGCGGCGCTCTCCGCGAGCGAGCGGCGCCAATCGTAGCCGAACACGCCGTAGTTCCAATCGCTGTCCCAGGCAAAGTCTTTCAGTTCGCCGTACGGCGTAGTCACGCCGAACAGACTCACCGGCCCGTGCGCTGCGATGACGTGTTTGTCGAGGTCCTCTTGCTGAGGGGTCATCTTCAGCTTGAGCGCGTCGTACTTTGGCCACAAGATTCCGGGATCGAGCCAGACCACATCATTGATCACATTCGGGCTGGCGGGAAACTTGCTTTCCGAGCGCTCGAGTTGCGATCCCATGCCTCCAGGCAACAGGATGACGGTCGGACGGTTCGGCTGATATCCGCTCATCAGCGTTTCCAGCTGATGGGCGTAGTAGCCGGCGATCAAATCCTTCCGGTAATCTTCATAGGCCATGGCGGTGCGCCTCTTGATGCTACTCTAAGTAGATTGAGTGGGCGACTGCTGGGAGTCAAGCAATCGTCGCAACATCGCTCTGCGCTTGTTTGCTCTGGCTACGGCCGCACCATCAGCACCGGCGGGCGCGCCGCCGGGATGCGGCTCCAGATGTTCGCCTCGTTTTCCTCGAAGCGCCACGTCTGGCCGCCCTGCGCGACCATTACGAACTGGCCGCGATCGAGCCGCCAGGCGACCGGGCCGAACCGGGTGATGAACGCATCGCAGCCGGGCTTCAGCGTGACCACGAAGCTGTCGGTATCGTAGGCGGTATTGCCGAGATTGAGCTCGCAGATCGGGCGGCCGGGCCCGCGGGTGATCTGCCAGTCGCCGAACAGGTCGTCGGTGATGCGGTCCTTGTTGATCGCCGCGAGCGTCTGCAGGAAGTAGTGCGTGTAGCTCGGCGTCGTCTCGTACATGCCGCTTTCGACCTCGGTCATCTCGAACAGCACGACGCCTTTGTTGTCGACGAGCCTGAGCGCATCGTCATTGCCCATGGTCCAGGCGGCGGTCGGGCGCACATCGGGAAATGCCGCCGCGCAGGTGGGCCCGAGCGTCAAAGCGCGGCCCTGCGGCACTGCATCGAGCTTGAAGGTGAGCGTGCAGCGGCGGTCGCGATCCGGGTTGGAGAGCTCCCACGGGCCGACCAGCGCGCGCGCGGCGTCGCTCGGCGCGGGAGGGGCGGGGGCTTGCGCGAAGGCGCTCGTCCACCAGAGGGCGACGAGTGCCGCAACTGACAAGCGATTGAGCATCATTGACGCAGTCCACCGTCCGCCGCTCGTCCCCGCGGAAGCGGGGACCCAGTGCTTGGCCAAGAACTGGATTCCCGCTTTCGCGGGAATGAGCGGAGCTTGATGCTACCAAATCGGCGCTATTTCTTCACGGGCGTCTCGGGCACCGGTGTGATCGCGCCCTTGCCGGCAAACCACGAGATGATGTTGTTCGCCACCAGCTCGTCCATCGCGCGGCGCGTCGCGTGCGAGGCCGAACCGACGTGCGGCAGCAGCACGATATTGTCCATCTCGATCAGCTCCTGCGGCACGCTCGGCTCGTTCGCGAACACGTCGAGGCCGGCCGAAAGGATGGTCTTGTCCTTGAGCGCCTTGATCAGCGCCGGCTCATCAACCACCGATCCGCGCGCGACGTTGATCAGGATGCCCTCCGGCCCAAGCGCCTTGAGCACGTCGGCGTTGACAAGGTTTTTGGTCGCGGCGCCGCCCGGCGTGATGACGATCATCAGGTTCACGTCGCGCGCCATGTCGAGGATGTTCGGATAGTGCTTGTGGGGCACGTTCGCGGGACGGCGCGAGTGATAGACCACCGGCACCTTCATGGCGTCGAAGCGCCGCGCGATCGCCTTGCCGATGCGCCCCATGCCGACGATGCCGGCGGTGCGGTCCCGCAGCGAGGGCGTCAGCTGATAGTCGCCGTGCTTTGGCCAGTTGCCGGCGCGCAGATATTTCTCCGCCTGCGGCAGATGGCGCACCGTGGCGAGCGTCAGCCCGAGTGCGGTGTCAGCGACCTCCTCGTTGAGCACGTCCGGCGTGTTGGTGACGACGATGCCATGCTGGCCGGCCCACTTGGCGTCGATGTGGTCGTAGCCGACGCCGAAGCTCGACACGATCTCGAGCTTGGGAAAGCGCGACATGATCGCGCCGTCGACCGGGCCGTGACCCGCAACCGCCGCAATGGCGCGCACCTTCGGCGCGATCGAACTGATGAAGGCCTCCTGGTCGCCCGCCGCGAAGGCCCGGTGCAAAGTGAAGCCGGCCTTCTCCAGCGCGTCCTCGATGATCGGCTTCGGTCCGAACATCACCACGTCGGCTTTGTCGCCGGGCATGAAGCATCTCCTTGCAATGGACAGAGTTTAGCGTGCCGGCGCACGCCCGCCGAGAAGGGCGGGGCAGAGTCCTCAGCGCGGGGCGATCCGTCAAGCGGGAAAATGCCGCCATCCGCTTCGTGTGATCCCATTACTGTTCTACCGTTCCGGTCAATGATCCCACTGATTGCCGGCATTGACTTGGGGCTGCCCACGGTCGATGACTCAAGAGCCTCGCAACGACCATTCAGTGCGCGGGCGGTAACGGGAGGAAGCGTATGGCGTCGGTCGGCATCCGCGACGTCAAGAAGGCCTTTGGCACCACCCAAGTGATTCATGGGGTCGACATTTCGATCGCCGACGGCGAGTTCGTCGTGCTGGTCGGGCCGTCGGGCTGCGGCAAGTCCACGCTGCTGCGGATGATCGCAGGACTCGAGAACATCACCGCCGGCGAGATCCGCATCGGCGAGCGCGTCGTGAACAACGTGCCGCCGAAAGAGCGCGACATCGCGATGGTGTTCCAGAACTACGCGCTCTATCCGCACATGACGGTCGCCGCCAACATGGGCTTCTCGCTCAAGCTGCGCAGCGCGCCCAAGGCTGAGATCGACCAGCGCGTGGACCGTGCCGCCGACATTCTGGGGCTGAAGCCGCTGCTCGAGCGCTACCCGCGCCAGCTCTCCGGCGGTCAGCGCCAGCGCGTCGCGATGGGCCGCGCGATCATGCGCGATCCGCAGGTGTTCCTGTTCGTCGAGCCGCTCTCGAACCTCGACGCCAAGCTGCGCGTCGCGATGCGCACCGAGATCAAGGAGCTGCACCAGCGGCTCAAGACCACGACCGTCTACGTCACGCACGACCAGATCGAGGCCATGACCATGGCCGACAAGATCGTCGTGATGCACGACGGCATCGTCGAGCAGATCGGCACGCCGCTCGACCTCTACGACAAGCCCGGCAACCTGTTCGTCGCGGGCTTCATCGGCTCGCCGGCGATGAATTTCCTGCACGGCAAGGTGAAGGCGAATGGCGCGGCAGGCTTCGAGGGCCCGAACGGCGTGAAGCTGCCGCTCAGCGCTGCGCCTGCCGCCTCGGATGGCCGGCCTGCCGTCTACGGCATCCGGCCTGAGCACTTCACCATTGCGGACGACGGCGCCGAGGCCGAGATCGTGGTGGTCGAGCCGACCGGCTCGGAGACGCAGGTGTTCGCCAAGATCGGCGGCCATGACGTCGTCGCGGTGTTTCGTGAGCGCCACAGGTTCGAGCCCGGCCACCGGATCAGGCTCAAGCCCGATCCGGCACTCGTGCATCTGTTCGACGAGGCGACCGGCGCGCGGCTGAACGCCTAAGCGAAGCCGCTCACCGCTGCGCTATTTATTGATCCACGTCAGCACGGTGCCCATCAGCACGACACGGATCGTGTCGAGCGCGATCTGCTTGATGGCGAGCGCGAGCGACACCGGCGTCACCACGTGATAGATGAGATACGTCGGGATCACCGTGAGGCACGCAACCGCGATGCCGAAGCGGATGCCTTGCGCGAGCCAGGGCTTGTCCTCCTTGCCCTGGTAATAGACCCATGCGAAGGCCGCGCCGAAGATCGCGTGAGCCAGAATAATCAGATGGACCCGCGACATGATCTCGGCCGGCGGGCGCATTCCGGGTGAAGCCGCGTAATCGGCGCTTAGCAGAACTTCGTGGACCACGAAGCTCAAGGCCCACGCCATCACGAACATTACGGAGGCGGAAATGATGCATTTCTTGGTCATGTCCCCTCCCGGATCCCAAGAGTCACACCAGCATTGTAACAGGCCGTTCGACAAATCCCCTGAAGGCTGAAAGCAGGCTCGCGCCGAGCGCGGCATCGACCGTGCCCGGATCGCACGCCAGCGTCGCGGTCACCGTGTCGGCGAATACGACCGAGCTGCCCGGCGCCTCGATCGCTGCGCGTCGGCGCGAGCCGATGCTCAGCATCGTGGTCTGCGGTGATCGCACTGCGAGCGCGACCGATGCGATGCCGGGCACCTCGGCGATGAAGATCGCAGTCGCGGCGCGCTGCGCATTCACGTTCTCCTCGCGCCGTGCCGCTGCGATTGCGGTCAGCGAAAGCGAGGCGGCCCCGGGGATCACGGCGGGAGCCTTCCCGGCGGCGAGCGCGATATCCACCGGTGCGTCCGGCATGACGTGGCGGAGCGCCATGGCCCAGGCCTTCACGATCACGTCGGCGAGCGAGAGCGCATCGGCGTCGCGGCACAGCGCGAGCGCCTCCGCGATCGCGATATCGGCGGTCAGCACGATTTGCGCCGACGCCGCTGCTGGCGCGAGGGCAGGGGCCGTGCGGCGAGCCTGCTCGATGTCGGCCGCCACGATGCGGCCGTGCGGGCCGGAGCCTTTGATCTTGGCCAGATCGATGCCGGCCTCGCCGGCGAGGCGCCGCGCGAGCGGCGTCACTACCGTGCCGCCGGGAAGGCGCGCGGGACCGTAGTTGCGCTCCGGCGTACGCACTTCGCGGAACGGCTCCATGGGGGTGGCAGCGCGAGGCACTTCCACGCGCTCATTCCCGCGCAGCCGGGAATCCAGTTCTTTCTTGTCTGGGCTCTGGACCCCCGCTTTCGCAGGGGTGAGCGGAGCCTGCGGCTTCGCAGTCGAAACTATTTCACCGCTGCCCTGAATTACAGCGACCACCGCGCCCACCGGCGCAGCTTCGCCCGCCTGCACGTGGATCGCCGCGATCGTGCCAGCCGCGATCGCCGGCACCTCCATCGACACCTTGTCGGTCTCGATCTCGAACAGGTTGTCGCCCGGCTTCACGGTATCGCCGGCCTTTACGAACCATTTCGAGATCGTGCCTTCAGCCACGGTCTCGCCGAGCTGCGGCATCAGGACGTCCATGCTGCCCCCGCTCGCGACGCTTACCAACTCACCGAGATGTACTGCGTCTCCATGAACTCCAAGAGCCCCTCGTGCGCGCCCTCGCGCCCGAGTCCCGACTGCTTTGTGCCGCCGAACGGCGCCGCCGGATCGGACACGAGCCCGCGGTTGAGCCCCACCATGCCGAAGTCGAGTTTCTCGGAGACTCGCATGCCGCGGGAAAGATCCTTGGTGTAGAGGTAGGCGACGAGCCCGTACTCGGTGTCGTTCGCGCGCTTGATCGCCTCGTCCTCGGTCTTGAAGGTCTGGATCGAGGCGACCGGCCCGAAGATCTCCTCGTTCAGCATCTTGGCGCCGTCCGGCACGTTGTCGAGCACGGTCGCCGGATAGAAGAAGCCCGGGCCTTCCGGCTTCTTGCCGCCGGTCAGAATCTTCGCGCCGCGCTTCACGGCGTCATCGACCAGCTCCACCACCTTGTCGCGGCCCTCGGCATTGACCAGCGGGCCGAGCGCCACGCCGTCGTCGAGCCCATTGCCCATCTTCAGCGCGGCCATCTTGTCGGTGAGTTTTCTGGTAAACTCGCCGTGCACCTTCTCGTGCACATAGAAGCGGTTCGCGGCCGTGCAGGCCTCGCCCATGTTGCGCATCTTGGCGATCATCGCGCCTTCGATCGCCGCATCGATGTCGGCGTCCTCGAACACGATGAACGGCGCATTGCCGCCGAGCTCCATCGCGGGCTTGAGGATGTTGTCGGCCGCCTCATGCAGCAGCTTGCGGCCGACTTCGGTTGAGCCGGTGAACGAGACCACGCGGACGCGCGGATCGTGCAGCATCGCCGAGACCACCGGCCCGGAGCGGCGCGATGGGATCACGTTAACGACGCCGGCCGGCACGCCAGCCTCCTCGAGCAGCGGCATCAGCGCCAACATGGTTAGCGGCGTCTCGCTCGCGGGCTTGAGCACCACCGGGCAGCCGGCCGCGAGCGCAGGCCCGATCTTGCGCGTCGCCATCGCGGCGGGGAAATTCCACGGCGTCACCAGCACGGCGACACCGGCGGGCTTATGCTGCGCGACGACGCGCGCACCGGAGGCGGGCGCATGATAGATCTGTCCGATGGCGCGCACGGCTTCCTCCGCGTTCCAGCGGAAGAATTCAGCCGAGTAGAGCACCTCGCCCTTTGAGTCCGAGAGCGCCTTGCCGTTCTCGATGGTGATCAGCTTGGCGAAGCGCTCCGCGTCGCGCACGATCAGCTCGAAGGCCTTGCGCAAAATCTCCGCGCGCTCGCGCGGCTTCTTCGCCGCCCAACCGGCAAAGGCATCGGAAGCGGCATCGATCGCGGCCTTGGCATCCTCGACGCTTGCGCTTGCCACCGACGCGATCTTGTTCTCGGTCGCCGGGTCGATCACGTCGAAACGCGCGCCGTCGGATGATTTGCGCCACTTGCCGCCGATCCAGAGGTCGGTCGGCACGTTGGCGAGCAGGTTGTCGTACATGGCCATGTTTGGCTCCTAACTCTGCAAACTCCGCCGCACCGTCTCGGCGATCCGCTCCACCGTCGGCAGCACGGCATCTTCCAGCGCGTCAGCGGCGGGCAGTGGAATGTGCGGCGTCGTGATGCGCACCGGCGGGCCGTCGAGATCGTAGAACGCCTCGTCGGCGACGATCGAGACGATCTCGGCGCCCCAGCCGCACAAACGTGGGTTCTCCTCCACGGTAAACAAGCGGTGGGTGCGGCCGACGGACCCCATGATGGTCTGCGTGTCGAGCGGCACCAGCGAGCGCACGTCGACAACCTCCGCATCGATGCCGTGTTCCGCCTTGAGCCGATCGGCCGCCTCGATGGCACGCGGAACCATCAGGGCGAGTGCCAGAATGGTGGCGTCCTTGCCGGGGCGTAGGATCTTCGCGGTGCCGAGCGTGTCGACGATCTCGCCGTCCGGCACCTCGCCCTTGGTGGCATAAAGCGACTTGTGCTCGAAGAAGATCACCGGGTCGGGATCGCGCACGGCGGCTGCGAGCAACCCGATCACGTCGCGCGGCGTCGACGGCGCCACGACCTTCAGCCCCGGGACCATCATCGCCCAGTTTTCCACGCTCTGCGAATGCTGCGCGCCGAAGCGCGAGCCCGCGCCGTTCGCGGTGCGCACGACGAGCGGGCATTTCAGTTGCCCGTTCGACATGTAGCGGCTCTTGGGGAATTCGTTGGCGATGTAGTCGAAGCACACCGCGAAGAAATCCGAGAACATGATCTCGGCGATCGGCTTCAGCCCCGTCATGGCCGCGCCCATGGCGGCGCCGAGAATCGCCTGCTCGGAGATCGGGCAGTCCTTCACGCGCCTCGGCCCGAACTGGTCGAACAGCCCGACGGTCGACTTGAACACGCCGCCGGCCTTGCCGACGTCCTCGCCGAAGAAAATCACATCCGGATCGCGCGTCATCTCCTGCGCGATGCCACGAGCCACTGCTTCACGATAAGTCAATTCCGCCATGCCCAGCCTCCATCGGCGTAGACATCGGTGAACAGGATATCCATCGGCGGATTGGGCGCGGCCTTGCAGGCCTCGGTCGCGGTGTCGACCTCGTGGTTCACCTGCGTCTCGATCTTCTCGATCTGGTCGGCAGAAATACCGAATTGCCGCATCCGTTCGCGATAGATGTTGATCGGGTCCTTGTCCTTCTTCCAGCGCTCGAGCTCGCCCTTGGGACGATAGGCGCCCGGATCGGCGCGCGAGTGGCCGCTGTGGCGGTAGGTGAGGCACTCGATCAGCGAGGGGCCTTCGCCGGCGCGCGCTTTCGTGAACGCCGCCTGCGCGGTGCGGTAGACTTCGTCCGCATCGTTGCCGTCGATCACGATCTTCGGCAAGCCATAGGCAGACGCGCGGTCGCCCGCGGGACTTGGTACCGCGGTGATGTCGCCGATCGGCGTGTATTCCATGTAGAGATTGTTCTCGCACACGAACACGACCGGCAGCTTCCAGATCGCGGCGAAATTCAGCGCCTCGTGGAACGCGCCGATGTTCGTCGTGCCGTCGCCGAAGAAGCAGACGGTGACGTCCTTGTCGCCCTTGTATTGCGCGCGCAGCGCCGCGCCGCAGGCGATGGGCAGGTGCGCGCCGATGATCGCGTAGGACCCCATCACGCCATGCTCGGCGGAGGTGAGATGCATCGAGCCGCCCTTGCCGCGCATCAGGCCATTGTCGCGCTGCATCAGCTCGCCCAGAACCTTCTCGACCGAGACGCCGCGCGCGAGCGTGTGCGCGTGGCCCCGATAGGTGCAGAACGTGTGGTCGCCCTTCTGCATCGCGCAGCCAAAGCCCGCCGCGATCGCCTCTTGCCCGAGGGACAGGTGGCTGGTGCCCTTCACGAGGTTCTGCAGGAACAGGTCGTAGGCGCGCTGTTCGGCCTGCCGTAGCCGGAACTGCGAGTGATAGAGCTTGAGCCGCATCTCCTCGCCGATGTCGTCATTCGGGCGGCGGCCATTCGTGGCCGGCGCGCGGGCGGCCGGACGGGCAGGTTTCCTCGCCATTTTCGTGAGACCTCTGAGGGTTCTTAAGGTTACGCGATTTGTAGCAGCGGGGCAGGGGAAATCAATCAACCGGGGTTTCGCCGCGGGCCCACCATGCGCTCGCGGTAGAGCAGGTAGAGGCCGGACGCGATCACCACCGCGACGCCTGCCAGCGTCCAGTTGTTGGGCTTGTCGCCGAAGACCACGTAGCCGAGCGCGATCATCCAGATGATCTCGGTGTAGATGAACGGCGCAAGCACGGAAGCCGGCGCGAGGCGGTGGCCGATGATCAGCAGGTAGTGGCCCATCCCGCTGAACAAGCCCATCGAGCACATCAACAGAATGATCCGCCAGTCGGTTTGCGTTGTCCAGACGAACGGCACGATCATCGTCGCGAGGATGGCGCCCACCAGATTGGAATAGAAATTGGTCGTATCGGTGCTGTCGTGGCGCGCCAGGATGCGGGTCGAGATCGAATAGATCGCGTAGCAGGCGGCGCCCATGGCCGAGAGCGCCGCGGCGGGGTGAATGCCGCCCGCGCCGGGCCGCGTCACCAGCAGCACGCCGCAGAAGCCGACGATGATGGCGGTCCAGCGCCGCCAGTGGATCCATTCGCCGAGAATCGGCCCGCCGAGCGCTGCCACCATGAAGGGCGTGGAGAAGATGATCGCGATCGCCTGATCGAGCTGAAGATAACGCAGCGCGAAGAAATTGAGCGCAGTGGAAACGAACAGCAGCGTGGAGCGGCCAAGCTGCAGCCATGGCCGGGAGGTCCGCATGATGGCCGGGTTGCGGATCGGGTTCGCAAGCGCAACGGCGAGCACGAAGGCCGCCATGTAGCGCGCCCACACGACCTGCATCGTGTGCATGTGGTCGTTGAGATATTTCGCGACCGCATCGTTGAAGGCGAACAGCAGCACGGCAGCGCACATCAGCGCGATGCCGGTCAGCCGGTCGCGTTGGGTTTTCTCTTGGGGCGTCAATACGTCGCCCGCCCGCCTGAAATGTCGAACACCGCGCCCGTGGTGAACGAATTGTCCGCCGATGCGCACCACGCGGCCAGCGCCGCCACCTCCTCGACCTTCACGAAACGCGCGCGCGGGATCTTCGAGAGCATGAAATCGATGTGCTCCTTGGTCATCTGGTCGAAGATCGCGGTCTTGGCGGCGGCCGGCGTGATGGCGTTGACCGCGATGTCGTGACCGGCAAGCTCCTTGCCGAGTGACTTCGTCAGCGCGATCACGCCCGCCTTGGAAACCGAATAGGCCGAGGCATTCGGGTTGCCTTCCTTGCCGGCGATCGACGCGATGTTGACGATGCGCCCGTATTTCTGCGCAATCATCCGCGGAACGACGGCACGGCAGCAATGGAACACGCCGTCGAGATTGATGCGCATCACCTGGGCCCATTCGTCGACCGGGTAGTCCCATGTCGCGGCGTTCTTGCCCGCAATGCCGGCGTTGTTCACCAGGATATCGATGCGGCCGAACGCCTTCACGGTGTCGTCGCGCGCGCGTTCCACGTCGGCGAGCTTGGTCACATCGCACGCGACCGCGAGGGTCTGACCGCGATTGGCCAGTTCCCGGGCGGTCTTCTCGGCGAAGGCCTTGTCGCGGTCCCAGATCGCGACCGCGGCGCCGGAGTCGAGGAAGCGCTCGGTGATCGCGCGGCCGATCCCCTGCGCACCGCCGGTGACGACGGCGAAACGGTTGGCGAGATCGATGGTGTTGGACATGGTGGTTCCCCGCTTGGCCTCATCCTGAGAAGGGCGTGCCGCGCCCGTCTCGAAGGATGGCCCGCGCCTCCGCCCTTCGAGACGCCGCGCTGCGCGCGGCTCCTCAGGGTGAGGCGCTCTACGTACCGAACCCTACACAAGCATGCGAGCGGCGAATTGTCAGGGCAGGCCTGTAGCCTCTCGCCTTGAATCGGGCGGCGAATTCCTCTAATTCTCCCCACGCGGGGCCTGCGACGGTCGCCCCGTCAGGCTCGCGAAGCCCAAGCGCCGTCTCCTCGACTGGAGGAGACCTCATGGCTTCGACGAACTTTTTTCTTTCCCGCAATCTGATCATCGTGCTGCTGGGCTTTGGCTTCGCGCCGGCGCCCGCACTGGCCGTCCCGGTTTGCAAACCGATCATCGGCTTCAAGGAGGTCCGGTTCTCGCCAACGCATCGTGAGACGATGGAGCGCACCTGGTCGGCGACCCTCTCGGTCGACGCGTCGCGTTGCGCGTCAACGTCGGGTCGCTTCGAAATCCTGTTCACGCGGCTGAAGGAGAACGCGCCGGAGGTCGATTTCTCCGAGCAGTTCAAATGGAAGCTGGGCTCGATAGACGTGTCCGTGCCCTTCTGGGCTGACGAAGCGGTCGAAGGTTACTGGCTGCACAGTATCACGGCGTGCCCCTGCCGCGACTGAGCGGCTTGTCGAAACATCTGCGTTCGGTATTCTATGCGTACGGGGTCAGCGACGGTCGCCCCGTCAGGCTCGCGAGGCCCAAGCGCCGTCTCCTCGAAAGGGAGGAGACCTATGTCTTCCGCGAGCTTTTTTGTTTCTCCGCAAGAACTCTGGTCGAGGATCGGCACCGCCGACGCGCCGATCGTTCTCGACGTCTGCCGCCGCGAAATCTACGAGGCGGGTCCGGGAGTCATTCCGACCGCCCAGTGGCATAAGCCGGAAACCTATATGGAGTGGGTATCCAGCTTGCCGACCGACCGGCCGATCGTGCTGGCCTGCCGCTACGGGCACAACCTGAGCCAGATGATTGCGGCGGAGCTGCGCGCACGGGGCGTGTCCGCGCAGGTGCTGGAAGGTGGGCGCAAGGCGTGGAGTGAGGCCGGCCTGCCGCTGGTCACCAAAGCCACGCTGGAGCGCTTCGCGCCGAAACGCCCAAGCCTCTGGGTGACGCGGCGGCGGCCGAAGATCGACCGTGTGGCGTGTCCGTGGCTGATCCGGCGCTTCATCGACCCGCAGGCACGCATCTACTATGTCGATCCAGGTGAGGTGCAGCACATCGCGGACGACATCGGCGCGATCCCGTTCGACATCGAAGGCATCGAAATTAGCCACGAAGGCGAGCGCTGCTCGTTCGACACGATGCTGAAATTGTTCGGGCTGGAAGGCGACCCGCATCTCGCGCGCGTCGCGCTGATCGTGCGTGGCGCCGATACGGCCCGCTATGACCTCGCACCGGAGGCGGCGGGGCTGCACGCGATATCGCTCGGCCTCTCGGCACTTGCGGGTGACGACGATCACGGCATGATCGAGCGCGGCTTCATGGTCTACGACGCGCTGTTCGCGTGGCTGCGCCATGCCGCCGAGGAGCGGCACAACTGGCCCGCAAAGGCGGCGTGAGAATGGCGGTTCAAAGCGAAACGCTGCCCGGCACCGCGACCGCTTCGCCAAGTTTCGGCGAAGCGTTCCGGCTTTGGCTCAAGATCGGGTGCATCAATTTCGGCGGTCCGGCCGCGCAGATCGCCATGATGCACCGCATGGTCGTCGACGAGAAGAAGTGGCTTGACGAGCCGCGCTTCCTGCACGCGCTGAACTTCTGCATGCTGCTGCCCGGGCCGGAGGCGCAAAAGCTCGCGACCTACATCGGCTGGGCGTTGCATGGCGTGCGCGGCGGCTTGGCGGCCGGCATCCTGTTTGTTCTGCCCGGCGCGCTGTTCATGCTCGGCCTGAGCCTGCTCTACGCGCTCGGGCGCGGCATCTCGTGGATCGACGGAGCGCTGTTCGGCATCAAGGCCGCCGTGCTGGTGATCGTGATCGAGGCGTTGCTGCGCATCGGCAAGCGCGCGCTGAAAACGCCCCTGCTTTATGGGCTCGCGGGGGCGGCCTTCGTCGGCATATTCTTCTTCAACGCGCCGTTTCCCGTCATCGTCGTGCTTGCGGCGCTGATTGGTTACCTGGTCGCGCGCCGCGCGCCCGAGCAGGTCGGGCTGAAGAACGAGAAGATCGACATCGTGCCCGCCGACCCAAACCGCTGGCGGCAGTTCTTCCTCGCCTCGATCATCGGCCTGATCGTGTGGTGGGCGCCGGTCGCGCTTGCGGCGCTGGCGCTCGGACCGAACCACGTGATGGTCAGCATCGGCGCGTTCTTCTCCAAGCTCGCGGTGGTGAGCTTCGGCGGCGCCTACGCGTTGCTCGCCTATATGGCGCAGCAGGCGGTCGAGACCTACGGCTGGATGACCGCGCCTGAAATGGTTGACGGGCTCGGGCTTGCCGAGACGACGCCGGGGCCGCTCATTCTGGTGACCCAGTTCGTCGGTTTCCTCGCGGCGTTTCGCGACGCCGCGCCGTTTTCCGCGGTCGCGGCCGGCATTCTCGGAGCGGCAATGACCACGTGGGTGACGTTCGCGCCGTCGATGCTGTGGATTTTCGCCGGCGCACCGTTCGTCGAGCCGTTGCGGGCGAACCGTCATCTGTCCGGCGCGCTTGCGGCCATCACGGCGGCGGTGGTTGGCGTGATCCTCAACCTCTCGGTTTGGTTCGCGCTGCATGTGCTGTTCGGCGAGGTCACCGAAAGACACGCGGGGTTCTTGCGGTGGTTTGCCTTCGATCCGCTGGCGCTCGACCTGAAGGCGACCGCACTCGCGATCATTGCCGCCGTGCTGGCCTTCCGGCTGCACCGCAGCCTGATCGAGGTGGTGGGCGTGATGGCGGTGCTGGGGGTGGTGGTGAAGCTTATTCTCCCGTGACGTCATCGCCCGCGAAGGCGGGCGACCCAGTAAACACCGGCCGTCGTGTTACGGGACAATTTACGTTTACTGGGTGCCCCGCTTTCGCGGGGCATGACGAAGGAGAGGGTCACTTCGGCCTCAACTCCAGCCCCACACCCTTGTTGACGAACTGCAGTGTGTAGGACCTGCGGAAGTCCACGCTCGGCTTGATCACACCGGCCTTCACCATCTTGTCGAAGAAGCTCGCCATGTGCGCGTCGCTCATCGCGCCGATGCCGTCTTTCAGCGTATCGCCGGAATCGACGATGCCGTATTCCTTCATCTTGGCGATCGAGTAATCGATCAGTTCCTGGCTCATCTCGGGATTGTGCTTGCGGATGAGCTCGTTCGCAGCCTTGTTGTCGCGGTAGAGATAATTGTACCAGCCGATTGCCGAGGCATCGACGAAGCGCTGCACCAGGTCAGGCCGCTTCTCGACCGTCTCGCGGCGCGCCTCGATCAGGGTCGAGTAGGTGTTGAATCCCTGGTCGGCGAGCAGAAAGATCTTCGGCTTCACGCCCGCCTTCTCGACCGCGAAGGGCTCGGACGTGACGTAGCCTTGCATCGCGCTGTTCCGGTCGACCAGGAACGGTTGCGGGTTGAACGTGTAGGGCTTGGTCTGGCTCTCCGAGAAGCCAAACTCGGCCTGCATCCACTTGTAATAGGTCTGCAGCCCCTCGGACGAGACGAACAACGTGAGCTTCTTTAAATCCTCGAACGTCTCCGCCGCCCCCGGATGCGCGAGCAGTACCTGCGGGTCCTTCTGGAAGATCGCCGACACCGCGATCACCGGGATGCTCTGCGCCACTGCGTCGAAGCTCTGCAGGCAGTTTGCGCTCATGAAGAAATCGATCCGGCCCGCGAGCAGCAGCATGCGGTTGTTCACCTGCGGGCCGCCCGGCACGATGGTCACATCGAGGCCGTACTTCTTGTAGGTGTCGTCCGCGACCGCCTGATAGAAGCCGCCGTGCTCGGCCTCGGCGACCCAGTTGGTGCCGAACGAGACCTTGTCGAGCTGCTGGGCGGAAGCAGGCGCGGCGAGGGCCGAGAGTGCCGAGGCCGTAAACGCGCGGCGCGTCAACGATGCGGACATGATGAACTCCAATGGGTTGAAATTTGCGCGAACAATAGGTCAATGACATGACGCTGGCGAGGTGGAGCAATACGTGACCGACTGGCTCTCTCTGACGACCGAAGAATTCTCCCGCGCGCGCATCGCGGTGCTCCCCGTTGCGGCGGTCGAGCAGCACGGCCCGCATCTGCCGGTCGGCACCGATACCTACATCGCCGAGGCGTATCTTGCGCGTGTGCGCGCGCGGTTGCCGCAGGAGATGCCCGTCGCATTCTTGCCGGTGCAGCAGGTCGGTGCGTCGGACGAGCACCGCGCGTTTCGCGGGACGCTGACGCTCTCGCCCGAAACCGCGCTACGCACATTCATCGAGATCGGCGAAAGCGTGCACCGCGCCGGCATCGCGAAGCTCGTCATCATCAACAGTCACGGCGGCAACATCGCACTGATCGATCTTGCGGCACGGCAGCTGCGCGTGCGCCACGCAATGATCGCGGTGCACACCTCTTGGGGCCGCTTCGGTTATCCGGACGGACTGTTCGGCGCGGCCGAGTGCACGCACGGCATCCATGGCGGCGACATGGAGACCTCCATCATGCTCGCGGCGTATCCCGAACTCGTGCGCCGCGAGAAGATCGCCGATTTCATTCCGGCGACCGTCGCGATGGAGCGCGCGTACAAGCATCTGCGCGCGGACTTCCCGGCCGGCTTCGGCTGGATGACGCAGGATCTCAATGCAACCGGCGCCGTGGGCGATGCTTCGCTCGCAACGGCCGAGAAGGGCGAGGCGGCGCTCGACCACGGGGCACGCGCGTTTGTCGAGCTGCTGGGGGACGTGGAGCGGTTTGAGCTGCCCAAGTAACTTCGCTCATACCCGCGCAAGCGGTGTAAGCCGCTATTCTGTAAGGGTTTTGCTAGCTAGATCCTCGCTTTCGCCGGGATGAGCGGAATGCTGGACTTTGCAAGCATGTAACACTATAACATTCTCCCATGGAGCCGCACCACCACCATCATCCAGGCCATGCGCACCCGCCGGCGACCGTGTCGCCCTCGATCCTGCGCCTCTCCGCGCTGGAGCGGCTCGCGGCGGTCGCGATGCTGATCGCGGCGCTGTGGGGTGCAGTCATCTGGGCGATGGTGTCATGAGCGCGGCACTCGCCTTCGACAATGTGACGCTCGGCTATGACCGCCATCCGGCGGTGCATCACCTCAACGGCGCGGTGCGCTCCGGCGCGCTGATGGCGGTGGTCGGCCCGAACGGCGCCGGCAAGTCGACGCTGTTCAAGGGCATCGTCGGCATGATCAAGCCGCTCGCGGGCGGCATCGACCTGTGCGGCCTGCGCGCGCGCGATATCGCGTATCTGCCGCAGGTTGCCGACATCGACCGGACGTTTCCAATCAGCGTCTACGACATGGTCGCGATGGGCCTGTGGCGCGAAGCCGGCCTGTTCGGCGGGATCGGCAAGCGCGAACGCGAGAAAGTGCGCGAGGCGATTTCGGCGGTCGGGCTGTCGGGCTTCGAGGAGCGGCCGATCGGCACGCTCTCGGGCGGGCAGATGCAGCGCACGCTGTTCGCGCGGCTGCTGCTGCAGGATGGCCGCATAGTCGTGCTCGACGAACCGTTCAACGCGGTCGACACCAAGACCGCGGCCGATCTGTGCGATCTGGTACGGCGTTGGCACGCCGAGAAGCGCACCGTGATCGCGGCGCTGCACGATCTCGATCTCGTGAAGTCGATGTTCCCCGAGGCGCTGCTGCTGGCGCGCGAGCCGGTCGCGTGGGGTGCAACGAAGGATGTGCTGACGGCGGAGAACCTGTTGAAGGCGCGGCGCATGTGCGAGGCATTCGACGAGCACGCCGAGGCGTGCGTGGCGTAAGGGGCTTCCGCCGCGAAGCGGCAAGAAAAACATGATCTACGACACGCTCATCGCCCCCTTCGTCGAGTTCGCTTTCATGCGGCGTGCGCTGGTCGGCACACTGGCGCTTGCGCTCGGCGCGGGACCGGTCGGCGTGTTCCTGATGCTGCGGCGCATGAGCCTCGTCGGCGATGCCATGGCGCATGCGATCCTGCCCGGCGCGGCGATCGGCTTCCTCGTTTCCGGGCTCTCTCTCTTCGCGATGACGGCGGGCGGGCTCATTGCAGGCTTCGTGATCGCGGTCGGGGCGGGCGTCATCGCGCGCGTCACCGAGCTGAAGGAAGATGCTTCGCTCGCAGCGTTCTTCCTGATCTCGCTCGCGGTCGGCGTCACCATCGTGTCGCTTAAGGGTACCAACATCGACCTCTTGCATTTCCTGTTCGGCAGCGTGCTCGCGCTCGACGACCACACGCTCCTGCTGATCGCGGCCATCACCACGCTCTCGCTTGTGGTCCTCGCCGTGATCTACCGCCCGCTCGTGCTCGAATGCGTCGATCCTGGCTTTCTGCGCTCGGTGAGCCGCGCCGGCGTTGCGGTGCACTTGGCGTTCATGGCGCTGGTGGTGCTAAATCTCGTCGGCGGCTTCCATGCACTCGGCACGCTGCTTGCCGTCGGCATCATGATGCTGCCCGCGGTCACGGCGCGCTTCTGGGCGCGCGATGTCACCGCCATGATCCTGATCGCGGTCGCAGCCGGGGCGATCTCCGGCTACGCGGGGCTGCTCATCTCATTCCATCTCGGCGCCCCATCCGGGCCCGCGATCATTCTCGTCGCCGGCGTGCTCTATGCCGTCTCGGTGCTGGTCGGCCGCGTCGGTGGTGTTCTGCGCCAGATCTTTCCCGCGCGTCATCTGGAGGCGTGAGATGCCCGTGCTGACACGCCGCATCATTCTCGCTGCCGCCGCCGTGCTGCTCTCGGTGAGCGCCGTGCCCGCACAGGAGAAGCTCAAGACGGTCGCGACGTTCTCGATCCTCGCCGACTTCGTAAAGAACGTGGGCGGTGATCGCGTCGACGTGCTGGCGCTCGTCGGTCCGAACAGCGATGCGCACGTCTATCAGCCTAGCCCAAGCGACGCGAAATCGCTCGCCGACGCCAAGGTGATCTTCACCAATGGGCTCGGCTTCGAGGGCTGGATCGCGCGGCTGATCAAGGCGTCCGGCACCAAGGCGCCGATGATCGTCGGCACGAAGGGCGTGCAGCCGCGCAAAGCAGACGACGATCACGGTCACGGCGGTGCCGACCCGCATGCGTGGCAATCGGTCGCGAACGCCAAGGTCTATGTCGCGAATATCCGCGACGCGCTCGTCGCCGCTGATCCGGCCGGCAAGGGCGCCTACGAGGCGAATGCGGCCGCCTATCTCGCCAAGCTCGATGGGCTCGATGCCGAGTTGAAGGCCACTATTGCCAGGATCCCCGCCGACCGGCGCAGGATCATCACCACGCACGACGCCTTCGGCTATTTCGCCGCGGCCTATGGCATTTCCTTCATCGCGCCGCAGGGCGTGTCGACCGAGTCGGAGGTCTCGGCAAAGGACGTCGCCAGGATCATCACGCAGATCAGGAAGCAGAAGATTCCGGCCGTCTTTCTGGAGAACGTCACCGACGACCGCCTGCTCAAGCGCATCGGCGCCGAAAGCGGCGCCCGCATCGGCGGCACGCTCTATTCGGACGCACTGACCGACGCGAAAGGGCCGGCGCCGACCTATATCGATATGATGCGTCACAACGTGAAGCAGCTTGCCGACGCGCTGGTGAGCTAGCCCCGCTGTCGTCCCGGACGGCCACCCGGATCGGCGCATCGCGCCGTCCGAGTGCTGGCTCCGGCCGATCCGGGACCCATAACCACAGCCGCACGGTTCAGCAAATCGACGGGTTCGTTGTTATGGATCCCGGGTCTCGCCATAGCGCGTCGCAGACGCGCGTAAACGCGCTTGAGGCTCGCCCGGGATGACAACCGAGTTCAATTCCCTATATCTGTGCCTCTACGGAGTGCCCAGATGGCTGAAACCAACGAAAAAATCCCCGTCACGGTGCTGACCGGCTACCTCGGCGCCGGCAAGACCACGCTCCTCAACCGCATCCTGTCCGAGCCGCATGGCAAGAAATACGCCGTGATCGTCAACGAATTCGGCGAAATCGGCATCGACAACGACCTGATCGTCGGCGCGGACGAGGAAGTGTTCGAGATGAACAACGGCTGCATTTGCTGCACCGTGCGCGGCGATCTGATCCGCATCATCGACGGGCTGATGCGCCGCAAGGGCAAGTTCGACGCGATCATCGTGGAGACGACCGGCCTCGCCGACCCGGCGCCCGTGGCACAGACCTTCTTCGTCGACGAGAACGTGCAGAACAAGACCAGGCTTGATGCGGTCGTGACCGTCGCGGACGCCAAGTGGCTGCGCGACCGGCTGAAGGACGCGCCCGAGGCGAAGAACCAGATCGCGTTCGCGGACGTGATCCTGATCAACAAGACCGATCTCGTGACCGACGCGGAGTTGCGCGAAACCGAGGCGCGCATCCGCGGCATCAATCCGTATGCGAAGCTGCATCGGACGCAGCGCGCGCAAATCCCGCTCAACGAGGTGCTCGACCGCAAGGCCTTCGACCTCGAGCGCATCCTCGACATCGAGCCGGCGTTCCTCGAGGCCGACGATCACGACCATGGTCACGATCACCACAACCATGATCATGGGCACGATCACGGCCATTCGCACGGCGGGCTCAAACACTATCACGACGAGGAGATGCAATCGATTTCGCTCTCCAGCGACCATCCGCTCGATCCGGACAAGTTCTTCCCCTTCATCCAGAACCTGACGCAGGCGGAAGGCCCGAACATCCTGCGCTGCAAGGGCATCGTCGCGCTGAAGGACGATCCGCAGCGTTTCGTATTCCAGGGCGTGCACATGATGCTCGACGGCGATCATCAGCGCGAATGGCGCCCGGACGAGAAGCGCCAGAGCCGTGTGGTGTTCATCGGGCGAAATCTGCCGGAAGAGAAAATCCGCAAGGGCTTTGAGAGCACTGTCGCGACGTATTGATATTTTCTGGCCGCGAAATCGAGGGGGCTGACAATGCGGACGATCCTGTCCAGTGTGGTGTGCTTGTTCCTGCTTGGCGCCGCGCAGGCGCGGGCCTGCGACGGAATACGCCTCGAAACCGACATGCGTTGCTGTCTGATGCTCACCTGCAGCGAACGGCCCGGCAGCAAGTCCGTGCTCGGTGCCGTGAAGGGACCGCCGAGCTCGCAAGGCCTCTTCAACTTGCGGCGCGGCTTCAAGGCCTGCCAGAAGACCGACGAAACCAACAACTTCTACAGTTGCGAACGCCAGAACAAGAAGGGCCCCTACAACGTGGGCCGGCGCATCCTGGGCCTCCCGCCCGGGTGACGGTCCGCGACCGAGCCGCGGCATGACCGATACACAGTCCCACATTCCTTCCGTCGCCGATCGCGTAAAGCCGGTTGCGGCCGGTGCGCCGGTCGTGGCCGTGCATTTCTTGAAGGATCGCGCCGCGTTCGTGCTCGGCGAAGAGGCGCTGCTGTTCGTGGCGGCAGACGGCAGCGAGCAACGCATCAAGGTTCATGGCGGCGGCATTCTCGCAGCCATGTCCGACGGCGATCGCATCGTCACCGGCGGCGACGACGGCAAGGTTGCCGCGATCGATGCGGTGGGCAACGTCGAGACGCTTGCTACCGACGCTAAGCACCGCTGGATCGATCGTGTCGCGCTCGGGCCGGATGGGGCGGTGGCGTGGTCGGCCGGCAAACAGGTCTTCGTGCGCAACGCCAAGGGCGAGGTGAAATCGCTCGATCTTCCGTCGAGCGCCGGGGGGCTCGCGTTTTCGCCAAAGGGCTTGCGCGTCGCGATCGCGCACTACGGCGGTGTGACGCTCTGGTTCCCGAACGCACAGGCGACGCCCGAGTCGTTCGCCTGGAAAGGCTCGCACCTCGACGTGACCTTCAGCCCGGACGGGCGCTTCCTCGTCACGTCGATGCAGGAGCCGATGCTGCACGGCTGGCGCCTTGCCGACGCCAAGGACATGCGCATGTCCGGTTATTCGGCCAAGGTGCGCTCTTGTGCGTGGACGGCGGGCGGCAAGTGGCTTGCGACCTCGGGCTCCGAGCAGCTCATCCTGTGGCCGTTCCAGACGAAGGACGGCCCGATGGGCAAGCAGCCGCGCATGCTCGCGCCCTACAGCAAGCGCGCGGTCGCCACTGCCTGTCACCCGAAGCAGGAGATCGTCGCGGTCGGCTTCGAGGACGGCCTGATCATGCTGTGCCGCATCGAGGACGGCGCGGAGATCCTGGCGAAGGCGCCTGGCACCGCGCCGGTATCTGCGCTCGCCTGGAGGGCGGATGGTGCGAAGCTCGCGTTCGGCACCGAGGACGGCGAGGCGGGAGTCGTGGATCTGGGCTGAACGTCAAGTCTCCCAATTCTCCAAGCGTAAATCCGGCACGCGGGAGAACTCACGAACATTGGCTGTGACCACGATCAATCCGTGGCGCAGCGCTTGGCTGGCAATCAAAAGGTCATAGCTTCCGATCGGAGTGCCAGCCCGCGTCAGTGAAAGCCGCAGGTCGGCGGCAATGCGCGCGTCCTCGTCATCGAAATCCACCGTTTGGATGGTCGGCAAGAAAGCTTCAAGTTGTCCCGTATTCTCGGAGGTGCGGCTGCTCTTGATGATGCCGAACCAGAGTTCGAACAGCGTAATAGTTGATACGGATGCGACTTCGCGGCGTCGCCGCACTTGCCGGAAGCGCTCGCGCGCCTGCGGCTTGGCGTTCATGACCGCGATGCAGGCGTTGGTGTCAAGGAGAACGCTCACTCGAAGTTGAACTCGCGTTCTTGCATTGGCGGCTGCGGCTCCCTTTCAGGAAATTTCACGCCGTAGCTGTCGATCTTTGCAAACGCTGCATCAAGATCGATTTCCACTGGCTCAAGCAGCACGCCGCGACCATGCCGGCGGATGCGCACCTCTTTGCCCTCGAAGCGAAACTCCTTGGGCAGGCGCACCGCTTGGCTGCGGCCGGACTTGAAGAGCTTGGCGGTTGCGGTCATCACTGCGGCTAAAATGGTATATATCAATGGTATATACCACTCCTGATCCATTCGCAATGAGACAAATTTGCTAGCAGCACCAATGGATTGTCGGCCAGCTTCCAGATTGCAGGACGCCGCGGCGCGGGTCGCGGACCTCGCGTTTCGGTTCGCGGGCGCTACTTCTTCTGTCCCCTCGGTGCGACGGGCGCGGGCTTCGGCGGGTCCATCGCGTTGTCAGGCAAGCGCCTCCAAATTTGACTGCGACCCGCAAACTCGAAACGGAGATAGCCGCGCACCTCAAGCTGCCTGCCGTCCGGGCTGAGTTGCATCAATGCGCGCCAGACGTTGCCGTTACGCGGGTCCATGATCGTCCCGTCCTCGTACTTCAGGCCGTTCCGCTTCATTCCCTTGATCAGAGCGAGGCCGAGCACCGGGGCATTTTGCTCCGCGCCCTCGCACTTCGTACAGCGATACGACTCGGGCGGTGGCTCGCCGGGCTTCTGGAACATCTTGACGACGGTGCCGGTGTAGATGCCGTCCTTTTCGGCAATGTTGAACCAGCTTTCTGCGGCGCCGGTTTTGTCGTCGACCTGCTCCCACAAGCCAGCGGCGCTCGGCTCGTTGACGGCGGGAGCCGCCCACGCGAGCGCATTCAGCGAAACGAGAAAGGCGACAACGCCGGGAAACTTCATCGACGACCTCGCGACCTCTCTACTCGGGCGACCATCGGCCTTCAGCCGCCGGCAGACTGCGGCGATCGCTCGAAAAGATCAACGTGGCGCAGAACGCAAAAAGGGCGAGCACGGTGCTCGCCCTTTCTTTCGTTGCGTGTAGTGGGACTGATCAGCCCACCAGCACGTTCCTGAACTGCCATGGCTCGCTGGTATCGAGTTCCTCCGGGAAGAGGCCCGGGCGGCCGGCCAGCGGCGTCCAGTCGGTGTAGAAGCCCTTCACCGGGCCGAGATAGGGCCGTTGGATTTCCAGCAGGCGATGGAAGTCGATCTCATCGGCCTCGACGATGCCCTCGTTCGGGTGCTCCAGCGCCCAGACCATGCCGCCGAGAACGGCGGAGGTCACCTGCAGACCGGTGGCATTCTGGTAGGGCGCCAGCGCCCGCGTCTCCTCGATGGAGAGCTGCGAGCCGAACCAGTAAGCATTCTTGCCGTGGCCGTAGAGCAGCACGCCGAGCTCGTCGATGCCGTCAACGATCTCGTTCTCGTCGAGGATGTGGTGCGTCTCCTGCATCTTTCCGGCGCGCCCGAACAGTTCGTGCAGCGAAAGCACCGCGTCGTCCGCCGGATGATAGGCGTAGTGGCAGGTCGGCCGGTAGATCACCGCGCCCGCGGCGTCGCGCGCCGTGAAATAATCGGCGATCGAGATCGACTCGTTGTGGGTGACGAGGAAGCCGTATTGCGCGCCGCGCGTTGGGCACCAGGTGCGCACGCGCGTGTTGGCGCCCGGTTGCATCAGGTAGATCGCCGCACCGCAGCCGGTGTCGTGCGTATGCGCGTTCGCCGGCATCCATTTTTCATGTGTGCCCCAGCCGAGCTCGGCCGGCTGCATGCCTTCCGACAGGAAGCCCTCGACCGACCACGTGTTGACGAACACCTCCGGGGGCTTCGGGTTCTTCGAGCGCTGGGTGTCCCGCTCGGCGATGTGGATGCCCTTGACGCCAGCCTGCCGCATCAGGTCCGCCCATTCGGCCTTGGTCGTTGGCTCGTGGGCGTTGAGCTTCAGGTCGGACGCGACATCGAGCAGCGCCTGCTTCACGAAGAAGGAGACCATGCCCGGGTTGGCGCCGCAGCAGGAGACGGCCGTCGTCGAGCCGGGGCGGCGCGCCTTCTTGGCGGCGAGCGTCGTCTCGCGCAGCGCGTAGTTGGAGCGCGCGGCCGCTCCCTTCGAAGCGTCGAAATAGAACCCGAGCCAGGGCTCGTTGACCGTGTCGATGTAGAGCGCGCCGAGTTCGTTGCAGAGCTCCATGATGTCGACTGAGCCAGTGTCGACCGACAGGTTGACGCAGAAGCCCTGTCCGCCGCCTTCGATCAGCAGCGGCGTCAGCAACTCGCGATAATTCTCCCTGGTCAGGCCCTGCTGGACGAAGCGCACGCCGTGCCTCTCGCAGAGCGCCTTGCGACCCTCATCCTTGGGATCGAGCACCGTGATGCGTGACTTGTCGTAGTTGAGATGCCGTTCGATCAGCGGCAGCGTGCCTTTGCCGATGGAGCCGAAGCCGACCATCACGATGGGCCCGCTGATCCGGGCGTACACCGGCCACTGGGTCATAGTTCAAAGCCTCCAGAACTTGCGCGGGTCATATCCGCCGCGTCATCCAAACGGAAGAGGACGCCGCGCCGGCAGGCACGCGTCCACGGTGATTTCGGATCTCTCAGGCTGCGCGCGCGGCAGCCTCGTTGCGGCGAAGGCCGGCGACCAGGCTCGCGAGATCCGGGATCAGTGCGCGGGTACCAGTTGGGCTGACGAGGCCGCGCGCGCCATCGAGCGCGCCGGCCACGATCTCGCGTCCAAGCAGCCGGTGCTTTTCATAGGGGCCGGGTAGCCACAACGCGCCGGTCTTCTGGGCCGAGAAACCGAAGCGGCCATAGTAGGGCGCGTCGCCGACCAGCAGCACGGCGCGTTGACCGAGCTGCGCCGCGTCGGCAAGCGCGCGCCGCCTGAGAGATCCGAAATCACCGTGGACGCCGTGCCGGCCGGCGCGGCGTCCTCTTTCGTTTGGATGACGCGGCGGATATGACCCGCGCAAATCTCTGGAGGCTTTGAACC
>JBAVXH010000085.1:0-9756 GCA_049698215.1 Xanthobacteraceae bacterium | reverse complement strand
GGCAAGAGCCGGACAAACCCCAACGAAAATCAACACACAGGCGGCAGGCAAAGTGGCAAATGAACGTCGCATGGCGCGCGTCCTCTCCCGGAAAGTCACCCCCGCGCTATGGAACCGGAACAATTCGGGTTTACGTGGGGCGAGGTTCCGGCGCCTTTCGGGCGAGATCGGGGCTCTTCTTTTCCTTCTCCCCGCGAAGCGGGGAGAAGGTGGTGAGCACCGCAGGTGCGAGCCGGATGAGGGGCCGACGTGAGCGAAGCCCCTCACCCGCCTCGCTTCGCTCGGCACCCTCTCCCCGCTTCGCGGGGAGAGGGAAAGTCAGAGCGCGGCCGTCAGCGTATCGCTCGCCCGCGCCACGATCTCGATGGAAGCCGGCGGATCGGCGATGCCATACTCTTCCAGCAGATCGTGGATCATCCCCGGCAGTTTTGCCCGCAGCGCCTCGATCGTCTCCGCTTCGGTGACTAGTCCCTTCAAGTCGCGCGTGGTCGCGACCCAGACGTTAGCGTCCGGGTCCCAGTCTGCATGCACGACGATCGGTCGAGCCATGAAGGCCTCCAATCCGAAGAGCTTAGCATATCGCAATCAAGACTTCAGCGGCCATGCACTGGCGCGCCTCGCAGGCCGCCTCATCCCCTCACCCGGGCCGCATCTCGCTTCGTTCGAGGCGCGCCAATCTTTCCCTCTCCCCACTCCGCGGTGCGGAGGAGGAAGGGGGAAGCGGGTCAAATTTCAGCGTCTTCGCGCTCTGCACCTGCGGCAGGGCCTGGACCTTCGCCAGCACATCAGCAGGCAGTTCGCCATCGATCTCGATCAGCGCGATAGCGTTGCCGCCTGGCGCCTCGCGCCCAACGTGGAAGGTCGCGATATTGATGCCAGCCTCGCCGAGCGTTCCAGAGAACGTGCCGATGAAGCCCGGCTTGTCGAGATTGGTGATGTAGATCATCGACGGGCCGAACTCGGCGTCCATCCGGATGCCCTTGATGTCAACGATGCGCGGGCGCCCGTCGGCAAACACGGTGCCGGAAACACCGCGAGGGCCGCGCTCTGTCTCGACCGTGATGGTGATCAGGCTCTCGTAGTCGCAGTGACCTTCGCGCGTGACCTCCTCCACCATGATGCCGCGCTCCTTGGCGACCAGCGGCGCCGAGACCACGTTGATGTCCTGCAGCATCGGCCGCAGCAGGCCCGCGACCGCCGCCGAGGTGAGCGCTTTTACCTTCATCTGCGCGACATGGCCCTCGTAGGCGATCTGCACCTTCTTCAGGCCGGTCTCGGTGAGCTGGCCTGCGAACGAGCCGAGCCGCTCGGCGAGCGCGATGAAGGGCTTCAACTTCGGCGCTTCCTCGGCGGTGATCGAGGGGAAGTTCACCGCATTCGAGATCGCGCCCTGCAACAGATAGTCCGACATCTGCTCGGCGATCTGCAGCGCGACATTCTCCTGCGCCTCGGAGGTGGCGGCGCCGAGATGCGGCGTGCACACCACGTTCGGATGATTGAACAGCGGATTGGCGTTCGCGGGCTCCTCGCTGAACACATCGAACGCCGCGCCTGCCACCTGCCCGGAATCGAGCGCGGCGCGCAGCGCGTTCTCGTCAACCAGCCCGCCGCGGGCGCAATTGATGATGCGCACGCCCTTCTTCATCTGCGCGATCGCCGCCATATCGATGATGTTGCGCGTTTTGTCCGTGAGCGGGGTGTGCAGCGTGATGAAGTCGGCGCGCTTGAACAGCTCGCCGAGCTCCACCTTGTGCACTCCCATGTCGGCGGCGCGCTCGGGCGAGAGAAACGGATCGTATGCGATCACGCGCATGCGCAAGCCGAGCGCACGGTCGACCACGATCGAGCCGATGTTCCCGGCGCCGATCACGCCCAGCGTCTTGCCGGTGATCTCGACCCCCATGAAGCGGTTCTTTTCCCACTTGCCGGCCTGCGTGGAGGCATCCGCCTGCGGGATTTGCCGCGCGAGCGCGAGCATCAGCGTGATCGCGTGCTCGGCGGTCGTGATCGAATTGCCGAAGGGCGTGTTCATCACGATGATGCCCTTCTGTGTCGCGGCCGGAATGTCGACGTTGTCGACGCCGATGCCGGCGCGGCCGATCACCTTCAGGTTCGTCGCCCGCTCAAGGATTTTCGGCGTCACCTTGGTGGCGGAGCGAATCGCCAGCCCATCGAAACTGCCGACAGCGTCGGCAAGCTTCTCCTTGTCGCCGCCGAGCTTCGGCTGGAAGTCGACCTCGATGCCGCGATCCTTGAAGATCTGCACGGCGGCAGGAGAAAGAGCATCGGAAATAAGAACGCGCGGGGCCATAATTTTTCTCGGCTTGTTCGAGGTCTTCGTCGTCCGCTCATTCCCGCGAAAGCGGGAATCCAGGGCCAAGAACTGGGTCTCCGCTTTCGCGGGGACGAGCGTGATTAAAGGCTACGCCGCCTTCGGCAGCGCGGCCTTCACCTGTGTAAACGCCCAGTCGATCCACGGCGTCAGCTTTTTCAGATCCGACGCCTCGACCGTTGAACCGCACCAGATGCGCAGGCCCGGCGGGGCGTCGCGGTGGGTTGCGATGTCGTAGGCTGCGCCTTCCTTCTCGATCAGGCCGACGAGATCCTTCACGAACGCCCACTGCGCGTCGACCGAGAGCGAGGTGATCGCCGGATCGACGATCTTCAGGCACACCGAGGTATTCGAGCGCGTGGCGGGATCCTCGGCAAGATTTTCGATCCACGGCGCCGTCGCGACCCAGTCATGGATCACCTTGGCGTTCGCGTCGGCCCGCGCGCGCAGGCCCTTGAGCCCGCCCGCCTGCTTCGCCCATGCAAGGGTGTCGAGATAGTCCTCCACCGCGAGCATCGAGGGCGTGTTGATGGTCTCGCCTTCGAAGATGCCGCGATTGACCTTGCCGTCCTTCTTCATGCGGAAGATTTTCGGCAGCGGCCACGGCGGCGTGTAGCTCTCGAGCCGCGCGACGGCGCGCGGCGAGAGGATCAGCATGCCGTGCGCCGCCTCGCCGCCCAGCGCCTTTTGCCAGGAGAAAGTGACGACATCGAGCTTTTGCCAGTCGAGCGGCTGCGCGAAGGCGGCCGAGGTCGCATCGCAGATCGTGACGCCCTCGCGGTCCGCCGCGATCCAGTCCGCGTTCGGCACGCGCACGCCGGAGGTCGTGCCGTTCCAGGTGAACACGATGTCGGAGTTCGGATCGATCTTAGCGAGGTCAGGCAGCTTGCCGTAGGGCGCCTTGACCACACTCACATCCTTCAGCTTGAGCTGCTTGGCGACGTCGGTCACCCAGCCTTCGCCGAACGATTCCCACGCGACCATGGTGACCGGGCGTGCGCCCAACATCGACCACATGGCCATTTCGACCGCGCCGGTATCGGATGCCGGCACAATGCCGATCAAAAAATCGGCAGGCACCTCGAGCAGGTTCCGTGTTTCCTCGATCGCACGCTTGAGTTTTGTCTTGCCGCCCTTGGCGCGGTGCGAGCGGCCTAAAAATGCGTCTTTGAGGGCCTGAAGCGTCCAGCCGGGGCGCTTGGCGCAGGGTCCGGACGAAAAATGCGGCACGGACGGCCGCACGGTCGGCATCGCGGTCATGATCTACCCTTCCAGATAGAAGCCTCTCGTTGGGGAGAGGTGTCCCGCCGGCCGACATAAGGAAGGGCAACCGCGGCGTCAAGAAAGACTTGCTGATGCGAACGACAAAGCCGCGTGATGCAAACGAAAACGGCGCGGAGCAAGGTCCGCGCCGCCCGTCTGCTTCCGCCTACGGCGCTAGAACTTGAACGCCGCGCCCGCGCGCACATTGTGCAAGTGAGCGTTCAGCCCCTGGAAATCCGGGAACTGAACGTACTCGTACTCGAGGCGCGCAAACAGATTGGCCATCAGACAGAAGTCGACGCCGACACCGGCCGCAAGGCCATACCCGAACTGGTTTTTCAAGGTCTCGCTGACCGTGAACGGCGCCGGCACGAACGTACCGATTGGCGTCGTCGCGCTGGCCATCGGCGTGATCGCCGCGGCGCGCGTGATGTCCATGCGGCCGAACGCAACGCCGAAGGTCGCATAGGGCATAAAGAAGCTGCTCGCAGCCCAACCGCCCTTGATGCGAATGGTGCCGTAATCGATGATGTGCGCCTCGGTGGAGCCGGCCGCCGAATAGACCAGGGCGGTATTCCCCGCACCAAAGCCTCCGCTCATCGCGTTGCTTGCGGTCACCGATTTGTCGAGCCAGTTGTAGGTGCCTTCGATGCCGACCACCGCGCCGTCCCACTGCTGCTGGTAACCCGCGAAGGCGCCGAAATGCGTGGCGCTGGAATCGTTGTTGCCAAGCGGGGAGGAGGTGACGCTCGTCGCGCCACCCAAGCGCACCACGGTTTCAAGCGCGCTCGTATTGTTGGTGAAGTCGACGCCCGGCACGCTCCAGCCGACATGGCCGCCGACATAGAAGCCGTCCCAGCGCGGACCGCTGGGCATGGAGATCACCGGGCTCGAGCCGCGCAGGAAATCCGGCATGTCGGCTGCGCTCGCCTCAAGCCCCATTCCGATGACCGCAACACCGCAAAGCAACCAACGCCGCATGACTTCGACCCCACAGTACGATTGAACTCTTACGGCGATCATCAGGCATTAACCTTAATGTTGGGTTAGCTCGCCTCTCGCGCCACTTTCAAAACGAAGACGGCGCGGGGGATGCCCGCGCCGTCCGGATCGTCTGTTGGAGCGGATCAGCCTTTGCGGATCAGCGGCGGCTGATACATCGGCTGCGGCATCACATCGGGCGTGAGCATCCAGCGCATGCCGAGCTTGATGTCATGCGAGTCGAACTCGCGCAGCGTGTAGAAGGCGCGCGGCCCGCCGCCGGTCGAGCACCCCTGGTTGGCGCAGTCGATGACGGAGGTGTTGACGTTGCCGAAGTTCAGGTAGCGATAGGCGAGCTCGACCTTGAAGTTGTTCGAGACGTTGTAGGCGACGCCGGCGTGGACCGCCCAGGCGAACTTCCACTCGGCAAAGTCGTTGTTCGCCGCATGGCCGAAGCCGGTGGTGCCGTCGGAGATGAACCCTACATCGGTGAAGCCGCTGAACGAATGGCGCGCATAGCCCGCGCCCGCGCCGATGAACGGCGTGAGGCACATCCAGGTGCCGAGATCGATGTAGGCGTTCGCCATCAGCACGGTGGCCGAGTGGTTTGCGTCATAGACGTCGAAGCAGCGGCCGGTGGGGCAGAACTCGGTATAGCTGCCGATCACCTTGAGCTTGCTCTTGCTGCGGTATTCGGCGGTGGCATCGAAGCGCAGCCACGAATTCCACTGATAGCCGAAACCGCCGCCGAAGAAGAAGGCATCGCCCATCTCGCGCTGATCGATGCGCCAGCTTGCCGGCCACACGAAGGCCGAGTTGGTCTGGTGATGGTCGAAATCCTTGAAGTTCTGCGCGCCGACGCCGATATCGCCGCGCAGGTACCAGCCCCCCGTCTCCACGACCGCGATGGGCATCGGCTGAATCGGCTGCGGCCCCATGATCGGCGGAAGATCGGCGGCGTTGGCCGAGGTGAACGCCGCCGCGAGCGCGGCGCCGGCAAACAAAGCAACCTTGAGACTGCGCATGACTCCATCCTCTAGAACCAGGTGGACCGAAGGACGGCCCGACACAGAAACGATGGCGCGAGAGTCGCAGCTAATCTTTAAGCGCCGCTTAACGTTAAAACTTAACCCTGATTTTTCGTTGATGGATTTGGTGGACCCTTGCGCGATTGTTGCGCGCGCGACACGAAAGCGATCGGCACAGGTTAACGCGAGGCGCGCGAGTGTTAACGCGTTGCGCGTCGCGTAAGAGTTCCTTCATCGGGCGTTAAGCGCGCGTTTACGGCTGCGGCGAAATCGTGCCAGCAACGCGTATCCCTTCTTGCGCAGATCGCGTGATTCGAGCGCGGCGATAAAGGCGTTGAACACGGCCCGTTCGCGCCGATACGTTTCCTTCAGCCATTGGTCGCCCGTGCCTGCGCGCACGCAGTTGTAGCGCGCCGCGACGAGCACCGCCTCGGCAACGACGCACGCCTCGTGCGGCACGGCCGCGCCGTGCGTGGCGAGACATCGCTGCGGCTCGCCATGGCAGCCGCGCATCCTGCGGCAGCGCGCGAGCGAACAGAAACGATAGAGCTGCAGCATGCGGCAGACGTGACGGCGTTCCGCAACGCTGTACTGGATTGCCCGCGGCGTTGCGGTTGCGGATGGCGCAAGGGGAGCGGGGGTGGCGGCGCGTGGCGTGTTCGCGATCATGGCAATGACTCTCTTGCCGGCGCGCCTGACGCGGGCCGAGCTCATCGGCATTTCCGGTTCGCCTCCTCGCCGAGCGGGCGAGGGGAAGCGAAGCGCCGGAAAACGCGGAGGGTTGCGAGCCCTCCGGGCGGGTGCGAACCGCCCATGGCACGCCGTGCGAAGGCATGCCGGCCCTCCCCCGAAGGGGAAGGCGCGCCTTCCGGCGCTCCGCTGCGGCTTTTCTCGGACCCGGGCCACGCTTTCTCGCTTGAGAGTTGCCTCTCAAGGGTCAGCCAGCTCCTGGCGGGGGATCTGTCTTATCCCCGAGTGGAGCTCCCGGGCCCGCCCGGGCGCAGCGTGTGAGACTGCGAGCGGGGCCGCCCCTGTCCCGCCTGCAAGGCACCCCTAGAAAGCGCCCCTCATGGACAGAGGATGAGAACATAACATGAACATGAGGTGGGAGGCAAGTAGGAATTTATGCGGCGGGATGTCGCGGGGGGCGGGGACGGAATCAGAAGAACCATTTCAGGAGATAGCCGAGATAGGTCTGCATCTGCGGCGAAAGCTTGCCGTAGAGCTTTTCGTAGCTCTCGATGGTCTTGTGTACGTCTTCGACCTTTTTTCCTGACTTGGCGAACTTGTCGGGCGCATTGGCGAGCCAGTTCCACACGGCAAGGCTGCGGGTCGCGGCGTTGGTGTGGCTCTCGACCGTGACGTCGCGTGTGTCTTCGGATGACTTGCTTTCATCGAGTTGCTTGGCCTTGACGATGTCCTCACCCGCCTCTTTCAATTCATCCGAGAGATTTGGCGACAGCACGCCAGCCGCGATGCTCGGGTTTCCGAGCGAACCATAGACGATGTTGATGGCATGTTCGACCTCTGGCTCCGGCGACGTGAAGCGCTGGCGCGCATCCATCTCGCGATAGACCTTCAACTGCGGAAAGATATGTGCAAGCCGGTTGTAATAACCGAACAGATCGGCCTCATACATTTCGATTTCGTCGTTCGCGGGAAGCGCGCCGTCTTTGCGGTCAAGTCGTATGGCCCGAAGCACCCAGACGAGTTGCTTGTGTAGCGCGAGCGGGTCGCAAGCCGAGAAGCCGCAGGCAGTAGTTGCCCTCAGTCTCTCAGCGCGATCCTTGAGGCGCTCGCCATAGCCGAAATTGTCCCGCTGCTTTCTTGTATGGTCCGAGAATTCGCCTACCTCGCGGGCAAGATCGTTGAAAAGCTGCTCAGGCGTGAAGCCGCCCTCGCCTTCCTGATTGATCGCGCTTGGCTGACGCTCCAGCACTCCAGTCGTATCCGGTGCGACGTTGTAAAGGCCGCCAGTCGCCGCCTCGATGCTTTCGATGGCACCGCCGCCGGGCCAGCCGGGTAGCGCTTTGGGGATCGGACCTTTGTGACCGACGGCTTGCAGTATTGCTACGGCCGCATCCTTGGGCGATAGGCCAATAAGCGATTTGTAGACGATCTGCTTGGCAAGCGGCGGCAGGTCTGCAGGACGCACCAGCAGCTGAATGAGCTTGCGCGCCTGACCGCCGGGATCGCTCGCATAGGCAGCGGACCACTCCGCTTGGCAGTGATCGGATTTCACATAGTCCGGTGATTGGATCGCGATGAAGCGCGAAGATCGTTCGAGCCCGCGCTGCATTTCGCGCACAAAGTTGCTGCCCGGCGGTATTTCGTTGAATTGAGCGAACACACGCAAGCCAGCAGTGACTAGAAATGCAGAAATCCACCGCGCCAATGGCTCGTCCGCGTTGCTGTAGCTGAGGAAGAAGTCCCATTCGGAGGTCGGCTCGGAGAATGCAAATTCAAAGATTTCCCGCTCTTCGTCCCTCTTGTGCTTCTCGATCAGCCGTCTGATCTCGGCGTTCACTACTTTCGGGCCCTGCTTCCAGACCTCTTCCGCGATCATCACGCGCGCGACTTCGAGCGCCTCGATAGCCGGGTGGCCTGCAAGGCGCGCCTCGTACCATTCGGTCCAAACCTCCCAATCCTCGTTGGCTCGTAGCAGGACCATCGCAAGCTGTCGCCAAGCATCGCCCGTCCATTTTGGCACTCCGTCGGCAGGCCAAAGAGGTCGATCAGTGAGTGCTAGAGGACTCAGTCCGCGTTCGAGCATTGCTGCATCAGCCCAGACCGCTGGATCAGTCAAGCCCCTAACTTCAACGGTGGAAGTACGGTCGGAGGCTGACGTGCCAGCGTCGATTGCATGTGCGGCTCCGGCAATGGCCGCATGAATGGCGTCGGCAGCAAACGAACCCGCAGCACGGGCCGATTCACAAGCGCTGGCCGCTGCACGGAAAGCTGCGCGCAAGTCCGCTATCTGATCTGGATATTTGGCTCTAACCCACAACACAGCCATTCCACGAAGCAGCGGCAGAATAATGCTTGGTCCCAGTTCCTTTAGCCCACCACGTACAGCGCCGAGTACCGATGCAAGCGCTGGCGCAGAACGCAGCGCCGAGCGAGCGGCGATGACCACCGCCGCCTCTCGCGACATATCTCCAAACCCGTGCCCGACACCTCTTGGTTTTGGGAGATCCACCACCAGCTCAGCCCCATCACTGCGTGACGCTTAGTAGCGCGGAGATAGTCAGGCCGAAGCCTTTGGTTGTCTAGAGCAACCGGTCGCGCCCGTTAGGCACGCCGACTCGACCGGGCCGTGCTCGTCATCCGCCCCCTTTCGTGAATCCTGCTCCAAATCTCCTTCACCGTCTCTAGCCGTTCCGCCGCGGCGTGTGCGACGGCAGCGACTGGCTCGCCGGCGTCATCGTCTTCGGCGACGAGGCCGCTGCCGATGAAGTGCATCGCCTGCACGTAGTGCATTGCGTCGCGAAGCGGCGCCTCGATGTCGAGCAGCAGCGATCTCATCTCAGCGAGCCGCTGCGCTGCTCGCTTTGGCGCGCGCGTGCGCCGACGCCCGCGTTTGCCGCGCGGCATGGTGTTTCTCCGTCGATGTGATACTCAGGAATTTGAAGTGACAAATGCACTTATGACATATGCACATTAAAGTGACAAGTGCACACGTGCGCGGTGCGCGCGGCTTGTTGAAGTGGACGGTGCGCGACCTCGCCGAGAAGGCCGGCGTGCATCGCAACACCATCACCAAGATCGAGGCCGATCAGGCGAAGCACGAGCCGACCATCGCGGCGGTGGTGCGCGCGCTTGAGGCGGCAGGTGTCGAGTTCATCAACGGCGATGCGCCGGGCGTGCGGTTGAGGAAGAAGAAGCGGTAGGCGTCGCCTCCCTTTCCCCGCTTGCGGGGAGAGGTCGGATCGCGAAGCGATCCGGGTGAGGGGGAGTCGGAATTGGCAATTGCCCCTCACCCGGCTCAGTGCTGCGCACTTCGCCACCCTCTCCCCGCTTCGCGGGGCGAGGGAAAGAGGAGCCCGCGGCGCGGACACTTGCTTCCTGCGATATGCGATGTCGTTCCACCGACCTCCGTCGTACACACCGATCTCTCGGCTTTCCCGATCGCACCTCCAGTGTCTACTGGGT
>JBAVXH010000084.1:0-7265 GCA_049698215.1 Xanthobacteraceae bacterium | reverse complement strand
GCCCCTGTGGGCTCGACTGCTCGCCGCGCGGTGATCCCAAGGGCTTCGTGCGCGTGATCGACGAAAACACCATCGCCGTGCCAGACCGTCGCGGCAACAACCGCATCGACAGCCTGCGCAACATCGTGCGCGACCCGCGCGTGTCGCTGCTGTTCCTCATTCCGGGCGTCGGCGAGACGTTCCGCATCATCGGCCGCGCGAGCATCTCGACCGACCCGGCGCTTCTCGAGGGCTTCGTGTTCGCCGGCAAGACCCCGCGCGCGGTGATCGTCGTTTCGGTCGAGCGCGTCTACTTCCAGTGCTCCAAGGCGATCATCCGCTCGAAACTGTGGGAGGCGGACACAAAGGTCGACCGCGCCAGCCTGCCGAGCAACGGCACGATTTTGGCCGCGATCACGCAGGGCAAGGAAGGCGGGGAGGAGTACGACCGGGCGTATCCGGAGCGGTTGAGGCAGACGATTTATTGAGGCCTCGGAATCCCGATCTTCCACGTCTGAATGGACTTCCTTCCAACGACACGGCTAAGCTGTACGCGTGCGCGCATAGACCCACCTGGGGAAGACATGCGTCCGTTCGAGGAACAACAGTCGTTCAACAGGAGCCCGCTCGATGACGAGACGCTCCTGAGCGGACAGTTCTGGGGCGAACTGCGCGTCTTTCTTGCCGTCGCCAAGACCAAGTCATTCAACCGCGCCGCCGAGATCCTCAACACCAGCCAGCCCACGGTGAGCCGGCAGGTCAAGCGCCTGCAGGACATCGTCGGGTCGCAGCTGTTCATCTCGACGCCGCGCGGGGTGAAACTGACCCAGAAGGGCGAGGCGCTCGCCAAGGCGCTCGCCCGGCTCGATCATACGCTCTATTCGATCACCAGCGATTTGCGGGCGGAGACCAGCGAAGCAGAAGGCATCGTGCGCGTCAGCATCACCGATGGATTGAACGCGCTGTTTGCCGCGCCCTCGCTGCTGCAGTTCTCCGCTCAGTATCCGAGAATTCAACTGCATCTGAGAAACCCGCTCAACCTCGTCAGCTTGCGAGAGAACCAAACGGATATGTTGATCGGACTTGTTCCAAACCTATCATCCGACATTCAATTCAGGAAACTCGGCCAGCTTCATTTCATCCCGATCGTCGCTAAGGACTATATCGAGAACCACGGCCTGCCGACGCGCGACAACCTGGAACAGCACCTCTTTATCCAATCGGAGTACTATCTCGCCAAGACCGGGCTGTGGGATAGCTGGCAGCAGGCGGTGGCGCGTGGGCGCATCGCACATTACTGCGACAATTCGTTTGCCTACGGCATGCTAGTAAAGACAGGGCACGGAATTGGCTTGCTGGGCAGCTACGCCGTTGTCGAGCCGTCTGCGGTGCCCTTGGAAATCGGCCTGAGGATTTCGATTCCCCTTTTTCTGGTCGCCCTCACCGAGCGCCTGAACGCCCGCCCGGTTCGTCTCGTATTCGACTGGCTCAGCGACGTTTTCGGCAATAACCCGTGGTTCAGCAACGAATTCAGATTGAACAATCCACCGAGTGAATATGACGCCGGGATGAGACGGATGTTCAATCTTGAAGAGAACGGTAGGACGAGCAGTTCTCGTTGATTCGTCTTGAAATTTGCAAATAGGTACGCCCGACATCCTGAAACAATTCGGCCAGCTCTGGACCCACGGCCGACTCCTCCTCAAACAAGAGCTTCGCGAACATTGCCTGGTGGATCGAAACCACCTGCTTCAGATACGATCGATAGAAGTCCACGAGATGCTCGCTGCGAAATTCCGATACGTTTGACTGTGCCGACCGAGAGGTCCTCGGCTTCACTTCAGTTTTGAGGCGTGACCATCTCGAACTCGGATGGTGCGTCCCAGTATCCCTCCGTCCGGAACAGAACGGTCGCGTCCGTGTGCTCCGAGATTGCGTTGAGCGGGGGTGTGAGTTCCTTGACGAGTTCGATGCACGGCTCGTCGATGCCCTCGAAATAAACCGGTTTCTTGCCGTCGGCACTCTTGAATCCGAAGAGCATCCTCCACAGGCGCGCATATTTCGGCAGGGCGTGGGTGATGATCTTGTCGTAGCCTTTACGCGCGACGTGATCGAACGAGAAATCCGCAGCTGCCTTCAGAACGCGAGGATCGCGATAGGCCTTGCGAAAAGCAGTACGTTCGAATTTGGCGAAATCCTTGAACCATCGAATGCGTAGGGTCCCAATCGGTTCGTCGCCGGAGTACACGATCACATGGGTGGCTTGATAATCGTTTCCATCGAACATCTGCTGCGCTTTCATGCCATTCTCTTCTATGAAGCAGATGCTCCGCACCGCGTAAGCATGCAGCAGCTGCTCGTAGGTCGTTACGATCTCGGTGCGGATCTGATTGTGGCCAGGGGCGATTCCCCGCACGTCATGTTCCATCGCCAACCTCCCACACTACGACAGGTAGTGTTTTACTAAACAGAATCGCTACAGCATCGAGAAGTCCGTAAAGCTTGCCGCCGTTCAACGTACACGTTGAACTGGTCTCGCGCCGCCGAGCCCGAGAGACCTAAGGTCGTTGACCAGCAAAGCTGCGCGATTGCGCCCTGAAATCCGCAGGAAAATGCCTGTGCACCGCAGAGGCGGAACGCGCCGCCGGCACGCAGCGGCCCTCTAAAAATCAGCACAACACCTCCGATGCAGGCCTATCTAGAATTGTACTGCGCATGGCGTCTGCCGGAGGTCGTGCGTCGCGGGGACAAGATTCTCGTGGGTTACCGGCGCAAAGTCAGAGGGCGACGATCTTGACCAGTGACCCAACCCACCCAAGCAGAAAGCGCCGTGCCGGCGCAGAGGACGTCGAGATCGGACGCAAGATTCGCGCATTGCGATTGCAGCGCGGTCTGTCCCAATCGGGGCTCGCCGAGGGCATCGGCCTCACCTTCCAGCAAGTGCAGAAGTACGAGAAGGGGGCAAACCGCGTCTCGGCCGGCCGGCTGCAAAGAATTGCCGACCTGCTCAATGTTCCGGTGACGTTTTTCTATAGCGGCATGAGTGCGCGTACGAAGAAACACGACGTCGAAAATGCTGGCATCGCCCTGATCCAAACCAAAGGTGCCATGCGGCTGATGCGATCCTATGCGGATATTCCATCGCGGAGCACGAAGTATGCGCTCGTCGTCATTGCGGAATCCCTGCGCAAAAAGGGAAAGGATTAGGGTCACCCCGCCACCAGCGCCTGCGCGAGATCCGCCACCAGATCGTCCGCATGCTCGATCCCGATCGACAACCGGATCGTCGCATCGCTCACCCCGATGCGCGCGCGCAGGTCGGCGGGGACGCCCGAATGCGTCGTTGAACCGGGGTGGCAGGCGAGCGACTCCGTACCGCCGAGGCTCACCGCAAGCTTGACGATCTGCAGCTTGTTCAGGCACGCGAAGGCCTCCACCAAACCGCCCTTGATGTCGAACGAGAAGGTCGAGCCCGCGCCGGTGCATTGCGCCGCGAATACGCGCCGCTGCGGGGACTCCGCCGGCAGGAACGGCAGATAGTGCACCGTCGCGACGCGCGGATGATCGCGCAGGAATTCGGCCACGACGCGCGCATTCTCGTTGCCACGCTCCATGCGTACGCTGAGCGTTTCGAGCGAGCGGGAAATCATCCAACTCGAATGCGGGTCGAGCTGCGTGCCGATGGCGCCGCGCAGCAGCCGGATCGGCCGCATGATCTCGTGCGTGCCGAGCGCCGCGCCGGCGATCAGGTCCGAGTGGCCGCCGACATATTTGGTGAGCGAATAGACCGACACGTCGGCGCCGAACGGGAGCGGGCGCTGGAAGACCGGCCCGAGCAGCGTGTTGTCGCAGACGATGATCGGGCGATGCTTCTGCCGCGTGGCGAGTTCGTCGGCGATGCGGCGCACCAGCTTAATGTCAACCATGGTGTTGAGCGGGTTCGACGGCGTCTCGATCATGATCAGCGCGACGCGGCCTTTTGCGGCGGACGCCTCCGCCGCCTCGCGGATCGTCGCCTCGTCGACCCCGTCCGCAAAGCCGACCGCCTGCACCTGATAGGCCGTCAGGGTGCGCGCGATCAGCGTCTCGGTGCCGCCATAGAGCGGCTGCGAGTGCAGGATCACGTCGCCCGGCCGCGTGAAGGTGAAGATGGTGGTGGCGATCGCCGACATGCCGGAGGAGAACAGGGTGCAGGCTTCCGCGCCCTCGTAGGCGGCAAGGCGATCCTCCACGATCTCGCTGTTCGGATGGTTGAAGCGCGAATAGACGAGCCCGCGACCCTCGCCCTGCGGCGGCTCGCGGCGTCCCGCCGTATAGTCGAAGAAGTCGCGCCCCTCCTCGGCCGAGCGGAACACGAAGGTCGAGGTGAGGAACACCGGCGGCTTCACCGCTCCCTCCGAGAGCAGCGGGTCGTAGCCGTAGCCGAGCATCAGCGTTTCGGGATGCAGCACGTGGTTGGCGAGCCGGAGCTTGTGGTAGCGGTCCGTTGTCATGGCCGGTCTCCTTGTGCTGCGGGGTGGACGCGCCAGGCGGCCGCCCCGCCCCATCCTTCGCTCCCGGGCGGGCGCGGAGCAAGAAGGGCGCCCGGCAATTCTGATTCGACCGCAGCGGAGAGACCTCTAAGATAGCCGCATACCGCGCGAGACCTCCAATGCCCTTCCACATCGGTCTTCTCGTCTTCCCGGACATCACGCAGCTCGACATGACCGGGCCGTACGAGGTGTTCATCAAGTTTCCCGATGCGCGGGTGCATCTCGTCTGGAAATCGCGCCAGCCGGTGACGGCGGGCGGCGGGATGCAGCTCACGCCGACCCTGACGTTTGCCGAATGCCCGCAGCTCGATCTGATCTGCGTGCCGGGCGGCGCGGGCATGAACGCGTTGCTCAACGATGCCGAGACGCTCGACTTCATCCGCCGCCAAGCGAGCGGCGCGCGTTACGTGACGAGCGTGTGTACCGGCGCGCTGGTGCTCGGCGCGGCGGGACTGCTCAAGGGCAAGCGTGCCGCAACGCACTGGATGAGCCGCGAGATGCTCTCCGCGTTCGGCGCGACGCCGACGGCGGAGCGCGTCGTGGTCGATGGCAATGTGATCACCGGCGGCGGCGTCACGGCAGGAATCGATCTCGCGCTCGCGATCGCCGCGGAGGCCTTCGGCGCGCCTGTGGCGCAGGCGATCCAGCTTGGCATCGAATACGAACCGCGTCCGCCCTTCGACTCAGGCTCGCCCGAGAAGGCGAGCGCGGCGCTGATCGAGCAAGTGCGCGCCGCTTCCGCGAAGCGTCAGGCTGAGCGGCAGAAGGCCGTGGACGAAGCGGCGGCGAGGCTCTGAACATCATGACAGCGCCATTGCCCGCCGCCTACGAGGTCCGCGCCCACAACGGCGCAGCCGCCTCGGAGAACAAGATCCACGACGACACGGTCGCGCAGCGCTTCGGCTTTCGGGGCGCGCTGGTGCCCGGCGTCGCGGTGTTCGCCTATATGACGCATCTGCCGGTCGCGCGCTGGGGCCGCGCATTTCTGGAACGCGGCGTGGCGGACTGCCGGTTTCTCAAGCCCGTGTACGATGGCGAGATGGTGCGGGTGACGGCAGAGAGCGACGGCGATGGCCTCGCGCTGCTGGTCGAGAGCGGCGAGGAGCGCTGCGCCACCGGACACGCCGCGATGCCGGCGCCGCGGGAAGCGCCTGCGATCGATTCACTGCCGGCCGGTGTGCCTCCGGCGGAGCGGCCGAAGGCGAGCGAGGAGTCGCTTGGCGTGGGGCGTGCGCTAGGCATCGCGCCATTCGTCGCCGATCGCGCGATGCTGTCCGCCTATCTCGACGAGATCCGCGAGACCGAACCGCTCTATCGCGCCGAAGGCCTGGTGCATCCGGGGCAGATGCTGCGGCTTGCGAACTTTGCGCTGCTGCAGAACGTGGTGCTCGGTCCGTGGATTCACGTCGGCAGCACAATCCGCTTTCATGCGGCTGCGCGCGCCGGCGAGGAGCTGGCGCTACGCGCGCGCATCACGTCCAATACGATGAACAAGGGCCACGCCATCGTGGCGTTCGACGCGCTCGTGGTGGCGGACGGCGTGCGTGCCGTGGCCGAGATCGGCCACAGCGCGATCTGGCGCCCGCGCCAAGTCGCCGAGGCGGAGGCCGCTCCTTCCGAGCAACGTTCCGCATGACAAGCTCTCCTGACGTCTTGGCGGCCGCCTTCCAGCATTACCAGGCGGGGGAGTTCGCCGAAGCGGACCGGCTCTACGCGGAGGTGCTCGCGGCCGAGCCGCAGAATGCGCATGCCCTGCATCTGCGCGGCGCGCTCGCCCATGCAGCCGGGCGCAACGAGGATGCGGTGGATCTGATCGGGCGCGCCATCGCGCTCGATGGCAAGACTCCCGATTCTCATTACAACATCGGCCTTGCGCTTTGGGCACTCGGCCGGCGCGCGGAGGCGATCCGCCACTGGGTGCGCGCAATCGCGCTCAATCCGAATTTCGCGCAGGCGCGGCTCAACCTCGGCAATGCGCTGCGCGAAGAGGGTCGATACCACGACTCGATCGCGCAACTGCGCGCCGCCGTGCAACTGCAGCCACAGTCGCCACTCGCGCATAACAGCCTCGGCCTCTCGCTTGCGAAGGCCGGCCGCGATGCGGAGGCGATGCCGCATTACGCGCGCGCGATCGCGCTGCAGCCGCTGCTCATCGACGCCTACCTCAACCTCGCGATGTCGCATGCCAACCGCGGGCAGATCGGCGATGCGATTGCGGTCGTCATACGCAGCATCGAGGCGCGTGAAACCCCCGCGAACAGGGAGCTGTTAGCGCGTCTCGTATCGGGGTTCCTGCTCAACCACGACAACGAACCGCTGCGCCGCACGCTGACGCGCGCGCTGTTGGAAGGCTGGAGCGGGCCGGTTTCCTTCTCGCCGACCGCGATCGCGCTGATCCGCCATAGTCCCGTGCGGCCGCTGATCGACCGCGCCGCAGAAGCCTGGCCGGCGCGGCTGCCCGCAACCGAGCTTGGGCGACAAGAGCTTGTGGCGTTACGCGATCCACTGCTGCGGGCGCTCATGCAGAGCATGGTCGTGCACGATCCCGCGCTCGAAAAGTTTCTCGCGGCCTGCCGCTTCGCACTGCTCGAGATCGCCGAAGGCACGCCGACCCGCGAAATCGAGGATGAGCTGCTCGACACGGCCTGCGCGCTGGCGCGCCAGTGCTTCATCAACGAGTATGTGTATGCGGCGGGGGACGACGAGGAGGCGCGCGCGCGGCGATTGGGCGACCGCATCGGCGGCGCGCTGACC
>JBAVXH010000083.1:0-8577 GCA_049698215.1 Xanthobacteraceae bacterium | reverse complement strand
CCTCGCGCTGGCGCGCGCGCTGGCGCGTGATCCTGAAATCCTGTTTCTCGATGAGCCGACTGCAAGCCTCGATCCTGCCGCGACGAAGTCCGTCGAAGACATCATCCGCGCCGTCGCGGCCTCCGGGGTGAAGATCGTGATGGCGACGCACGACATCGGGCAGGCGCGGCGGCTGGCCGGCGACGTCGTGTTTCTGGTGCGCGGGCGGCTGATCGAGCGCGCCGAGGCGGCACAGTTCTTCAATGGACCCGCAACCAGGGAAGCCGCCGCCTTCCTTCGCGGCGAGCTGGTGATCTGACAAGGAGAGAAAAATGAACCGCCGGATTCTGCTGACGCTTGCGCTGTCCGCTGCGCTGAGCGTGCCCGCCTTCGGACAAGACAAATCGATCGTTGTCGCCTCGACCACGTCGACGCAGGACTCCGGCTTGTTCGGACACATCCTCCCGGCGTTCAAAGCGAAGACCGGCATCGACGTGAAGGTGATCTCGCAGGGAACCGGACAGGCGCTCGACACCGGGCGGCGCGGCGACGCCGACGTCGTATTCGTGCACGCGAAACCGCAGGAAGAGAAATTCGTCGCCGAGGGCTTTGGCGTGAAGCGCAATGCCGTGATGTACAACGATTTCATCCTGGTCGGCCCGAAGAGCGACCCGGCCGGCGTGAAGGGCAAGGACATCGAGACGGCGCTGAAGGCGATCAAGTTGAAGCAAGCGCCGTTCGTCTCGCGCGGCGACAAGTCGGGCACGCATGCGGCCGAGCTTGCGCTGTGGAAGGCGGCGGGCCTCGATGTCGCGGGTGAAGACAAGGGTCCATGGTACCGCGAGATCGGCCAGGGCATGGGCGCGGCGCTCAACACGTCGTCGTCGATGAACGGCTACACGCTCGCCGACCGCGGCACGTGGCTGTCGTTCAAGAACCGCGGCGAGCTCGACATTCTTGTCGAAGGCGACAATCGGCTGTTCAACCAGTATGGCGTGATCCTGGTGAATCCGGCCAAGCACGCGCACGTGAAGAAGGATCTCGGCCAGCAGTTCATCGACTGGATCGTGTCGGCCGACGGGCAGAAGTCGATCGCCGGCTACAAGATCAACGGACAGCAGTTGTTCTTTCCGAACGCGACCGTGCCGGGGGCGTAGCTGCGCCGTCATCGCCCGCGGAAGCGGGCGACCCAGTAGACACCGAAGACTGCGTGACGAATCGACATGGGCTACTCGCGTGGACCGCGTTTACTGGGTGCCCCGCTTTCGCGGGGCATGACGCGGACGGCTGGGGACAGAATGATCGACCGCCGCACCGTCACGAGCGGATTGCTGGCCGCGCTGGCAACGCCCGCGCGCGCGGCCGGCACGGTGTCGGACTCGGCCGGCCGCGCGGTGAAGATCCAGGATCAGGTCATCCGTGTGTTTCCGGCCGGACCGCCTGCCGCGATCACGCTCTACACCATGGCGCCGGACCTGCTGCTCGGCTGGCCGCGCGCGAACCGGCCGGAGGAACGCGAGTATCTCTTGCCCGATGTCGGTGCGCGGCCTGAGATCGGCCGCATTACCGGCCGCGGCAACACCGCGAACCTCGAAGCCGTGCTCGCGTTGAAGCCCGACCTGATCGTGGACATCGGCTCGACCGACGCGACCTACGTGTCGCTCGCCGACCGCGTGCAGGAGCAGACCGGCATTCCGTACGCGCTGCTCGACGGCCGCTTCGGCGGCATCGCGGCGACCTACCGCACGCTCGGGCAACTGACCGGCAAGCGGCAAGAGGGTGATGCCCTCGCCGACTACACCGAGCGAACCATTGCGACTATCACGGGGCGCATCGCGAACATTCCGCCCGACAAGCGCCCGGCGGTCTATTACGCGCGCGGGCCGCGCGGGCTCGAAACCGGGCTCGGCGGCTCGATCAATGTCGAGACGATCGAATTGCTGGCACGCAACGTGGCGGGTAGCAGCCAGGGCGGCATGGCGCGGGTCTCGATCGAGCAGGTGCTGCTGTGGAATCCGGATGTGATCATCACCATCGACATGGATTTCGCCGGCACGGTGCGCAGCGATCCGGTGTGGGCGCCGGTTTCAGCCGTGCGCGCGGGGCGCGTGCATCTCTCGCCCAAGCTGCCGTTCGGCTGGGTCGACTTTCCGCCGTCGGTCAATCGGCTGATCGGCCTATGGTGGCTCGCAAAGATTCTCTATCCGGAGCTGTTCCCGGAGGACATCCGCGCGCTCACCGCCGACTTCTACCAGCGCTTCTACCATGTGACGCCGAGCGCCGCGCAAATCGACAAGGTGCTGGAAGGGCGAGGATGAACCCGCTCCGCGCGGGCTTTGCGGTGGCCCGATGCGGCCGCCGAAAAAGCATAACCGGGTTCTGAAGCCGGCGGGACTCCCCTGATCGCGTGCTGAGCCTCAGAAAATTGCGCTCTTGCGAATATTTACCTCCAAGATCTTATTCTGATTTTATTGGACCTCTCACTTCGGAGTGAGCGCAGGCTACCGACCCGCCTGCTCTGCCGCTCGAGATCCGGCCGCGGTGGCACCAAGAGCCTGCAATCCCCTCAAGCACGACCGCCGGGATTTCAAGGTCAAGGACCGCACGATCGCGGTCCGAAGGCGCATGCCGGTACGCCGCGAGATAGCCGCCAACCCGAGGACGGCAGCGCAGCCGGGCAAGCTAAGATTGCAATGACACGAAATCTCCTCTAATAAAGCTGGATTGGCGGTACTAAAGCTGATTGGTGAGGCTTGCCGAACCAGGCGTTGTGGGACTGTAAACTTTGTCCCGGAGCCCTGATCACACAGGAGACTCGGAAACCCGAACGGGAGTCGGTGGAAACTTCCGTTCAACTTAGGTGCAGATACTCAATTTGATTGGTCCCTCGCGTATTCGGAAAGATGCTTTTCATATTCTGGATTGAGGTGAGTTTCATATGCCGAGAGTACGAGGCAGCGAAACAAATTTGAACAATCCGGCGTTGTCGTCGAATAGCGACGTTCACACTCGTATCACCGCCCTAAAGCCGCGCGTTTTCATTTTCAGCGACGTCCGGCTCTATCGCGGGGGATTGGTCTTGAGCCTGTCGCGTCAGGCGGGCATCGCGGTCGTGGGAGCAGCGGGCGGCTCGGCCGACGCTGTCATGCGGGCCGTCGATGCGAGGCCCGATATTGTCATCCTGGACGTTGGCGGTCCGAACAGCTTCGAACTGGCCAGATTGCTGCACGCGCGGCTCCCGGCCGCGAAGATCATCGCCTTTGCCGTTAGTGAGATCGAACAGGATGTCCTTGCTTGCGCCGAGGCAGGCTTTGCCGGCTACGTTCCGTGCGACGGGTCGGAGGCCGACCTGATGGCGGCCATCGGCCACGCCATGTGCGACGAGTTGTATTGCACCCCGCGCGTAGCCGGCTTCCTGTTTCGGCATCTTGCCGATGCAGCCGCACGTCATTCTCCTGAAAACCCGGCGGCCCTGACGCAAGCGGCCCTGACACAAGCGGCCCTGACGCAAGCGGCCCTGACACAGCGAGAGCGGGAAATTCTCGCGTTGCTGGCACAAGGAATGTCGAACAAGGAGATCGCGCGTGAAGTTCGGATCAGCGGCGCGACCGTCAAGAACCACGTTCACAATATCCTGGAAAAGCTCCAGGTGCGGCGGCGCGGCGAGGCGGCGGCACGGTTCCCCGCGCTTCTGAAGGCGTGGCAATCTCCCATCGATCCCCGGTATTCAGCGATCGATGCGCGGGCGCATGGGCTAGTGGAGCGGATTTGACATTCGCTACCTACCCAGCCGCGGGCTCGCGAAGCGAATGTCAAATCCAAAGCTCCACTAGTGCCCCGAACCCGAAGTTCGCACGCATCGTGCTGCAAGGTCGGTTGCGAACTTCGGGTTCAAAGGGGCACTAGAATCATAGAGTTGCTAGTGTCCCTTTGATTCTAACATTCGCAAGAGAGCCCGCCGCACAGGGATGCGAATGTTAGAATCGGACCACTAGTCATTCGGGCGTTCGGTATCCTTTAAGTATTGCACGAGCACCGGGCTTGCCAGGCTTTCCACTGGTATCGCGGCCATCGCCGGCCGGCTCGTTTGCCTAGACCGAACCGCCCATCCGCCCCTCCCATTCGGTCTAGATCCTTCGGCACGGCACGGACTGCGCTCCTCTGGATCATCATCCGGCCGTTCGGTCCGTTGGCGCCGCTTCGTCACGCTGCAAAACTTCGCGCGCATGACCGCGCGAAGCACTCGATCAAAGGCAGCGGGTCGAAAGGACAAGAGGATTGCTCCCGATCCGAGTCCTGCTGGCGGACATGCCGCGAATGATGCGCGACATCATCAGGGACATCACCTCGTCCCACAAGGATATTGATGTGATTGCCGAACTCGCGCATCGCGATGAATTGACAAAGACGGCAATACGCACCCGCGCAGACGTTGTCGTGGTCGGGAAAGCCGCTGGAGACGGTCACGAGGACTACCGCGACCTTCTGCGCAAGCGGCCACGGCTGAAGATTCTCGCGATCAGCGCCGATGGCCGGCGTGGCTTTCTGCACGAGCTTCAGCCGCGCGTGGTACCGCTCGGCGAAGTTTCGCCGGACAGCCTGATCGAGGCGATCCGCGGAAGTGCAGCGTCACACAGCACCGGAGCGAGGTGAGCGTGCCCGAGCCCGCCCCGAGTGTCGTGATGAACACCATGCTGACGGCATTGAGTCCGTTCGTGCCGGCGCCGATCATGGGGCTGCCCAGCCCGAGCCTGACCGTCGCAAAGGCCGAGATCCGGCCGGCCGGCATCGGCAACTACATCGGCAGTTCGCCGCAAGGTTCGATCGCCGCGATCGAACGTCAGGCGACACGGCTGAAGGCGGTCGCGCGCTTCTCGCTGTGGGGGAACGCCGCAGCCGAGGTCGATGACGTCGTGACGGCGCTGAACACCGCGATCTTCGAGAAGCGCGCCGACCTGGCGGCACAAGGGTTTCTCAAGCTCTCGTTCGACGGCTCGGTCCCCTCGGAGCAAGACAAGAATGCGACGGCGTGGCGGCGCTTCGCCGACTACGACCTGCTTTACGAGTTCACCTACGAGGACGAAGAGAGCACCGCGGGTCTGATCCTTCCGATCCTCGCGCAGGACACACCGACCGCCGCGGCCTGGTCGACCACGGCCGACTTTGGACGCTGGGACGACGTCGCGGCGCCGCCTTTCAATCTGCGCGGGCCTGCGATCTTCACTGAGCTTGCCGCGCTCACGTTCATCGCCGCCGCGCCGCCCACGGGCGCCGTCACCATCACGCGCACCTTCGACGGCGCGCCGGCGCCGGCCGATGCCAACGACCTCGCAACATTCCTTGCGCAGACGACGGCCGCCTCGAACCCAGAGCGCAACGTCTTCGTCTCTTTCCCTTCGCTGGCAGCGCTGCTCGCGGAATTCGACGCCGACGGTGCGCCGATCGCAATGGGCGACCGCGACCAGAACAGCGTTACCGATACTTACGTGCCCTCGCACCTCGTTCTTCCGGCGCCACTCGTGCTCGAGGGCGTCGCCGACCGGCTCGAGCTCACCTACGCCGGACCGCAACTCGACCAAATCGCCGTCGTCTATCTGCGTGCGATACGCAAGGAGGCTAGCACATGACCGCCATGATCTTGCCGGGCACCTACATCGAGGTTCGTCCCGAGGGACTGATCGCGCCGGGGCAAGTGACCGTCGGCAATGTCGGCGTCGTCGGGACCGCGTCGAAGGGCGCGCTCAACAAGCCGATTTTGCTGTCGAACTACAATGACGCGATTTCGATCTTCGGGTCGTATGACTCTTTCATGGATCCGAACGACCCGACCAAGCGCCGGGCCAATTCGCTCACCTTGGTGCGCGCACTCGAGCTGGTGTTCGCCAACGGTGCAAGCACGGTCTACGCGATGCGCGTCGCCGCCGCCGGCGCGGCCGCGGCGACCGCGGCGCTCGTGTCTGCAGGCGGCGCATGCGTCAATCTCGCCGCAAGAACGGAGGGTGCCTGGGCGAATGGCATGAGTGTCAGCGTTACGGCACCGGAGGCGACGGACGTCTTTGTCCTCGAAGAGGTCAAGACGGTCCTCGCGGCGGATGCGGCGGCGAAGAAGATCGACCTTGCGCACACGACGAAGGCCTCGGGCCGCAATCGCGTCTCGATCCGCAAGGTGGACGGCAGCGTCGTCGTGCCGGCGGTGGTCACCGGCGCACCGGCCGCGGCTCAGGACCCGCCGCAAGTGCAGTTCACCGGCACCACGCTTGTTTTCGCCGACACGCCCGAAGTGGATTCGATTGTCACCGCGACCTACCAGGTCGACCCGGCCCAGGTCGCGAAGGTCACGATCGCGCTTGGCTTCACGAAGGAGACCTATCTCGTCACCGACGGCAACGCGTTGGTCGCCGCGATCGCGGACCCGGAGACGGCCTCGACACTTGTGACGGCAGCGGCTGCCGCCAACGCGGGCCAGCGCCCGACTGCGCCGCAAAACGTCCCGTTCAAGGGCGGCGCGAACGGCGCCGCCAATGCGACCTACAACTTCGATCCGCTGCTCGACGTCGATGCACATATCATCGTCGCGGCGGGACAAACCGACAAGGTCGGGGCTACGCTCGATGCGCATTGCCAGAAGGCATCGACCGATGTGTTCAAGCGCGATCGCATTGCGGTGGTCGGCAGCGATTTCGCGAAAGCCAACACGACGCCGCTGACCTCGCCGGACATCGCGGCCTACATCGACAAGCTGGTCGGCAACACGCTCGCGAGCGACCGTGTGGTCTTCGTCGCCCCCGGCTTCCGCGCCACCAGTTCGGCGAGCGAGGACCAGGCCGTCAATCCGATCACGCTTCCCGGTGCCTACACGGCGGCGGTCATCGCCGGCATGCTCGCCGGCCTGCCGCCGCACGTCAGCCTCACGAACAAGGCGGTCGCGGTGCAGGACGTCGAGGTCAACTTCAGCGACCCGCAGTTGACCGAGCTCGTGCAAAACCGCGTCACCGCGCTCGAAGTCTCGCGCGGCATCCGCGTGCTGCGCGGGCAGACCACCGACGACGGACCGTTCCGCGAAATCACCACACGGCGCATCGTCGACTACGCGAAGTACGGCGTGCGGTCGGCGGCCGGCCCGTACATCGGACTGCTCAACAACGATCGCGTGCGCGGAGCCTTGCGCGGGACGATCAACAGCTTCCTGCAGGGCATGCTCGATGACGAGATGCTCGTTGCCTACAAGCTCGACGTGACCGCGACGCGCGACGAGCAGATCAAGGGCATCGTGCAGGTGACCATTTCGCTGCAACCGGTCTTCAGCATCAACTTCATCCGCGTGACGATGATCCTGAGCTGAGCGAGGAGAATCTGCCATGGCCTTACAGAACGTATTCACCGGCAAGACTGCCAGCATCACGCTCAGCACGAGCGGCACCCTGCCCGAACAGGCTGACGCGAACGCGGTGCTCGCCACCTCGTTCGGCGACACCAACCCCGTGGTCGGCCGCGCAACCGGCATCCGCGTGATGGTCCAGACCGACCTCGAGGAATTCCACGAGATCGGCCATCGCCATCCGATCGTGCTGCATCCCGGCGACATCCATATCAGCGGCAGCATCGACCGCGCCTATCTCTCGGGCGCGATGCTCATGCTGCTGCTCGGCCGCCGCGGCTCGCCGGACAATCAGCCGCCGACCTATCCGCAGCCGGCGTTCACGCTCAACGTCTTCCTCCAGGATCCCGCCGTTCCGACGCAAGGATCGACCATGGTTCTGGACGGCGTGAAGTTGCAGAACTGGGGCTTCACCATGCCGGAGGACGACTTCGTCATGGAGAACGTCACGTTCAAGGCGCTGACCATCAGCGTGCTTGATTTCGACACCGGAAATCGGCTCATTCCGCAATTCCCGAACTGATCATGACAAGCGCCGAAGAACTGCTCGCCGGCAGCGCGCTGACGCGGGACGTCATCGTGCCAGCGGAATTGGCGGCGAACGGCGCCTCCGCAACGTTGCGCCTGCGTCCGCTCACGGTGCGCGACCTTCAGCGCATCACCAAGGCGGTGAAGGACGACGAGTCGCTTTCCGCGACGCTGATGATCCAGCACGCGCTGGTCGATCCGGAGCTGAAGTACGAGCAGGTGCTGCAGCTTCCCGCCGGCCTCGCACGTTTCCTGATCGAGCGGATCAACGAAATCAGCGGAATCGATACGCCGCGTGATGCGCTGCACGAATTCGTGCAAGCGCCGCTCGCAAAGGCCTGCTTCGTACTCGCCAAGGAGTTCGGCTGGACCCCCGAAGAGGTCAGCGGAATGACCATCGGGCAAATTCTGCTCTACCTCGAAATGTCCAACAACGGACAGACACATGCGGAAGCGGTGGCGTGAGATCATCAGCGGACGGTCTGTGTACGCTTGGCGCCGCCACGCTGCGCGAGGCACCGCATGGGTGCGCGAATTTTCAACCGCGTCGGCGTGCGCGGCAGCATGTGGGACGCTCGACACGTCCTTTTGGAATGCATCGCCATTCGGCGAGCGGCTTGCCGAACTGACTGCGGGCGGGTCCAGCGCCCGGCCCGCGCCGGCACCGCGCCGAACGGGCGCCCGGGTCACGC
>JBAVXH010000082.1:0-19210 GCA_049698215.1 Xanthobacteraceae bacterium | reverse complement strand
CCCCGCAAGGGGGAGGGGAACACACCCGCGCGTGCCTCACTGCTTCAGCTAGCCCGATAAGCCTTTTTCCATATTCCAGAAGCCGACCACTTCGGGCATGCCGATCACGCCGGTGATGTTCTTGCGCCACGCGGAGTTGCGGAAGAACTGGCCGAGGATCACGTGGGGCACGTAGTCCCAGCCGTTCTTCTGCAGGTCCCTGGCGATCGCCTGGCGGGCCTCGAGCGTCGGCGCGGTCGCCCACTTGTTGCGCAGCTCTTCCTGCAAGGGGTTGGTCGGCCAGCCGAACCACGCTTTGTCGCCGTTTGCCGCCTGGCCGGTGAACGAGATCGGGTCGGCAAAGGTGATGCCGGTCACCGTGGTGGAGAAGATGTTCCAGCCGCCTTCGGCCGGCGGCTTCTTCACGGCGCGGCGCGAGATCAGCGCGCCCCAGTCCATCGCCGCGAGATCGACGTTGATGCCGGCCTGGCGCAGCCACTGCGCGGCGAACAGGCCGGCCGGGTTGGCGAGGTAGTGGTCGGTCGCCTGCAGCACCACCACGGGCTTCCCGTCATAGCCGGCTTTGGCGAACAGCTCCTTCGCCTTCGCGATGTTGGTGCCTTCCTTGAACCAGGCGGTGTTCTCGTCGTTCGTCATCGGCGTGCCGCAGGCGAAGAACGAGCCGCAGGCCTGCCACGCCTTCGAAGTCTGCCCGAAGATCGCGCGCATCACGTCGTCCTGCTTGACGAGATGGAGCATCGCGCGGCGCGCATCCGGATTGTTGAACGGCGGATGCAGATGGTTGAGCCGCATGAACGCGATATGGCCGGTCTTGTTCAGCACCTCGACTGTCAGGTTCTTGTCCTTCTTCAGATCGTCGATCAGATCCTGCGGCGGCACCTCGTAGAAGTCGATCTCGCCGGCCTGTAGCGCGCTGAGCGCCGTCTGCTCGTCGGCGATGTTCTCCAACGTCACGCGGTCGAGCTTCACCACTTTGCCGCCAGCCATCGCTGAGGCCGGCTCGGAACGCGGCAGGTAATTCGGATTGCGGTCGTAGATGTGCCGGTTGCCCGGCCGCGTCTCGTCGCGATTGTAGAGGAAGGGGCCGGAGCCGATGGTGTCGCGGACCTGCTGGTTCGGATCGGTCTCGGCGTCCTTCTTGCGCATCATGAAGCAGAGCGAGGTCGAGATCGTGGAGAGGCTGTCGATGACCAGCCCGTACGGCTCGGTCAGCACGATGCGGAAGGTCTTGTCGTCGACGACCGGTGTGTCTTTCACGCGCTGCATCATGGTCTGGCCGGCAGCGGCGCGCGCGGCCCAGCGGCGCACCGAGGCGACGCAGTCGGCGGCGGTGACCGGCGCGCCATCGGAGAACTTCAGCCCATTGCGCAGTTCGAACGTGTAGGTGAGCTTGTCGTCCGACACGCCCCACTTGCCGACCATCTGCGGCTGCGGCTTGAAGCTCGCATCGAGGCCAAACAGCGTGTCGTAGATCATCGCGCCGTGATAGGCGCTGATATTCGCCGTGGTCCAAATCGGGTCGAGCACGCGCAGGTCCGCGTGCATCACGGCCTTGACGGTGCGGGCGGCCGAGGGCTGCGCCTTCGACGTGAGAATGGACGGTGCGCTGGTCAGCGCCGCAGCGGCGAGGCCGCCTTTCAGAATCGTTCTTCGTGTTGTCATGGTGATGCCTCCGATGGCTCGGCCTTGCACAAATTAGGCCACGGAGGAGGGCGGCACACAAGCTCGGCTGTCATCCCGGGCGAGCCTTAAGCGCGTTTACGCGCGTCTGCGACGCGCTATGGCGAGACCCGGGATCCAGTAATCGCTGGCCGGCGATCGTGCATAACGCTGGACCGGTGTTTACTGGGTCCCGGATAGCCGCTTCGCGGCTTCCGGGACGACAGCAGAGTTAGATGATCAGCCGCGGTTCCGTCACCTGATCGAGCGGCCAGATCGGACGCTGCACCTTCTTCCAGGGCAACTTGGCGTAATACCGTGGCAGCGGGCCGTCGCCCTCGGCGTAAAGCACCTGCGCGGCGATCTGCGAAAACGACGCGTAGAAGTGCTGGTTCGACTTCACCACCAGGATTTTCTGCTGCTTCGGATCGATGCCGAGGTTGGCGAACAGGTCGATGCCCATGCCCTGCGCACGCGTCGAGATCAGGACCGCCGAGACGCCGCCCATGCGGATCGACGCCGCGTCTCCGATGCCCACGGTCGCGCCGGAGAACGATTGATAGGCGTTACGCACGCAGCGGATCACTTCCACCTCGGCATCGACCGGCGGCCCTGACGCCTTCGCGGTCTTGCCGCCGAAACGGAACGGCAGCTTGGCGCCTTCGCCGGCGTCGAACGCGTTGCGCACCGCCATCGGATCCCAGATCGGCGCGACCGCCGCGCCTTGAATGCCGCGCGCGATCAGCCGGTGGATAAATGTGGTGTTGTCGGAGGGCGCGCCGCCGCCCGCATTGTCGGTCGTGTCCGCGATGACGGTCGGCCCGCCGGGATGCGCCAGCGCCGCATCGATTGCGCCATCGACGGAATATTCGGGCGGCGCGGCCTGCTCGCGCAACGCGATCAGCTCTTGGCCGATCTCCTCGGCGAGCTTGTCGCCATGCGGCTTGGCGTCGTCGGTCAGCACCAGGATGCGCGCGCCGCACTCGGGCACGTCGCCGCAGTAGAAACAGTGCGCGATCGAGACCGACAGCACGCGGTTCTTGCCCTCCAGGGCCATGATCTTGTCGACGAGGCCGCGCATCGGCTGGATCGAAGTAGGAAAGCTCTGGATCACCCGGCAGTCGTAGACGGACTTCACCGGCTTGACCTCGCCGCGGATGGTACGGATCGTGAGATCGACCATCTCCTCGCCGCGCTCGGCGAAATCCGTGTGCGGGTACTCCTTGAACAGCACGATCACGTCGGCGGCGGCGCAGCGCTTCCTCGTCAGATGGCAGTGCGGATCGAGCTCGACGCCGATCACGGCCTTCGGCCCGACCAACGCGCGCACGCGTTCGAGGAAATCGCCCTCGCAGTCGTCGTAACCGTGCGCCACCATGGCGCCATGCAGGTTGAACAGACAGCCGTCGACCGGCAGCGCGGCCTTGAGCTGCCCAAGAATTTCATCACGCATACGCTCGTAGGCCTCGCGCGCGGCAGCGCCGCCGGGCTGTGCGGCGTAACAGGAGCCTTCGATCAGCGTGAAGCCGTGCCGCTTCGCGGCAGCTCGTGCGGCTGCGATCGCGCCCGTCTGGTGACCTGACTTTTCCGGATGCTTGCCGGGCGGATAGTAGATCTTCTCGACGAAGGCCTGATACGAGGTCGGGATCGGCAGGAACGTGTTCGCCTCGAGGGCAAGCGCGGCGTAGAACAGGCGCATTCCGGACACTCCGTCGTTGGGCGGCGCCACCGTAGCAACTGCGCAAGTGACCGGCGAGTGGGAGATCAGCCATGCGGATCGTGGACGTTTGCGAAGTCACCAAGCCGATCGCTTCGCCAATTCGCAACGCCTACATCGATTTCTCCAAGATGACAGCGAGCCTGGTTGCGGTCGTGACCGATGTGGTGCGCGACGGGCGGCGCGTCGTCGGTTACGGCTTCAATTCGAATGGCCGTTACGGGCAGGGCGGACTGATCCGCGAGCGCTTCCGCGATCGTATCCTCGAGGCGAATCCCGAGAGCTTGCTCAACGAGAGTGGCGACAATCTCGATCCGCACAAGATCTGGGCCGCGATGATGACCAACGAGAAGCCGGGCGGGCACGGCGAGCGCTCGGTCGCGGTCGGCACGCTCGACATGGCGATCTGGGATGCGACCGCCAAGATCGCCGGCAAGCCGTTGTTCCGACTGCTCGCGGAGCGCAACGGGCGCGAGGCGAACCCGAAGGTCTTCGTCTATGCGGCCGGCGGTTATTACTACCCCGGCAAGGACGACACGGCACTCCGCGCCGAGATGCGCGGCTATCTTGACCGCGGCTACAGCGTCGTGAAGATGAAGATCGGCGGCGCGTCGGTCGCGGAGGATCGCCGCCGCATCGAGGCGGTGCTCGCCGAGATCGGCGCGGACGCGCAGTTGGCGGTCGATGCGAATGGGCGTTTCGATCTTGAAACCGCAATCGCCTACGCCAAGATGCTGCGCGACTATCCGCTGTTCTGGTACGAGGAGGCGGGCGACCCGCTCGACTATGCGCTGCAGGCCGCGCTCGCGGAATTCTATCCCGGGCCGATGGCGACCGGCGAGAACCTGTTCTCGCATCAGGACGCGCGCAACCTGTTGCGCTACGGCGGCATGCGTCCGGACCGCGACTGGCTCCAGTTCGACTGCGCACTGTCGTACGGGCTGGTCGAGTACCTGCGTACGCTCGATGTGCTCAAGCAGTACGGCTGGTCGCCCGCCCGCTGCATTCCGCATGGCGGGCACCAGATGTCGCTCAATATCGCCGCCGGCCTCGGCCTCGGCGGCAACGAGAGCTATCCGGACTTGTTCCAGCCCTACGGCGGTTTCCCGGACACGGTGCGGGTCGAGAACAGCTTCATCACGATGCCGGACATCCCCGGCATCGGTTTCGAGGGCAAGTCAGACCTGATCAAGGTGATGCGCGAACTGGCGGAGTAATTCGCGCGCCGCGCGCTTTAGGTCTTCTCGATATTCCAGAACGGAACGACCTCCGGGATCTTCAGCACGCCGTTCAGGTTCTTGCGGTAGGCGACCGGCGAGGACCACTGGCCGAGCCAGACATGCGGCACGAAGTTCCAGGCGTTCTTCTGGATCTCGCGCGCGATCGCCTTCTGCTCGTCGAGGCTGCCGGCGGCGGCCCACTTGTCGCGCAGCTTCTCGTGCGTCTCGTCGGTTGGCCAGCCGAACCAGCCTTTCTCGCCGTTCGCCTGATGTCCGATGAACGCCATCGGGCTGCCGACCGCCGCGGCGCCGGCCCAGGTGATGAAGATGTTCCAGCCACCCTGGTCGGGCGGCGACTTGACGGCGCGGCGCGTGACGACGCCGCCCCAGTCGGAGGTCGCCAGCTCCACATTGATCCCGGCGGAGCGCAGGCGTTGCGCGGCGATCTGAGCGGCGTTGTTCATGAAGTCGATGTTGGTCGCGTGCAGCAGCGTGACCGGCTTGCCGTCGTAGCCCGCCTTCTGGAACAGCTCCTTCGCCTTGGCGACGTTCGGCGCTTCCTTGAACCAGGCCGTGTTCTCGTCGTTCTCCATCGGCGTGCCGCAGGCGAAATCCGACGGGCACTTCTTGTAATACTTCGGATTGCCGAAGGTCGCTTTCATGAACTCTTCCTGGTCGATCAGGTAGAGCATCGCCTGGCGCGCTTCCGGCTTGTTGAACGGTGGGTACAGGAAGTTGAGCCGCATGATGCCGTAGTTGCCGGTCTTGTTGAGCACCTCGACCTTGATGTTCGGGTCGCTCTCCAGCGTGTCGAGCAGATCGATCGGCGGAATCTCGAAGAAATCGATCTCGCCGGCTTTCAGCGCCTGCAGCGCGGTCTGCGAGTCGGGCATGTTCTCGTAGATGACGCGATCGACCTTGACGATCTTGGCCCCCGCCATGCCGGTCGCGGGCTCTGAGCGCGGCACGTAGCCCGCAAAGCGGTCGTAGATGTAGCGCTGCCCCATCTGGGTTTCGTTGCGATTGTAGGTGAAGGGGCCCGAGCCGATGTATTCGGTGATCTGCTGGTTCGGGTCGGTCTCGGCCTCCTTCTTGCGCATGATGTAGAGCAGCGGCGTCGCGGTCTTCGCCATCGTTTCGAAAATCAGGCCGTACGGCTCCGTGAACGCGATGACGAAGGTCTTGTCGTCCTTCTTCGACAGGTCCTTCACGCGCGCCATCATGTGCTGGCCGCCGCCGTCGCGCGCCGCCCAGCGGCGGATCGAGGCGACCACGTCGTCGGCGGTGACGGCCGCGCCGTCATGGAATTTCAGGCCGTCGCGCAATTCGAACGTATAGGTGAGCTTGTCGTCGGAGAGGCCCCACTTGCCGACCATCTGCGGCTGCGGACGCATCTGTTCGTCGAGCGCGAACAGCGTGTCGTAGATCATCGCGCCGTGATAGGCGGTGATGTTCGCGGTGGTCCAGATCGGATCGAGCGAGCGTAGGTCGCCCTGCATCACGGCGCGGATGGTGCGGGCGCGCGAGGGCTGCGCGCGTGTGATGCCGGGAATGCCGGACAGTGCGGTGGTGGCGAGCGTGCCCTGCACGAAACGGCGACGGGTCGTGCGCATCGAAGTCCTCCCGGTTGGTTTTGGCGATTTACTCATGAAAGAGAGGAGGGGGACAAGAGGTCAGAGAACCATCCGCCCTTCCGGCAACTCCGCGTGCGGCCAGATGGTGCGGCGCGCCTTCTGGAAAGGATACTTGCGGGCATCGAGCGGCGAGGGGCCTTCGCCGTCGCAATAGAGGACCTTGGCGGCGATCGGCGCATATTCGGCGTAGAAGTGATTGGTGGACTTCACGCCGATGTAGCGCTTGGTCGAAAGGTCGATCCCAACCTCGGTGAAGATCTCCCGGCCCAGCGCCTGGGTGCGATGCGCGATCAGCGCGACGTCGACCCCGCCGACGCGAATGCCGGCGCCGTCGCCGAACTTCACCTTGGCGCTGCCGAACGACTGCATTCCGTCCTTGACCAGTCCGAGTACGGTCGCATTCGCGTCGATCGGCAGGCCTGACGTCGGGGCGATCTTGCCACCGAATCGCAGCGGGATGGTCTCGCCGACGCCGGCCGCGTGACAGAACGCGACCGCGACCGGATCCCAGAGCGGGCCGACAGCCGCATTAGTGAGCCCGCGTTCGAGCAGACGGCGGATGATGTTGGTGTTGTCCGACGCGGCGCCTCCGCCTGCGTTGTCGGTCGGGTCGGCGACCACGACCGGGCCTTTCGGCTCCGCATAGGCTGCCGTGATTGCCTCATCGTAGGAGAGATAGGGCGGATACCAGTTGCCGCGCTTCTCGCGGATTTCCGCGCCGAGCTCGCGCGCGAGCACATCGCCGCGCGGCTTCGCGTTGTCGGTGATGACCAGCACGCGCGCGCCCTGCTCGGGCACGTCGCCCTGCGTGAAACCGTGTCCGAGCGAGACCGACAGCACGCCGTCGCGGCCTTCGAGCATCTTCATTTTGTCGACGAAGGCGCGGCCCGGCTCGCGCGAGGTCGGGATGACATCGATCATGCCGCAGTCGTAGAGCGAGGTGACTGGCTTGATATCGCGGCGGATCGCCTTGACCACCAGCGTCACCAGCTCCTCGGCGCGCTCGGCGAAATCGGTGTGCGGGTATTCCTTGAACAGGATGCATATGTCGGCGCCGCGCACGCGCTTTTCGGTGAGATGACAGTGCGGATCGAACTCGGCGCCGATGATGGCTTTCGGTCCGACGATCTCGCGCACGCGCGCGATCAGGTCGCCCTCGCAGTCGTCATATCCATACGCCACCATCGCGCCGTGCAGCCCGAGCAGCACGCCGTCGACCGGCATCGCGGCGCGCAGCTGGCCGAGGATCTCGTCGCGCATGCTCTCATAGCTCGTCTGCAGGGTGGGGCCGGAGGGCTCGGCCCAGAAGCAGGAGCCCTCGATCAGCTCGAAGCCTTCCTGCTTGGCGCGCCGCCGCGCGACCCAGAGCGGCCCGGTGCACAGTGTGCCGCGGTCCGGATGCTTGCCGGGCGGGAAGTAGAGCGTCTGTTCGTAGGATTGGCGGCTGGTCGGGATCGGCGAGAAGGAATTGGTTTCAGTTGCAAGCGACGCCGTGAAGATGCGCATTCCGGGAAACCTCTTGGGACTCTATCGTTCCCATGATGTCGGTCCCGCGCCGGTCTGAAAAGGCTTGTGGTGGGCGCACAAGGACTCGAACCTTGGACCCGCTGATTAAGAGTCAGCTGCTCTACCAACTGAGCTATGCGCCCGGAGCCGAGACGGCATCCGCACAAGCGGAGCGTGCTGTAGCAAAGCGACGCAGCAGTGTCTAGCAAGGCTTTGCACAACCGGACGGCTGCTCTATGGTCCGCGCCAAATTCGCGGGGCGGCGCGACGACGACACAAGATTGCGGAGGAATGCGCATGAAAACAATATTCGGACGGTTGGCCGCCGCTGCGGCCGCGCTGGTTCTGGCAACCGGCCTTGCAGCCGCGCAGAGCAGGCCTTCGGTCAAGATCGCGGTCGGCGGCGCCGGCTGCCTCTGCTACCTGCCGACCGTGCTGGCGAAGCAGCTCGGCGAATACGAGAAGGCCGGCGTGGATGTCGAGATGATCGACTTCAAGGGCGGCAGCCAAGCCCTGCAGGCGGTGATCGGCGGCTCGGCGGACGTGGTCTCGGGCTACTACGACCACTGCGTCAACCTCGCCGCCAAGGGACAGAATCTCCAGTCGTTCGTCGTCTATGACCGCTATCCCGGCATGATTCTCGCCGTTTCGCCGGAGGCGACCGACATCAAGTCCGTGAAGGACCTCGCCGGCAAGGCGGTGGGCGTCTCGGCGCCCGGCTCCTCGACCGACTTCTTCCTCAAGTATCTGCTCGCCAAGAACGGCATGGACCCGAACGGCACCAGCGTCGTCGGCATCGGGCTCGCCGCGACCGCGGTCGCCGCCATGGAGCACGGCAAGGTGCAGGCCGCCGTCATGCTCGATCCGGCCGCGACGCTGTTGCAGAACAAGTTCAAGGAGAAATTCCGCATTCTCGCCGACGTCCGCACGCAGAAGGACACGCTGGAGATCTTCGGCGGCGAGTACCCGGGCGGCTCGCTCTATACCCGCGCCGACTGGATCGCCAAGAACGAGGCGACGGTGCAGAAGATGACCAATGCGATCATCGCCACGCTGAAGTGGATCCATTCGCACACGCCGGAAGAGATCATGGCCAAGATGCCGGCCGAGCTGATCGGCCCCGACAAGGAGCTCTATCTCGCGGCGCTGAAGAACACGATTCCGATGTTCTCGCAGACCGGCCTGATGGACCCGAAGGGCGCGCAGGCGGTGCTTGCGGTGTTCAGCCAGTCGGTACCGGAAATCGCCAAGGCGAACATCGACCTGTCGAAGACCTACACCAACCGGTTCGTCGAGCAGGCCAACAAGGGCATGTGATCAAAGCGGCTGATCGCCGCGATCACGAAAAACGGTTGGAAGATTCGGCGCGGCGGGACCATGCTCCCGCCGCGTTTCTTTTACAGCTCCTCATGCTGAGGAGGCCTCGAAGCGGCCGTCTCGAAGCATGGCGGCAGATGAAGGTGCTTGAGGCCATCCTTCGAGACGCCCGCCTTGGCGGGCTCCTCGGAATGAGGACCGGCGTGATGAACCTCCTCTCCATCCAGTCGCACGTCGCTTACGGTCATGTCGGCAATGCCGCCGCGACGTTTCCGCTCCAGCGGATCGGGGTCGAGGTCTGGCCGATCCACACCGTGCAATTCTCCAACCACACCGGCTACGGCGGCTGGACCGGCCGCGTCTTCGACGCGGCGCTGATCACCGAACTGGTGGAGGGGATCGCGCAGCGCGGCGTGCTCGGCCAGTGCGATGGCGTACTCTCCGGCTACATGGGCTCGGCCGAAACCGGCGCCGCGATCCTCGATGCGGTCGCGCGCGTGAAGGCCGCGAACCCCGAGGCGCGCTATTGCTGCGATCCGGTGATCGGCGATGTGGGGCGCGACGTGTTCGTTAAGGCCGGCATTCCGGAGTTCATGCGCGAGCATGCGGTGCCCGCGGCCGATGTGGCCACGCCCAACCAGTTCGAGCTCGATCATCTGACCGGCCGCACCAGTGCGACGCGCCGCGATGCGGCCGCAGCGATCGATGCGCTGCATGCGCTCGGGCCGAGGGCGGTCATGGTGACGTCGCTACACACGGATGAAACGCCCTCGGATGCGATCGATCTCGTCACCTCGGATGCCGCGGGCCTTTTCCGCGTGCGCACGCCGAAGCTGCCGATCTCGGTCAATGGCGCGGGCGACGCGATCGCGGCGCTGTTCTTCGCGCACTACCTGCGCATCGGCTCGGCATCCGATGCGCTGTCGCGCGCGACCTCGTCGGTGTTCGGTGTGCTCCGCCGCACGGCGGAAGCCGGCTCGCGCGAAATCCTGCTGATCGACGCGCAGGATGAATTGGTTACTCCGAGCCAGATCTTCGAAGCCGAGAGAATCTAGGAGGCATCATGCGCCGCCGTTTCGTTACGCTCGACGTGTTCACCGAAAAACGATTTGCCGGCAATCCGCTCGCGGTCGTGCTGGAGCCGGACGGGCTCGACACGGCGGCGATGCAGCAGATCGCGCGCGAGTTCAACTTGTCGGAGACCGTGTTCGTCCAGCCGCCCGAGAACAACGCGCACCGGGCGAAGCTCCGCATCTTCACGCCGGCGTCCGAACTACCATTCGCGGGACATCCGACGGTTGGCACCGCCGTGTTGCTCGGACGGATCGACGGCGGCACGCAGCCGCGCGAGTTTGTGCTTGAACTCGGCATCGGGCCGGTGCGCTGTCAGGTGACGCCATCCGGCGCCGGCGCCGGCCACGCGGTGTTCGACCTACCAAAGCTCCCGCAGGACATCGGCGCACCTGCCTCGGTTGAGGACATCGCGGCGGCGCTCGGCATCGCGGTGTCGGACATCGGCTTCGGCGGTATGCGGCCGGCGCGATGGTCGGCGGGCGCGCCCTATACGTTGCTGCCGCTGCGCGATCTCGCGACGGTCGGACGCTGTGCCATCAATAGCGCCGCCTGGAAAAAGGCGTTCGGGTTCGACGTTCACGCGGCGGTCTACATGTTCTGCCGGCAGACCGCGCAGCCGGGACATGCGTTCCACACGCGCATGTTCGCGCCGAGCGCAGGTATTGACGAGGATCCAGCAACCGGATCGGCCGCAGCGGCAATCGCGGGTTACATCGCCAAGTTCGACAAGCTCGGCGACGGCAACCATCCGCTGGTGATCGAGCAGGGCTACGAGATGGGCCGCCCGAGCCTGATCGAACTCACGCTGAAGATTGCCGGTGGCAAGCTGACCGGCGCATCGATCGGGGGCGGCGCGATTGTCGTGACCGAAGGCACGATCGAGGCTTGACCGGGTGCGGCGCGCCTGCGAGCAGGGCGCGTGGACGACATTCCAATCATTTCGCTCTCGCGGCTCGATCTGCGCTACGAACTCGCGCCCTGGCCTTTTGCGGATGAGTTCCGCGCCGAGATCGATACGCATTTCGCGAAGCTGCGCGCCGGCAAGCCGCAAATGTGGAACGGCCGCGTGCTGCTGCTGCGCCGCGGAGAGATTGCCGACGGCGTGCTCAGCGGCGCCTATTCCGAGGTAGATTTCGCGAGCTTCATCGCCTGGCGCGACTGGGGCTTTCCCGACACGTCGGTGCGCAATTGCTTTCCGATGGCGGCCCTGCGTTCGTCCGACGGTGCGTTCTTGCTCGGCGTGATGGGCGCGCATACGGCGAATGCGGGCCGCATCTACTTCGCGTCGGGCACGCCCGATCCGAACGACGTCATCGGTGATACCGTCGATCTCGAAGCTGGCGTCATGCGCGAGCTCGCCGAGGAAACGGGCCTGGCGGCGCCCGACGTTACACCGGAATCGGGCTGGACGGCGGTGCTCGGCGGCCAACGTATCGCGTTGATGAAGATCGTGGAGGCGCCCGCGAGCGCCGACGCGTTGGCTGAGCGCATCCGGGCATTTCTCTCAAGACAAAAGCAGCCGGAGCTGGCGGACGTTCATATCGTGCGCACGTTGAGTGACCTGCGGCCCTCGATGCCGGGGTTCATGACGGCGTTTCTCGGAAGCCGTTTGCGTTAGGCCTTGCCAGACGCTCGCCCGTGGCGTGAACTCGCCTCATGTCCATCGCCAAGGTTCTCCACCGCTTCCGTGTCGACAAGCCGGACAAGTTTCGGCTCGCCGACTACGACCCCGCCGACACCTGCGGTCTCGACATCGAGAAGGCGGAAGCCAAGGCGATGCTCGCGAACGGCGTCGAGCGCCTCGCAGCATTGCAGGAAACGCTTTACGCGCAGAACCGCTGGTCCGTTCTTGCGATCTTCCAGGCGATGGACGCGGCGGGCAAGGACGGCGCGATCAAGCACGTGATGTCCGGCATCAATCCGCAAGGCTGCCAGGTGCACGCCTTCAAGGCGCCGAGCCACGAGGAACTCGATCACGACTTCCTGTGGCGCATCGCCAAGGCGCTGCCTGAGCGCGGGCGCATCGGCATCTTCAACCGCTCGCACTACGAAGAGGTGCTGGTGGTGCGCGTGCATCCGGAATATCTGGAGCGGCAGCATTTGCCCAAGGCGGTCGTCAGCAAGGATATCTGGGATGAGCGCTTCAAGAGCATCCGCACCTTCGAGCGCCATCTCGCGCGTAACGGCGTACTGATCCTGAAGTTTTTTCTTCACGTCTCGAAGGAGGAACAACGCCAGCGCTTCCTCGCGCGGCTCGAGGAGCCGGCAAAGCGCTGGAAGTTCAACATGGACGACGTCGCCGAGCGCAAGCTCTGGGACAAGTACATGCACGCCTATGAAGAGGCGATCCGGCACACCAGCCGGGACGAGGCGCCCTGGTACGTCATACCTGCTGATAACAAATGGTTCACACGGCTGGTCATCGCGGAGGCGATGGTCAACGCCATCGAGAACCTGAATCTGGAATTCCCGAAGGTCGAGGGTACGGCGCTGAAGGAATTGGAGCGCGTGCGCGGCGCACTGATGGCGGAGGCGCCAAAGAAGCGCGGCAAATGACGTTCGCTGTCTGCCGTTATTGTGACAGCGACCATCCTGCCGTTCGCGATCTCTTTATCCGGATCAATCGAGAGCTTGCGAGGCCGGACTTGCGCGAGGCATTCGAGAGCTACATGGCGGTCTCGTTGCGCGACGAGATCGATCGGCTCGCCGAGTACTATGCGGAGCGGGACGGTGCGTTCTTCGTCGTGTACGACGGCAACAAGCTTGCGGGGGCCTTCGGTCTTGAGCGGCTTGGCTCGGAGGCGGCGGAGTTACGCCGCATGTATGTGGATGCGGCGTACCGCCGTCAGGGTCTGGCGCGCATGATGTTGGAGTATGCCGAGCAGGCTTGCCGGGATGCGGGCACGCGCGTGCTCACGTTGAGCACCTCCGAGCTTCAGCAGGCGGCGCTCGCACTCTATCGCGCGTCGGGATACCGGCTTGTCTCGGAAGAAACCGGCGCCGCCCAGTCCAACAAGACCGTTGGCAATATCCGCCGCTATCACTTCGAGAAAATGCTGTAGCTGCGCGGATCAGGCGTCGCAGCTGAGGCCGAAGCGATTTTTCACCGCGTCCTGCTGGTCCTTCGGTTCGCGCTGCAGCAGCGCGCAGGCAGTGTAGTTGCCCTTCATCTTGCCGCTGTCCATGTACATCCAGTCGGTGATCTCGCCTTCGCCGAACTGGATGACCTGTCCGGCGGTGACGCTGCGCACCATCCGCGGCGTGTTGTCGATCTTACCGGAGAAGCGGCCGCCATTCGCGCTGAATTGCGTGACCCAGAAATATTCCACGCCATTGTCGTCGCTGACCCTGACCTTGAGTGCGAAATTCCTCATCGCGGGAGTCGGCTGCCGTGCAGTCGCGAGAAACGCGGCCAATGTGGCGCGCGCTTTGGTCCGTGCGGCCTCCATCGTGGGGTCGTCTTTCGTCACGAGAACGACCTCGTCGCGCTTGGCGCGACCGAGAAAGCTCTGATCCTTCGCCGCGCCGAAGTACCATCCGGCGAACATGAGTCCTGCGCCAACAGCCGCCATCGTGACGATGCGCATCGTGTCCTCGTTCGTCGCAACCGGCGAGGCCGGCGTCGATGCTGCATACGCTCGAGGTGTAAATGTCACGTGAGAGAAAAGGGATGATTTGTATCAAATCGAAGCGGCTCGACGAGAGAATGAAGACGCCGCTAGCGAAATCCCATGCGCCGCTGCAGCACCTGTAAGGCCGTGAGCGCTTCGGCGTTGCGGCCCGCGCTGCAAACCTGCTGGATGCGGCCGAGTTCAGCATGGGCTGCGGCTTGCCGGTCGTGCCTCACATGACCCATTGATGTTTCGGTATTGACGACAAAGCGGAAGTCCGTAATCGCGGTCTGGCAGGACTGGGCGGCCGCCGGCGTCGTCCAAACGGCCAGAATGCCGATCAAAATGGTCAGTCTCGCTGACATTTTCTGTCACAAAATCCCGTACTTGCGCCCGTGCCTGCGCTTCCGCTAAAGACACTCCGTCAGTCGCCCGCGCGGGGTAGGGTTTCGTTTACCATTCTCCGCGACGCTCGGGCGACGTTGAAGAGGGTAGAGATGTCGATTCGCCGCGATAACCGCGCGATCGCTCCGGGGGCCGAAGCGGCCCGGCCGACTCTCGCCCTCATTCTGAATCTCCTTCTTATCAGCCCCTGAGGGCCGGTTGGGCGCATGCGCCTGGGCACTCAGGGGAACTGAAAACCCCTCAGCGCCCTTGCGGCGCATTGTCAGACACCAGCGCGTGAGCGCACCCGAGAAGGAAAAATTCAATGACCACCACCCAATCCGAGAAAGATCGCGTCGTCATTTTCGACACGACCTTGCGCGATGGCGAACAATGCCCCGGCGCGACCATGACCCACGAAGAGAAGATCGAAGTTGCCGAGTTGCTCGACACCATGGGGGTCGACATCATCGAGGCCGGTTTCCCGATCGCCTCGGACGGCGACTTCTATGCCGTCAATGAGATCGCAAAGCGTGCCAAGAATTCCGTGATCTGCGGCCTCTCTCGCGCCGCCTTCAACGACATCGACCGTTGCGCGGAGGCGATCAAGCCGGCCGAGCGCAAGCGTATCCACACGTTCCTCTCCACCTCGCCGGTGCACATGAAGTGGAAGCTCCAGAAGGAACCGCACGAGGTGCTCCAGATGGTGATCGCGCAAGTGACGCGTGCGCGCAACCACGTGGAGGACGTGGAGTGGAGCGCGGAGGACGGCACGCGGACCGAGTTCGAGTTCCTGTGCCGCTGTGTGGAGGCCGCGATCAAGGCCGGTGCGACCACGATCAACATCCCGGACACCGTCGGCTACACGACGCCGGAGGAATACTTCGAGATGTTCACGCGCGTCCGCGAGGCCGTGCCGAACTCCGACAAGGCCGTGTTCTCGGTGCACTGCCACAACGATCTCGGCATGGCGGTCGCGAACTCGCTCGCCGGCGTGAAGGCGGGCTGCCGTCAGATCGAATGCACCATCAACGGGATCGGCGAGCGCGCCGGCAATGCGGCGCTGGAAGAGGTCGTGATGGCGATGAAGGTCCGCAATGACGTGCTGCCGTACTGGACCAAGATCGACGCGACCATGCTCACGCGCGCCTCGAAGCTGGTCGCGGCCGCGACCTCGTTCCCGGTGCAGTACAACAAGGCGATCGTGGGTCGGAATGCGTTCGCGCACGAGAGCGGAATCCATCAGGACGGCATGCTCAAGAATGCGCAAACTTACGAAATCATGATGCCGGAGTCGGTCGGCGTGAAACAGACCTCGCTGGTGATGGGCAAGCACTCCGGTCGCCACGCCTTCGTGCACAAGCTCGAGGAGATGGGCTATCATCTGCAGTCGAACCAGCTCGAAGACGCCTTCGTGCGCTTCAAGACGCTGGCCGACCGCAAGAAGCACATCTACGACGAGGACATCGAGGCGCTGGTCGACGAGGAGATCGCGCACGCGCAGGACCGCATCAAGCTGGTCTCGCTCTCGGTGATCGCCGGCACGCGCGGGCCGCAGCGCGCCACCATGAAGCTCGACATCGACGGCAAGCAGTCGCTCGCGGAATGCGAAGGCAACGGACCGGTCGACGCGGTGTTCAACTGCATCAAGGAGATCGTGCCGCATGAGGCGGTGCTCGAGCTCTATCAGGTGCACGCCGTCACGGCCGGCACGGATGCGCAGGCCGAGGTCTCGGTGCGGCTCGCCCACGACGGGCGCGCCGTGACCGCAAAGGGCGCCGATCCCGATACGCTGGTTGCCTCGGCGAAGGCCTATCTCGGCGCGCTCAACAAGCTGATGGTGAAGCGCACGCGCGGCGAGGAGCTCGTCGTTGGCCAGCGGCGCATCCACTCGCAGGATGTTGGATAGGCCTCGCCGAATCGTCATCACCCGCGAATGCGGGTGATCCAGTAACCGGCGAGCGTGCATCGTGCACGCTTGCCTCTCAAACGACTTCCTGTGTTTACTGGATGGCCCGCCTGCGCGGGCCATGACACGCATGGCCGGAGCAATCGATGTCCGTTGAAGTCTATCTCGCCTACGTTCTCACCTGCATCCTCATCACCATCATCCCCGGGCCCACAGTCACGCTCATCATTGCGAACAGTCTGACGCACGGCACGCGCGCAGGATTGCTCAACGTCGCCGGCACGCAGCTTGGCCTTGCCATCATGCTCGGCGTGCTGCTGGTCGGACTTTCCTCGGTCATTGCCACGATGGGTGTGTGGTTCGATTACGTGCGCGTTGCGGGCGCTGTCTATCTCGTCTGGCTCGGCTGGAAGCTCTTGCGCGCCAACGCCGGCTTTGGGGCGGTGGGCATGACGCCGAAACCGCGCGGCGGATTTTTTCTGCAAGGCTTCCTGGTGCTGATGAGCAATCCAAAGGCGCTGTTGTGGTTTGGCGCGTTCATTCCCCAGTTCGTCGATCCGGCCGGCAACTATGTGGGACAGATCGTGCTCCTGGGCGCGACCGCGATGGCGACGGCGGCGATCACCGACGGCGCCTACGCAATCCTGGGCGGGCGCACCGGCCGCCTGATGTCGGCGAGTCGCATCCGGCTCGCATCGCAGCTCAGCGGCTTGTTCCTGATCGGCGGCGGCGTCTGGCTCGCCTTCACGCGGGCACGCTAAGGTATATTGCGCTTTGCCTTAATTCGTGACCGCGGATTACGACGCCAGATTATTGCGCGGCGTAAGTTATTTTCGAAGCAATAGAACCAGATCTACCCGCAGATGTTTGCGGATCGAACCGGCTGGAACTTTTGCTACGTGACTTCACTTAACCGACGGCGTTAACGGGCCGGGTGGATCACATTTCGTCCGCATTTTCCTCTTGTTGCAGACGCGATTTTTCCCTATCGCCCGCGGCATCAACCCCACAACGTGGATTGGAGAGACTGCATGAGGAAGGCAGTGTTCGCGGGTGCTGTTGCGCTCGCGATGATGGGACCACTGTTGGTTTCGGAGCATCGATTTGGACCCTCGAGCGCCGCGGCACAGGATGTTGTCGTGACCGAGGGCAAGATCGCGCGGCTGCGTAGCGCGCTTCGCCTGAGCGGAGAGCAGATTCAGCATTGGCGTCCCGTTGAGGCGGCATTGCGCGCCGCGATTCGCGAGCAGCGTGAAGGCCAGGGTTTCGTCCAGAAAGTGCGTGATCGCGTGGGCAGCTATGCCGGCAGCGCAATGGCGGTTCAGCGCGCGATCTCCGCCGCGGGCCCGCTGATCGCGAGCCTCGACGACAAGCAAAAGGAGAGTGGCCGCAACGCGCTCCGGTCGATCGCGGGCGCCTCGGCGTTTTGAGCGCCATTTCTCTGAAAGCTTGAAGCGACCTCTTTGCCCCTGCGGCGAGAGGTCGCTTTTTTTGTGTTGCATTCGCCGCAAACGCCGTGCCCGATAGGCGCCCGCCATCGCAAGGTTGGGTATGGGCAGCGATGCGCTTCCGCTTGATGGTAATGCACCGCAGATCGTGGCGGGGCGGTCGTGCGGCACCTGCAGCTTGTGCTGCAAGGTTGTCGGTGTCGAAGAGTTGGCAAAACCGATCGGCGCCTGGTGCCCGCACTGCCATCAGAAGAAGGGCTGCGCGATCTATGAGCAGCGGCCGCCGAGTTGCCGCATCTTCATCTGCCAGTGGATGCTCTCACCCGATCTCGGTCCGGAGTGGAAGCCGGACCGTGCCAAGTTCGCGATGCTCAAATCGGAGGGCGGGAAGCACCTCACGGTGTTCGCCGATCCCGGCAATCCATCCGCCTGGCGGCGCTCGCCCTACTACGAGAACATCAAGCACTGGGCGGCGCAGGGCGTGCGCAACACGGCCGACCTCCATCTTACGGATGTGATGATCGGAACGCGCTGCATCGTGATCCTGCCGGATCGCGAGGTCGACCTTGGCAACCTCGGAGCGGACGAGACGATCCAGTTGGCCTGCCGCAACACCGCAGCCGGCGTCGAGATCGATGCCCTCAAGGTCAAACGGACACCCGCCGCGTGAGCTTCGGCGCACGTCTGTTAGGTCAGCACTTCTTACATTTCACAATCCAGCCGCGAATGGTCCGTTAGGCTGCCTCCACAACAAATAGGGAGGTCACCGTCATGGCTCGCGTGCAACTGCATCGCTTTGTCGATTGTTCGCCGAAACTGCCTGAAAAAAAACCCATGCTCGATCGGCGCGGCTTTCTCGCAACCGCCGCAGGTCTGGCGGCGACCGCCGCGACCATGAAAGCAGCCTCTGCGCAAACTGTAGCGCCCTTCGGCCAAACCGCTGCTCCAACCCTACAGACTCCGCTGCCTTTGGGCCCGCTGCCCGGTGCCCGCTATCCGGATGCTCGTCTGGAATCGATGAAGAAGACCGGTCCTTCGTTCGGGCCTACCGGCTTCCCGGCCTTCGCCGGCACCATGGCGGTCGAGCGCGTCGCAACCGGCTTCCGCTGGGCCGAGGGACCGGTTTACTTCCCGGCCGGCCGCTACGTGTTGTTCAGCGACATTCCGAACAATCGCATCATGCGCTTCTGCGAGGATGACGGTCACGTGAGCGTCTACCGCCAGCCGTCGATGAACTCGAACGGCAACACTATCGATCGGCAAGGACGCCTGCTCACTTGCGAACATAGCGGCCGGCGGGTGACCCGGACCGAGCTCGACGGCTCGCTCACGATCATCGCCGACAAGTATAATGGCAAGAAGCTGAACTCGCCGAACGACGTCGTTGTCGCTGCCGACGATTCGATCTGGTTCTGCGATCCGTCATACGGTATCGGCGGCTTTTATGAGGGCATTAAAGCGGATAAGGAGCAGGACAAGCAAAACGTATACCGGGTGGATCCGAAAACGGGTGACATCAAGGTCGTCGTCGATGACTTTGTGCAGCCGAACGGCCTTTGCTTCTCGCCTGACGAGAAAAAGCTCTATATCTGTGACACCGGCTATACGAACGGGCCGGAGAATCCGTCGCATATCCGCGTGTTCGACGTCGATCTCGCGGCCGGCAAGCTTTCGAACAGCAAGGTGTTTGCGGACATGCCGAAGCCCAGCATCACCGACGGGCTGCGTTGC
>JBAVXH010000081.1:0-16347 GCA_049698215.1 Xanthobacteraceae bacterium | reverse complement strand
GCAATCGTGCGTGCTCGTCGTCGGAAAGCCGCGCCGGCGCAAAGCGCGAGCCATCGGCGAGCCGCGAAACCGCCTCGACATCGAGCCCGCGCTCGCGCGCCAGCATGCCGAGCAGCACCGCGCGCGGCGTATCGGCGCCCATGATCCACGCGGAGGACAATTTGCGCCGCAACGCGTCATAGACAAGACCCGCGATCGCGGCGCGATCGCCGGATCCCGCAAAGCGATGCGACAGGCCCCAGTCCTTGAGCGCCTGCGCGGCGGGACGGCGGCGCGCCTCGATATCGGCAAAGACGTCGATTGCGGCGGAGAGGCGCGCGGCGGGGATCATGCGGATTCTCTTTGCCGCATGATCTTGTCCGAAAACCGCTGCACACTTTTCGGGATCATGCGGTGAGAATCTTGAACGCGAAGTAGATCCACATGATGAGCAGGACGAACATTGCGACGGCGAACACGCGGAAACGGGTCGGAACGTGGTTCGACGTGGTGTGGATGTAAGCGTGGCCGAGCCGGGCCAGCACGAAGAGCCACTCCAGCACGACAAAGATCACGTCTGCCTGTCGCGTGACCCAGGCGAAGATCACCACGACATAGAAGAGCACGGGGAGCTGGAACTGGCTGGTGTAGTTGTTGCTGATCTGCTGCGCCTGCGTGGGCCACGCGGGTTGGCCGAGCGCGATGTCGCGGATCTTGGTCTCGCCGCTCTTGACCGAGCGCGTGCGCGCGCCCGCCATCCAGAACAGCATCGCGAAGGTGAGCGCGACCTGCACGAAGACCGGAAGCAGAACCATCTGGACGGTCATGGCCTACTCCGCAACCCGGACAAGCTGCTTGCCGAAATTCTTGCCCTTGAGCATGCCCATGAAAGCGGCGGGCGCATTCTCAAGGCCTTCGGCAATGTCTTCGCGATACTTGATCTTGCCTTCCTTGATCCATTGCGCGACGTCGCGCAGGAAATCGCCGTGCTTCGCGGCGAAGTCGGTGACGATAAAACCGCGGATGGTGAGCCGCTTGGTGAGGATCGCGCGGAAGATGTGCGGCGTCTGGTACTTCATCTGCGGAACTTCGGTCGCGCTGTACTGCGCGATCAGCCCGCACACCGGAATGCGCGCAAACGGGTTGAGCAGCGGGAACACCGCATCCCACACCGGGCCGCTGACATTCTCGAAATAGACATCGATGCCCTTCGGGCACGCGGCCTTGAGCTTCTCGGCGAGCGCCGGATTGCGATGGTCGACGCACTCGTCGAAGCCGAGCACCTCCTTCACGTACCGGCACTTGTCTGCTCCGCCCGCGATGCCGACCGCGCGCGCGCCTTTGACCTTCGCGATCTGCCCCACCACCGCGCCGACCGCCCCGGAGGCGGCGGATACCACCACCGTTTCGCCGGCCTGCGGCTTGCCGATTTCGAGCAGGCCCGTGTAGGCGGTCATGCCGGGCATGCCGAGCACGCCGAGCGCGGTCGAGACCGGCGCAACCTTCGGGTCGAGCTTGAGTAACCCGGAGCCGTCGGAGAGCGCATGCGTTTGCCACCCGGCGCGGCTCAGCACGATGTCGCCTTGTGCGAATTTGGCATTGTTCGAGGCAACCACCTCGCTGACGGTGCCGGCTTCCATCACCTCGTCGATGCCGACCGGCTTCGCGTATGAGGGCGCGTCGCTCATGCGCCCGCGCATGTAGGGATCGAGCGAGAGCCATTTGGTCTCGAGCAGCATCTGTCCCGGCCCGGGTTGCGGCACTGGGAAGTCCTCAAGGCGGAAATCCGAAGGTTTCGGCTCGCCCATCGGGCGAGAGGCAAGCACGATACGGCGGGCGGTTTCGGACATGGCTGTCTCCCAGGATCAGGCGGCTTGGTCTAGCGCCCCAGCCCTTCGAAGGCCAGCAGCGTGACGTGACCGACAAGCAGGGCGACACCCGCGAAATTGATCAGAAAGACCTGCCCGCGCAGCGGCACGTTGTCGGTGAGGCATTGCACCAGCGTGTGGATCACGCGGCCGGCGACGAAGAACCATGCGGCGATGAGGTCGATGGTTGTGACCTCGTTCGTTGCGATGAGCAGCACGACGGCGGCGTAGAAAATGACGGGAAGCTCGAACTGGTTGGCGAGGTTGTAGGCGATCCGCGCAACGTGATGCGGCTCGTCGTGCCGCCAAAGTCCGCGTAGTCTACTTCGCCGGCTTTCAGGGCGCGCTGCCGGGCGACAGTGAGCCAGATGTAGAGCAGGAAGGTCCAGCCGATCTGCGCGAGCATGGGAAGGAGGAGCGTCATTGCTGAACGAGTTCGGCGAAGTGCCGCACCCGGTGCCCGTGCGGAGACCGCGATGCCGCCGCAACGAGCCGCTTGTCGGCAGTGGCAAGGGGCGCATCAAGATCGGCGGCCAGCGCGACATAGAACGCGTCGTAAACAGTCACCCCTACGTCAAGCGCAATGTCAACGGCGGCTGGGATCAGCACATCCACCGCGCGTGTTTGCAACGTGCGAACGATATTTTCTCCGATCGTTCGAACATTGTCTCGTTTGACAATGCCGCGGCGCACGTACGCCGCAAGCGCGCTCCCGATCTCGCCAAACGCATGCCCGGGCGCAACCAGCGAGTAGCGCGTGTCAAGCAGCAGTTGCCTTGCAATCTGAAAATCGGGCTCGTCGACATGCCACTTCACTATCACAGAGGCATCGACGACAAGGATCATCGGCCATCGCGATCCGCGCGGATCAAATCCGTGGAGTCAATATCACTCGGGCGTAGCTGCATCGCGCGGATACGATCCGCTTCTTCGACACGCCGCCGGACCTCTTCCGCTGTCGGCCGTGACTCGGGATGAAGCGCTTCGCCCTCCAGCTTGCGGCGCAGCCAATCTCCGAGCGGCGCACCGTCTGCAGCGGCCCGCTTCTTGAGCGCCTCGTAGGTTTCGTCGTCCACATTCGGGACGATCACATCGTGCATGGCACGCTCCATTGCCGTGCGAAATATAGCAGGCAACCGGAGATTTTTCATCCCACCCGGCCGCTTCGCGGCCACCTCCCCTTCGGGGAGGGATTCAGACCGAGTTTGCGGCTCGCTTCAAGCGATCAATCGACTTACACCCTGCTCGGATAATTCGGGCTCTCGCGCGTGATCGTCACGTCGTGCACGTGGCTCTCGCGCAGGCCGGCGGATGAGATACGCACGAACTGCGCCTTGGCGTGCAGCTCGGCCATATCCTTCGCGCCCACATAGCCCATCGCGGCGCGCAGGCCGCCGGCAAGCTGGTGCAGCACGCTCGCGACCGGGCCCTTGTAGGGGACCTGTCCTTCGATTCCTTCCGGCACGAGCTTGAGCGAGTCCTTGATATCCTGCTGGAAGTAGCGGTCGGCCGAGCCGCGCGCCATCGCGCCGACCGAACCCATCCCGCGATAGGCCTTGTAGGAGCGGCCCTGCCAGAGAAACGTCTCGCCCGGCGTCTCGTCGGTGCCGGCGAAGAGCGAGCCGACCATCGCGCAGTCGGCGCCTGCGGCGAGCGCCTTGGCGAGGTCGCCCGAATACTTGATCCCGCCGTCGGCAATCACCGGCGTGTCGGTTTTCTTCGCCTCCTCGACCGAGTCCATGATCGCGGTCATCTGCGGCACGCCGACGCCCGCAATGATGCGCGTGGTGCAGATCGAGCCCGGGCCGATGCCGATCTTGATGCAGTCTGCGCCGGCATCGATCAGCGCCCTGGCGCCCTCGGCGGTCGCCACATTGCCGGCGACCACCTGCACCTTGTTGGAGACGCGCTTGATGCGGTTGACCGCGTCGAGCACGTGCCTGGAGTGCCCGTGCGCGGTGTCGACCACCACGAGATCGACGCCGGCCGCGATCAGCGCCTCGGTGCGGGCAAAGCCCTTGTCGCCGACGGTGGTGGCGGCGGCCACGCGCAGGCGGCCCTGCTCGTCCTTGCAGGCATTCGGGTTGGCGACCGCCTTCTCGATGTCCTTGACGGTGACAAGGCCGACGCAGCGGTAGTTCTCGTCGACCACCAGAAGCTTTTCGATGCGGTGCTGGTGCAGGAGCTTCTTCGCCTCGCCCTGCGTCACCCCTTCGCGCACCGTGATCAGGTCATCCTTCGTCATCAATTCGGAAACCGGCTGCCCGGGATCGGTGGCAAAGCGCACGTCGCGGTTGGTCAGAATGCCGACGAGCTTGCCGGCGCGGCCGTTGCCGCCGCCCTCCACCACCGGAATGCCGGAGATGCCGTGCGACTTCATCAGATCCAGCGCGTCGGCAAGCTTTGCGCTCGGGCCGATGGTCAGCGGGTTCACCACCATGCCGGACTCGAAGCGCTTCACCCGCCGTACCTGCTCGGCCTGCACCTCGGCTTCGAGATTGCGGTGGATCACGCCGATGCCGCCGAATTGCGCCATGGCGATCGCCATGCTCGCCTCGGTCACGGTGTCCATCGCGGACGCAACGATCGGAACGTTGAGCGGAATGTCGCGGGTGATTCGGCTGCGGATATCGACTTCGGACGGCAGGACTTCGGACAGGCCCGGCTTGAGCAGCACGTCGTCGAAGGTGAGCGCGAGCTCCGGGCCGCCATTCGGCTGACCGTTCGGTTTTTTGGCCATCGCCAACTCTCCTCGCCCGCCGGGGTATAAATGGGTTTCCCTGCGCGGCTCGCAAAGCCGCGGCGGCGAATCTGCCCCGATGCGGAGTTGGCGACGGGGGGTAGCACGCGGCCGCTGGGATGAACAGCCTGCCGGAACTGATTCCGGAACCTGTTGAACCCTGCCGGCGACGGCCGCAACCAATCTGGACGGCGGGTCCGGAGGGCCGGCGTGGCCATGCAGATTCGGCTTTCGGTTTCGTCCTCGCGGCGCTTCCGGCTTTCGTGCTGTCGCCACCATTCGACCGCGCCGAGCACACGCCCGCCAGCGCGCCGCCGAGGATTACACCGCTTTGCGGCGCCGCGGAATGACAGCTCAGCGCCACCCCGGCGGCGGGCCATGGCGCTCGATCGCCTCGACGATCTCGCGGTGTTTGCGATCCTCGCGCTTCATGTACACGGCGAGCACGCCGTGGATCGACGGCAACAGGAAGAGGACCGGCGCAAAGAACAGGAGGCCGAAAATCAGGCTCAAGACGATCAGAATGACACTGAAGATCGCCGAGAACGGCTGGCCGTTGAGCAGCAGTCCCAGCGGCGGCAGCAGGGCAGCCAAAATGTAGATCATCGACCCCTCCGGGCGCATGATCCGGCGAAGTGTGAAGCGGTTTCGCCGCCAAGATCATGCGCAACAGTGCGTGGCGGCGTTTCATGTAGGGACGCATGCGCGTTCTGCAATGTTCTTCGGAAAAGAACCCGGCTAAGGAGCGGACGTCCGAAAGCCGCCCTTCATGAGCCACGACCGACTCGTCCCCCTCATCATCGCGGTCGCGCTGTTCATGGAGAACATGGACTCCACGATCATCGCGACATCGTTGCCGGCGATCGCCGCCGATCTCGGCGCGAACCCGCTGGCGCTGAAGCTCGCGGTGACCTCCTACCTGCTGTCGCTCGCCGTGTTCATTCCGGCGAGCGGCTGGACCGCTGACCGCTTCGGGGCGCGCACCGTGTTCCGCGCCGCCATCGCCACCTTCGTGGTCGGCTCGATCGGCTGCGCGCTCTCCGGCTCGCTCACCGAGTTCGTGATTGCCCGCATCCTCCAGGGCATCGGCGGCGCGATGATGACGCCCGTGGGGCGGCTGGTGCTGGTGCGTACGATCGACAAGCGCAACCTGGTCGACGCGATGGCCTGGGTGACGATGCCCGCCCTGGTCGGGCCGATCATCGGCCCGCCGGTCGGGGGCTTCATCACCACCTACGCGAGCTGGCACTGGATTTTCATCATCAACGTGCCGATCGGCCTGATCGGGATCGTGCTCGCCACGCGCTACATCGAGGATGTGCGCGCGCAAGACCTCGATCGCTTCGACCTGGTCGGGATGGTTCTGGCAGGGCTTGGCATCGCGGCGCTCGCCTTTGGGCTCTCGGTCGCCGGCCTGGGCCTGGTGCCGCCGACGATGATTGTCTCCCTCATCGTCACGGGGATCATCTTTCTCGCCGCATATGGCGTTCATGCGCGCAACAACGCCGCCCCTGCCCTCGATCTGTCGCTGCTGCGCATTCCGACGTTTCGCGCCAACGTGGTCGGCGGCTCGCTGTTTCGCCTCGGCATCGGCGCACTGTCGTTCCTGCTGCCGCTGATGCTGCAACTCGGCTTCGACTACTCGCCGCTTCAGTCCGGCCTCGTGACCTTCAGCGCCGCCGTCGGGGCCTTCGCCATGAAGGCCTTTGCGGCGCCAATCATCCGCCGCTTCGGTTTCAAGCGCATCCTCATCTTCAACGGGCTGCTTGCCTCGGCATTCACGGCGGCATGCGCCCTGTTCACGCCATCGACACCGTTCTTCGTCATGATCGCGGTGCTGCTCGTCGGCGGCTTCTTTCGCTCGCTGCAGTTCACCGCGACAAACACCATTGCCTATGCGGACGTGGATGCGCGGCGCATGAGCCGCGCAACGCCGCTGGTGAGCGTGGCGCAGCAGCTTTCCATCGCGGCGGGCGTTGCGGTCGGCGCGCTGTGTGTGGAACTTGCGTTGCAGGTCAAGGGCGGCACGGTCATCACCGCTGCGGATTTTCGCCCGGCTTTTCTGGTGATCGGCACGATCGCTGCGTCGTCCGCCGTCCTGTTCTGGTCGCTGCCGCCGGATGCCGGAGCGTCGATGGCCAACCGCGCGCCGATCGCGGCGCCTGATGCCTCGGATCAGCGCGTGGGATGAACCAGCCGCATCAGCCGCCGGCCGTAGCTGAGCACCGGGCGTTCCACCACCAGATAGCAGATCACGCCGGCAACGATGGCGATGAAGAACGCCGAGAAGATGTAAACGGTGGGATTGATGTTGGGGAGGCCGATCGTGTGGATCACCATGAGCAGAAACACACGCTGCGCGAACGGATGGATCAGATAGATCGAATAGGAGGCGTCGCCGAGCAACAGGCCGATGCGGCTCTGGTGCGCACGCGCCCAAGGCTCAAGCATCAGCGCGCCGGTGACCGCCATGATCGACGGAATGGCATGCGAGACGAGGCGTGGAACCGCCATATCATTCGCATAGACCACCCCGATCCAGACGGCGCCCGCGGCAAACAGGAAGGCTCCGAGCACCGCCCCGCAGCGCGCCAAATGAGGCGCAAGGATCGCCAGTACGATGCCGGAGAGAAACTCCAGCATGATCGGGTCGAGATAGCTGCTCAGGATCGGCCCGGTTGGCTGCAGCCACATGCCCAGGATCGTCTGGATGCCAAAAAGCGTGGCGATCACGATGAAGCGAACGCGCAGGTCCGCGATGAGCAGGCACAGTCCGAAGAACAGGTAGAAAAACGCCTCGTAGTTCAGCGTCCAGCCGAGCGTGAAGACGGGCGCGGCGAGCCCGAGATTGGGATGCGTGGCCGGAATGAACAGGTACGACATCAGGATGTGCCAGGCATCGAGCTTCAGCTTGAAGAAGCTCTCGGGCGTGACCAGTGCTGCCACCACGTAGGCCGTGGTGAACAGCCAGTAGAGCGGCACGATGCGAATAGCGCGCGCAAGCCAGAACGCACCCGGACCGCGATTCTGGCCCTGCGTCGTGCTCCACATGATGAATCCGGAGATCATGAAGAACAAATCGACGCCGACGGTGCCGAAATGCGCCGTGTAGTAAACGAACGCCGGAATGCCCATCGCGTGCTGGAACACGATCAGCGCCGCCGCAACCGCGCGCAGATACTGGATGGTGACGACCGTTGCGACCGGCCGCTCTTGGCTCAGCGATTCAGGCACTGCGCGCGCCTCCGCGGAATCCGGCCGCGAGCAAATAGAGCTCGGAGGAATCGGCGCGGCTCGCCTGCGGCTTCACGTGCCGCACGGTGGCAAAGTCGCGCTTGAGACCGGCGAGCAATGCGCGCTCGGTGCCGCCCTGCAGCACCTTGGCGAGGAAGCTGCCGCCCGGGCGCAGCACCTCGCGGGCGAACTCGGCCGCGGCCTCGACCAGCGCCATGATCTTTATCTGATCGGTTTTCTTATGCCCCGTGGCGTTCGCCGCCATATCGGACAGCACCACATCGGCGCCGCCGTCCAGCGCGGTGCGCAGCCGCTCGGGCGCGGCCGGGTCGAGAAAATCAAGCTGCATGAAATCGACACCGGCGATCGGCTTCATGTCGAGAATGTCGATCGCGACGACGTGTCCCCTGCCCTCCGCGGCGCCGACGCGCTTCGCCGCGACCTCGCTCCAGCCGCCCGGCGCCGCCCCGAGATCCACGACACGCGCGTCGGGTTTCAGCAGGCGGTACTTGTCATCGATCTCGATCAGCTTGTAGGCGGCGCGCGAGCGCATGCCTTCGCGCTTGGCGCGCGCCACATAGGGATCGTTGAGCTGGCGCTCGAGCCAGCGCTTCTGCGATACGGTGCGGGTCTTCTTCGACTTGAGCCGCACCTTGAGCGGCCGCTCACTCACGCGCGTAGCCGGAATTTTGCGCCCACACATCGTCGGCGCGCATCAGTTGCACCAGCATTCCCTCGCGCAGGCCGCGGTCGGCGACGCGCAACCGCGTGCAGGGGAAGACGCGCCGGATCGCCTCCAGGATGGCGCAGCCGGCGAGCACCAGATCGGCACGCTCGGCGCCGATGCAGGGGCTTGCGACGCGTTCGTCGTAGCTCATGCCGCGCAGCTCATCGAGCACGGCCTGCACCTGCTCGTCGATCATCCAGCAGCCGTCGACCTGGCGCCGGTCGTAACGCTTCAGCCGCAGATACAATCCCGCAATCGTCGTGACCGTCCCCGACGTCCCGAGCAGATGCATCGCGGAAAGATTGATGCCGGCGCAATGCTCGACGGCGAAACGCTGAACATGCGTCTGCACCTCGGCGGTCATCGCCTCATAGAGGGCATTGTCGACGGTCACGCCGCCGTACCGCTCGGCGAGTGAAACGACTCCCACCGGAAGCGAGGCCCAGGCGCGGATTTTCGGATTGGGTGGTCCTCCCCGCGCCGGCTCGCAGCGCCCGAGCAGCACGATCTCCGAGGAGCCGCCGCCGATATCGAACAGGATGACGCCCTCGGCCTCAGGATCCATCAGCGGCGTGCAGCCGATGGCGGCAAGCTCCGCCTCCGTCTCGCGATCGACGATTTCGAGATCGAGCCCAACGTCGCGCTGCACACGCGCGCGGAATTCAGCGCCGTTTGCTGCCGAACGGCAGGCTTCGGTCGCGATCAGCCGTGCCCGGCTCACCGCGCGGTTGCGCATCTTGTCCCGGCAGATCACGAGCGCTTCGATGGCGCGCTGGATGGCGGCTTCACCGAGGCGGCCGGAGACCGCCATGCCCTCCCCCAGACGGATGATGCGCGAGAACGCATCCACCACGCGGAAGCCTTCACGGATCGGGCGCGCGACCAGCAGCCGGCAGTTGTTGGTGCCGAGGTCGAGCGCCGCGTACGTGGGTCGGGAATAACTTGAGTTAGGCCCGCCCTCCGGACGCGGATGGCGGGGTGGCCAGCGCCGACCCCACGGGGGCCGGCTTCGCGGCTCCCGTCGATGCGCGGGGTCGAGGCCGGACGGAGTCCTGGCCTCGTCGTCCATTTATTAACCATCCTGCCGCGCCGAAGCTCTTTCCCTGCTCGACGGCTGCGGCCCTGTTGTTTCCAGATCGGGAAAAAGACTAGTCAGGCGCGGAACCCGGCGCAATGGTGCGGCGTTGCGGCCCTGTTCGGGCGAATGCAACCGATGATACATGCATGGATGCGGTTGCCAGAATCGCAAAAAAATGGAATACCTCCGCGAATGACCCGTTTAAGTAGAATTTACCTAAGGTCGTGTACCTACCGAAAGTCGCGGGCGGGTATTACATACCGTGAAAGCGGAATTGCGCCTTGGGGCTCGCAATCCGCTATGGTTGCTTGAAATGGCGTGGAAGTAGCACCGGCGAATCAGGGGGCGCCTGGGGCAGCGACACATGTGAAACAGAAGCGAGAATAGAAAGACATGAAGCAAGCAAAGATGCTCGACAAACACGTCCGCGCCAGGCGCGCAGACAGCCGCGATGCGGAAGTCGGACGGCGTGTACGCTCAAGGCGGCTCGAGTGCCGCCTGTCGCAGACCGAACTCGCCGATCGCATCGGCGTGACGTTCCAGCAGGTGCAGAAGTACGAGAAGGGCGTGAACCGCATCGGTGCTGGCCGGCTGCAGCGCATCTCCGAGGCGCTAGAAGTGCCAATCTCCTTCTTCTTCAGCGCTGCGTCGGGCTCGCCCGCGCGCGACGCGTCCAGCAACGCCGAAAGCATCTTCGGCTTCATGCAGACGTCGGGCGCAGTGCGCATCGTCAAGGCCTTCCACAAGATCAAGAGCCGCAAGGCGCGTCAGCTGCTGGTCGAATTGACCGAAGAGCTGGCCGAGGCGTCCTGACGCCACGTTGCAGAGAGCCGCCAGCATCATGGCGGCCCTCTCCTGTGATATCGACGCCTCGGTCGCATCCGATTGATCGCGCCGGGGCCGATTTCAGTGTCGCCCCGGCCGTGATAGTGTCCCCGTGCGCAACGCACGCGAGGACCCATGGTCGAAGCGCTCGGATACATCGGCATCCGCTCCAAGAATCTGGAAGACTGGGCCGCTTACGCGACCCGGTTTCTCGGCATGCAGCTCGTCGACAGGACGAGCGGCATGCTTTCGCTGCGGATGGATGACCGCAAGCAGCGCGTCATCGTGAATGCGGACACCGGTGGCGGCGCGGCGTTCTTCGGCTGGGAAGTGGCCGATGCGGCAGCAATGGATTCGCTCGCGGCCCGGCTTGAAGGCGCCGGCATGTCGGTTGCGCGCGGCAGCCGTGCGCTGGCGGAAGAGCGCCGCGTCAAGGACCTCATCGTCTTCAATGATCCCATCGGCAACCGCCTCGAAGCGTTTCATGGTGCCGAGGTCAGCGCCGAGCCGTTTCGTCCCGGCCGTAATATTTCGGGCTTTCGTACCGGCCCGCTCGGCATGGGGCACGCCGTGCTCACGGTCGAGCGCGTTGACGACGTCTTACCCTTTTACCGCGACGTTCTGGGCTTCGGCTTGAGCGACTACATCCTCAAGCCGTTCCGTGCCTATTTCTGCCACGTCAATCCGCGCCACCACAGCCTGGCGTTTATCGAAACTGGCAAGAACGGCATCCACCACATGATGGTGGAGTTGTTCAGCCTCGACGATGTCGGGCAGGCCTACGACATCGCGCTGACCGATCCGGAGAGCATCGGGTCGACCTTCGGCCGCCACACCAACGATTACGTAACATCGTTCTACTCGTGGTCGCCCTCCGGTTTCATGGTCGAATATGGCTGGGGCGGCCGGCTGGTGGAGCCGGGCAACTGGACGCCCCAGGAAGCCGTGGGCCCGAGCCTCTGGGGCCATGAGCGCGCCTGGCTCTCGCCGGAGAAGCGCGACGAAGCGCGCGCGATGCGCAGGAAGCTCGCCGAGGATGGTATTCGCGAGCCGGTGCAAGTGCTTGAGGGGAACCACCGCCTGATGCCGGGGACCTGCTCGTGGTGGGACGCGGCGACAGCTGAGCGGAAAGCGGGGTAGGTTGCGCGGCGCAGCGCGCTGCGCTAATTCGCCCCCGACCGATCTAGGCAATAGCGATGGCCGGCGTTATCTCCGGCACGTCCCGGATTGGGGGATAGTTCAACGGTAGAACTGCGGACTCTGACTCCGTCAATCTAGGTTCGAATCCTAGTCCCCCAGCCACTGATTATTCCATAATCCCAATAGCTTATGCGATGAGAGAACTGGGCGGCCGCGAAGGCGCGCCGTTTCCCCCTATTCCTTCGCTGACTTCGGCAGGGCTCTCGCGTCCTTCGCCATCTCAAGACAGGTGATCAACTCGACATAGCTTTGAAGGACGGTGCCCAATCGGGCCAATGCAGTGCACTCCGTCCGATCGGCGTGCGGGAACCTGTCCCATTCAGTCGTCAACCTTTACCGCGCTCTTTCTTCGTCGTGCATGCAATTATTGAGGATCGTCGTACTGCCTGCTGCCGTGTTGCGGCATCCCTGCGCGAACTCAAGAGTTGGCATGCCGCCCGCCTGAGCGATGACCAACGGCTTCACGCGGGCTGCATCCGAACCGGAGCGGCGGCGCCGCAAGCGGCTGTCGCAAAGCTGTCTGCATCATGCGCGCGGCATGAACCTGCCCTCGCCGACTCCGCGGCTGTGAACATTGTTGCGAGCAGAAGCCCCAGCACGCCGAGGGTTCGGGCGGCGCAGACCGTTCGCCGTTGATGCAACGAAGCAAGCCTCGTCGCGCTTCCGCGACGCGGGATCCTTTTGAACAACATCGGATTCACTCCAGGTTGGTGATTGCCGGTCGGGCGTCAGAAATTCAGCGGATAGAGCCAATTCGCCCACGAACGGGCGCGGAGCGAGATCTTGCGCAGCGCAGCCCAGGTCCCGCGTTCGCCGCTGGTGTAGATGGCCGCCGAGCCTTGTGCGCCGATGGAAAACTTCGACTGATCGGGGTCGTCGAGAACGATCTTCACCGCGTACTGACCCTCGGCGGCGTGCGGCGGCGGCGGCTGAAATTTCGGAATGTCGTCGCTTGGCAGATACTGGCCCACGCCATTGCCCCGCCAGATGCTGTCGACCTTCCCGGCGAAGATTTGCCCCGGATAAAGGCCGAACGCGACCTCGACCCGCTGACCCTGCCGTACGTATTTGAGGTTCTGCTGGTAGAAGGTTGCGAGCACATAGCGGTCGGCGTCCACGATCAAGGCGGCAATTCCGCCGACGCGATAGATGCCGGACACCATGCCCGGGCGCACCTGAAGATTGATGATGCGGCCGTCCTCGGGCGCCGTCAGCGTCGTATTGTCGAGATAGTACTGCGCCTGGCGGAGCTAGGCCTCCATGTTGGCGACCGAGGTATTAACGCCACCGATCTCGGATGCGTACTTCAGATTGGCGCGTTTGAGTTCGGCCAGCGCCTCGTCGCTCGTCGCTTGCGCGGTGCTGACGCGGGTTGCCCACTTCTCGACATCTTCCTCGCGCACCGCGCCTTCCCGCGCGAGCTTGTCGAACATGCCCTTCTGATAGAGTTCATAGCCCAGCTCGACCTTGGTCCTGACCGACTTCTGCGTTGCGATGTCGACGTCCGCCTTGAGGACATTGACGTTCTGTTTGGCCTCGGCCAGTTGCGCGCTGATCTGCGCGACCTTGTATTCGTAAGGACGCCGATCGAACTGGAAGAGCGGCTGACCCTTTCTCACGAGTACGTTTTCTTCAACCAGCACCTCTGTGACGAGGGTCGGCTCGGGCAGGCGCGGGACGAGCTGGATGGTGCGCTGAACGACCGTCGCGTTCGAGGAGTCGGGCGTCACGAACCGCAAACCGATGACGAAAATCAGCAGGAGGTGAAGTACGAAGAATGCGAACACCAGGCCCCAGCCGGGCGTCAGCCGCAGCAGCCTGAACCTGAAGAAGACAAGCCAGAAGATCGCCGAGGCGACGATGATGACGAGGAGCGCTACGATCATGCTGGTGCGCTCTTGCCAGGCGTCTCGGCTGCGGTGGCTTGTGGCTGTGACATCTGGCCCGTCAGCCGCGCAATCGCCGCCTCGGTTTCGCGCTTCTCATCCGCCGGCAGGTAGCGGATGTCGATCACGGTGGTGGGTTTGAAGGCCCACCCGAGCGCCTGAATCCATGGCACCACCGCAAGGAAGCCGACCCACCCCATGAGATAGACCGCCTCGGCCTCGGGATGGTTGCGGGCAATCGCGATGCGGCCGGGAAGACCAAGGACGAACACAGCCGCACCGAGGCCGCCGAGGACGATGACGGAGATTGCCGCGAACGTCGCGTAGTCCCAGAAGTCGAGTTCAAATCCCAGCAACGCGTCCATTGCGTTACGCGTCGCCTGGAAAGATCTTTTTCCAGTCGGTCTTCATGCTGACCACGGTCCACTTGTTGTCCGCCGCCGCGTCGAGCGCCTTGTCGAGCTTTCCGACGTGGGATTTGCGGTCGTAGGCGTATTCGCGTTCCGCGTCGGTGTGGTGCACGATCAGGCCGAACCGCGGGCCGCCGGAGAGCGTCGTGTATTGTAGCATCTCCAGATCCGCACATAGGCCCCGGCTTCATGTTGCGCCCGCTCGAACGGATCGGAGCGCAGGTTGAACAGCGAGGGCAGGCGCAGCGGGATCAACGGCTGCGCCCAGACGTCGAACCCGTGCGCCTTCTGCTCCATGAACACGGCCTTCCACTGCTCGTAGCGAAGGCCGGCGAGATTGCCGTCGTCGGTCCAGTAGAAGAATTCGCGCCGCTTGTTCGGCCCCCTGCGGGAGAGAAGATCGCGCTGGTCGTAACCGTCGAGATGCACCTTGAAGGTCTTGCCCGCCGCCTCGTAGCCCTGCAGCAGCTTGTTCTTCACGTCCGGCTCGCCCGCGGCGGCGACCAGCGTCGTCGCCCAGTCCTCGGCGGAGAAGATGTCGTTGATCTCTGTGCGCGGCGGCACGAGCCCGGGCCAGCGCACCATCGCGGGCACGCGGTAGCCGCCTTCCCAGTTCGTGTTCTTCTCGCCGCGGAAGGGCGTGGTGCCGCCGTCGGGCCAGGAGAACGTCTCGGCGCCGTTGTCGGTCGTGTAGATCACGATCGTGTTGTTGGCGATGCCGAGGTCGTCTAGCTTCTGCAGCACTCGCCCGACATGTCCGTCATGCTCGACCATGCCGTCCGGATAGATTCCAAGTCCCGTCTTGCCTTCCGACTCCGGCTTGAGCCGGGTCCAGATGTGCATGCGGCTCGGATTGAACCAGACGAAGAACGGCTTCCTGTCGCGGTTCGCCCGGTCGATGAAGTCGAGTGAGGCGGTCAGGAATTCCTCGTCCACCGTCTCCATTCGCTTCTTGGTGAGCGGCCCCGTGTCCTCGCATTTCTGCTTGCCCCAGGGCCCGAAGCGCGGGTCGTCGCCCGGCGTGACAGTCGCGGTCGCGACGCACTTCATCACGCCGCGCGGACCGAACTGTGCCTTGAAGACGGGGTTCTTCGGGTAGTCCGGATGCTCGGGCTCGTCCTCGGCATTGAGGTGATAGAGGTTGCCGAAGAACTCGTCGAAGCCGTGCACCGTCGGCAGAAAGTCGTTGCGGTCGCCGAGATGGTTCTTGCCGAATTGCCCGGTCGCATAACCTTGCGGCTTGAGTAGTTCGGCGATGGTGGGGTCTTTCTCCGACAATCCTTCTTTCGCGGCCGGCAGCCCGACCTTTAGCAGGCCGGTGCGCAGCGGCGACTGTCCGGTGATGAAGGCGGCGCGGCCTGCGGTGCAGGACTGCTGGCCGTAGTAGTCGGTGAAGATTCCGCCTTCGTTGGCGATGCGGTCGATGTTGGGCGTGCGGTAGCCCATCATGCCGCGGTTGTAGGCGCTGATGTTCCAGTAGCCGATGTCGTCGCCCATGATGACGACGATGTTTGGCTTCTGCGCCTGCTGCTGCGCGAAGGCCGGCGTGACAATCGCGGGCGCCAGCGCGGCCACGGATGCGAGCAGACCGCGCCGGATGAGATTTCTTACGCTCATAGCTGCGTTCTCCACGTCGTTGTCATCGACCCCGAGGGCCTGCTCGTTTTCAGAATTTCGTCATGTTCGCGGCCGGCGAGTTCGGATGCTTCGCGAGAGTCGCCTTGTAGGTCTCGACCGATTTCAGCAGCGGCCCGATCACCCAGTTGTACATCTCGCCGATGTTGTGTTCCTCGCGCGGGTCGGACTCGATGTTGAACACCTTGGGATAGCCGTTCATCGGCGCCGCGCTGGCGCCGACGCCGCCCATCAGATGCTCGCCGCCCCAGCCGCTGCGGCTCGGCGCCACGTCCACGAAATACCCGCGGAACTGTTTCCAGCGCGCCGCGACGAGATCGGAGCCGACGAAGGTCAGCAGATGATCGCGCGCGCCGGTGTCGCTCGTGCCGAGCAGCAATGCGCTCTGGTCGACGCCATCGATCGGCCGGTCGTCCGGGACCTTGCCTCCCGCAAGACGCGCGAAGGTCGGGAAGAAATCCATGATCGAGACCATCGCGTAGGAAACGCGCGGCTGGATTCGCTCCGGCCAGCGGATGATCGCTGCGGTGCGGATCGCGCCCTCGCTCACGTCGCCGAGTGCACCGCGGTAGGGTCCGGGCGTCCCGATGTCCGGCATGTCGCCGCCGTATGTCTTCGCTCCCGGTCCATCCGGACCGTTATCGGAGGCGAACACCACGATGGTGTCCTTCTCCAGCCCGAGCTCCTTGAGCGAGTCGAGCACGCTGCCGACGATCGCATCGCCTTCCATCAGCGAGTCGCCGAACTGTCCGATGCGCGAAGCAC
>JBAVXH010000080.1:0-27053 GCA_049698215.1 Xanthobacteraceae bacterium | reverse complement strand
CTCTCCTGCTGCATCACGCCCGGCTGCTGCGGATAGGATTGTTGCTGCTGCGGATAGGCCTGCTGTTGCGGATAGGCCTGCTGCTGCGGATACGGCGGCGGCGGCGGCGGTGAATATTGCGGCTGCGGTTGCGGAACCGCCGCGCGCTGAGGCGCGGATGCCGGTGCCGGCTGCGCGCCGCGCAGCTGCTGTTCCAGTTGCTGGTTGCGGTACTGAAGCTGCTCGACCTGTCCGGTGAGCTGGCGCACCTGGTTCTCCAGGCGATTGAGCCGCATCACCAGCTCGGACTCGGTCATCTGCGCACGCGCCGGCGCAAGCAGGCTCAGGCCGGCAACCGCCAGCGCAAGCAAGAAGGTCAAAGATTTTGCCATGATCGAAGGCCCGCGTTCCCGCGCCGCAGAATACGACTCGCTGCGTCCAAATTGTGACTGAGGTGTTTAGGAAGGATTAACCGACCGCACTTGCGGTCGTCCCGGGGCCGAGCCAACGGGTCCGCGCAAAGCGCGGCCCTCCGCGAGGAGCCCGGGATCCATAACCACGACGCGCAATGCTAACGCACGGTCGGCGCCAGAATTGCATCGCTTGTGATTATGGATTCCGGGCTCGCGGGCTTTCAGCCCCCACCCCGGAATGACGGTTACGCCGCCTTCTGCTTCGCCGGCTCATCGCGCAACGCGCGGCGCAGGATCTTGCCGACCGGCGTTTTCGGCAGCTCGTCGCGGAATTCGATGAACTTCGGCCGCTTGTAGTTGGTGAGCTGCTCGGCGACGAAACGCTTCAGCTCCTCCTCGGTCAGCGCCGGGTCGCGTTTCACCACGAACGCCTTCACGGCTTCGCCCGACGCGGCATCCGGTACGCCGATCACCGCGCATTCGAGCACACCCGGGTGCATCGCGATCACGTCCTCCACTTCATTCGGATAGACGTTGAAGCCGGACACCAGCACCATGTCCTTCTTGCGGTCGACGATCTTGAAGCGCCCCTGCTCGTCCATCACGCCGATGTCGCCGGTGCGGAAGAAGCCGTCCTTGGTCATCACCTGCGCGGTTTCTTCCGGGCGCTGCCAGTAACCCGGCATCACCTGCGGACCCCGCGCGCAGATTTCGCCGGGCTCGCCCTGCGGCACCTCGTTGCCGGCATCGTCGCGGATGGAGACTTCAGTCGACGGCACCGGCAGGCCGATGGTGCCGGTGAATTCGGTCGAGTCGCCCGGCGTGCAGGTCAGCGTCGGCGCCGTCTCCGAGAGGCCGTAGCCTTCGACCAGCGCCACGCCGGTCGCCTTCACCCAGCGCTCCGCGACCGCGCGCTGCACCGCCATGCCGCCGCCGACGGCGATCTTGAGCTCCGAGAAATCGATCTTGCCGAAGTCCGGGTGGTTGAGCAGCGCGTTGAAGAGCGTGTTCACGGCCGGGAACTTGTGCACCTTGTATTTCTGCAGTTCCTTCACGAAGCCTGGAATATCTCGCGGGTTCGGGATCAGCAGGCACACGCCGCCAGCGCGCATCCCGAGCAGGAAGCAGGCCGTGAGCGCGAAGATATGATAGAGCGGCAGCGCGGTGACGATCATCAACTGATCGACCTTCGGATCCTTGGACAGCGAGGGCTGCAGCCAGGCATCGTTCTGCAGCACGTTCGCCACGATGTTGCGATGGAGCAGCGTCGCGCCCTTCGACACGCCGGTGGTGCCGCCGGTGTACTGCAGGAACGCGACGTCATCCGGCCCAAGCTTGCGCGTCGAGAGCGGCTTGCCCTTGCCGGCCGCGAGCGCGGCCTTGAACTGCACGGCTCCCGGCAACGAATAGGCCGGCACCATTTTCTTCACCTTGCGCACCACAAGGTTGACGATCGCGCCTTTCGGGAAGCCAAGCAGGTCGCCCATGTTGGCGAGGATCACGTGCTTGACGCGCGTGTTCTTGAGCACCTTCTCAAGCGTGGTGGCGAAGTTCTCCAGGATGACGATCGCCTCGGCGCCGGAATCGTTGAGCTGATGCTCCAGCTCGCGCGGCGTGTAGAGCGGATTGACGTTCACCACCGTCATGCCGGCACGCAGGATGCCGGCAGTGGTCACGGGATACTGCAGGATGTTCGGCATCATCACGGCGACGCGGTCGCCGAATTTCAAGCCGCTGCTCTGCAGATAGGCGGCGAAGTCGCGCGACATGGCGTCGAGATCGCCATAGGTGATCGCCTTGTCCATGCAGACGAAGGCGCGCCGGTCGCGGTATTTCGCGAAGCACTCCTCCAGCAGCGCGACGAGAGAGTCATACTGCGTGGTGTCGATCTCCTTAGGCACACCCGCCGGATAGTGCTTCAGCCAGATCTTTTCCATGGCGTTTTCCCCCGTTCGGCCGTGGCGGCCTGATTTGGCGCCATTGTGCCGGGTTCCGGCGATTTGTCACGCGGGCAGTGCGCGTCACTCCGCCGCCACGGGCGCTGCCTTTGGCTTCTTGCGGCTCCCCAGCCATTCCTCGAAGCGCTGGATCACGACGAACAGGGACGGGACGAACAGCACCGCAAGGCAGGTCGAGGCGACCATGCCGGTAAACACCGTGATGCCGATCGATTTGCGCGCGCTCGCACCGGCGCCGGTGGCGATCACCAGCGGCACGACCGACAGGATGAACGCAATCGACGTCATCAGGATGGGGCGGAAGCGGGTCTTGGCGGCCTCGACCGCCGACTCGGCGATCGAATGGCCTTCCTTCAGCCGGCGCTCGCGGGCGACCTCGACGATCAGGATCGCGTTCTTGGCGGAGAGCGCAATGAGCAGGATCAGGCCGATCTGCACATAGAGGTTGGCGTCGACCTTGAGCCCGAGCAGCGCCGAGGCCGGACCGACCAGCGCCAGCGGCACCGAGAGCACGATCGCAAGCGGCGCGTACCAGCTCTCGTACTGACCGGCGAGCACGAGATAGACCAGCAGGAGCCCGAGCCCGAACACCAGATACATCTGATTGCCGACGAGCTTTTCCTGGAACGACAGCGCAGTCCATTCGAAGCCGGTGCCAGCGGGAAGGATGCGCGCGGCCATCTGCTCCATCAGTTGCATGGCCTGGCCCGACGAGACGCCCTGCACCGGAATGCCGATCACACTCGCCGTCGGATAAAGATTATAGAGGCTGATCAGCGGCGGGCCCGTCGTTTGCACCACCGATGCCAGCGTGCCGACCGGCACGATATCGCCCTGGCTGTTGCGCACGCTGAGCTGTGCGATGTCTTCCGGCCGCAGGCGGAAGCGCGCATCCGCCTGCACATAGGCCTGGAAGGTGCGCCCGAACTTGTTGAACTGCACGACGTAGGTCGATCCGAGGAACGTCTGGATGGTCGAGAAGACCTGATCCACGCTGACGTGCAGCGTCTGCGCCTTCACGCGATCGACGTCGATGCGATACTGCGGCGCGTCGGAGCGGAACGTCGTCATCACGCGCTGGAAGCTCGACTGGCTCGAACCCGCCTCGACGATCGCGTTGGCGAGACTTTGCAGCTTCGGAAAATCGAAGCTGCCGTCGCGCAATTCGATCTGCATGGTCGCGCCCGAGGCGTTGCCGACGCCCTGGATCGGCGGCGGCGGCACCACCAGCACGCGCGCATCCATCACATCCTGCATCGCCCGGTTCATGCCGACGAAGAGCGAGAGCAGATCCTGTCCCTTGCCGCGCTGACTCCACGGCTTGAGCGTCACGTAGGCAACGCCGGCGCTCGACAGCGAGGCCGAATTGTCGAGCGGGGAGATGCCCGCAACCGTCACGACCTGGTCGACGCCGGGCGTGTTCCGGGCGATCGCGCCGACCTGATCCATCGCCCGCTGGGTGCGCTCGAGCGAGGCCCCGTCGGGAAGCTGCACGGCGACCACCAGATAGCCCTGGTCCTCGATCGGGATGAAGCCGGACGCGACGCGCGAGAGCCCATAGAGCCCCGCCGCGACGATCAGCATCGCGATGATCACCGACACGGCGCTCGCCGACACCATGCGGCGAATGAGCCGGGTGTAGCCGCGCTCCAGCGCGTCATAGCCGCGATTGAAGAACCGGTAGAAGATGTTGCGCTTCTCGGGCGGCACCGGAACGCGCATCCAAAGGGCCGCCTGTGTCGGCTTCAGTGTTGCAGCGTTGACCGCGCTGAGCAGCGCGGTCGCGGCGATCACCAGCGCGAATTGCGCATACATCTTTCCGGTCAAACCCGGCATGAACGCCGCCGGGATGAACACCGACATCAGCACCAGCGTGATGCCGATGATCGGGCCGAACAGCTCGTCCATGGCCTTGATCGAGGCGTCATGAGGCGTGACCCCGCGCTCGATGTGGTGTGCGACGCCCTCGACAATCACGATGGCGTCGTCGACCACGATGCCGATCGCGAGCACAATGGCGAACAGGGTCGAGAGGTTTACGGTGAAGCCGAGCGCCGCCATCGCGGCAAAGGCGCCGATAATGGTGACCGGCACGGTCGTTGCCGGGATCAGCATCGCGCGCCAGTCCTGCAGGAAGATCAGGATCACGATGAGGACGAGCACCGCCGCCTCGATCAGTGTCTTGTAGACCTCCTTGATCGCCTCATCGACGAACGTCGTCGTGTCGAACGGGATCTCCCAGGCCAGTCCAGCCGGGAATTCGCGCGCAAGCTCCCTCATGCGCTTGTCGACCGACGTCTGGACGCTGAGCGCGTTCGCGCCGGGCGACTGGAAGATCGCGATGCCGGCGGCGGGGCGGTCGTTGACCTTGAAGATCTGCCCATAGGTCTGCGCGCCGAGTTCGACGCGCCCGACGTCGGAGAGCCGCGTGATCGCGGCGCCGTCGGCCTTGACGATGACGTCGGCGAACTGCTCCGGGTCGGCGAGGCGGCCCTGTACGATGATGGTCAACTGGAATGCGCGGCCCGGCTCGGTCGGCGGCGCGCCGAGCTGCCCGGCTGCGACCTGCTGGCTTTGCTGCTGCAGGGCCTGGGTGACATCCTGCGTGGTCAGCCCGCGCGCCCGCATCTTGTCCGGATCGAGCCAGACGCGGATCGAATACTGGCCCGCGCCGAAGATCAGCACGTTGCCGACGCCGGGCAGCCGCGCCAACTCGTCCTTCAGGCGAATCGTCGCGTAGTTCGCGAGGTAGAGCGAGTCGAAGCGTTTGTCGGGCGACGTCAGCGTGACGAACGACAGGATCGCGGTCGATTGCTTCTGGACATTGACGCCCTGCTTCTGCACCGCGTCCGGGAGCGACGACAGCGCGGCGGACACGCGGTTCTGCACCAGGACCTGCGCGAAGTTGAGGTCGGTGCCGATCTTGAAGGTGACGACGAGCGTATAGGTCCCATCCGACGTGCTCATCGACTGCATGTAGATCATGCCTTCGACGCCGTTTACCTGCTGCTCGATCGGCAGCGCCACGGTGTCGATGATGGTGCGCGCGCCCGCGCCCGGATAGCGCGTCTGCACCTGAACGGTCGGCGGCGTCACGTCGGGATATTGCGCGACCGGCAGCGACAGCAGCGCGACGCCGCCGATGACGATCATCAGGATTGCCAGCACATTGGCGAGAACCGGTCGATCGATGAAATACTTGGAGATCATTTCGCAGCGGCCGTCTGCGTCTTCGGATCGACCTTCTGCCCAGGAACGGCGCGCAGGACGCCCGCGATGACGACGCGATCCTCCGGCTTGAGCCCGTTCTCGATCACCGTCATCTCACCAACCGTCGGCCCCGTCTCGACCTTGCGCTGCTCGACGACATTCTCGCCGTTCACAACCAGCACGTAGCGCCCGCCCTGATCGGCGCCGAGCGCGACGGTGGGCACCAGCAGCACCGGCGTCTCCTGGAGCGGCACGCGCACGCGCGTAAAGAAGCCGGGGAGCAGCAACCGCAGCTCGTTGGGCAGCGCGGCGCGCGCCGCAAGCGTGCCGGTTCCCTGGTTCACCTGCGGCGCGATGTAGTCGAGCTTGCCCTTGTGCGGAAAGCCGCTGTCCGTGGTGAGGCCGACGTCGACCTCGGTGCCGAGCAGATCGGCGGCGCGCTGATGGCGCTTGTAGAGCATGTCGCGCACGTTCAGCACATCGCGCTCGCTCGCCGTGAAGTTCACGTAGATCGGATCGAGCTGCACGATGGTGGCGAGCACCTGTGTGCCGCCGGTACCGACCAGTTCGCCGATCGAGACGTGGCGCGCGGTGACGACGCCGTCGAACGGCGCCACGACCCGCGTGTAATCGAGATTGATCTGCGCCTGCTTGGTGTCGACCTGCGCTTGCAGGTATTTTGCTTTCGCAGAATCCCGGTTCGCAGTCGCGGTGTCGAAGGCGGCCTTCGAGGCAGCCTGCCGCTGCACCAGTTCTTGCTGGCGGTCGAAATCGGCCTGCGTCTGCGTCACGCTCGCGAGCGCGGCCGCCTCCGCCGCCTGCGCTTGCTGCAGCCTGAGCTGATAGGGTTCCGGCTCTATGGTGAAGAGGTGCTGGCCCTTCTTCACCGACTGGCCGTCCGAATAGGCGATCTCGGTCAGGAAGCCCTGCACGCGAGCCACGAGATTGGCCGAGTTGACCGCAGCCGTGTTGCCCGTCGCCTCGAAATAGCGCGTGATCGTCTGCTCGACCGGCTTGGCGACCGTGACCTGCGGCGGCGGCGGCGCCTGATAGGTATTGTTCTGCCCGCAGGCGGCGAGCAGGCCGAGAGCGATCAACCCGCCCATAAGCCGGTTCAGCCGACCGAGCATGCGCTCCTCCTGTCACGACCAGAGGGCTAGCTTCCAGAGTTCCCGGCTTCCTGACAAGGCAACGGGACATCAAATGTACGATCGCCCCAAAGTGACGCACGACGCAGACAAAACAAAACCGGCGCCGCAAGGGCGCCGGTCGTAGTCCGATATTGGAGGAAAGCTTGATCAGGAGCTCGCGTTGAGCACCGTGACCGAGCGCCGGTTCTGCGACCAGCACGAGATGTCGTTACATACCGCGACGGGGCGTTCCTTGCCGTAGGAGATGGTGCGCATCCGGTTCGACTCCACGCCGCGCGTGGTCAGATAGTCGCGCACCGCCTGCGCGCGCCGCGCGCCCAGCGCAATGTTGTATTCGCGCGTGCCGCGCTCGTCCGCGTGGCCTTCGATCGTGAAGGCGTAGCGATTATAGCGGCCAAGCCACTGCGCCTGCTTCTCAAGGGTCGCGACCGACTGCGGAGTGAGCTCGGATGAATCCGATTCGAAGAACACGCGGTCGCCGACATTCACGACGAAGTCCTGCGCGCTGCCGGGCGCCGCATTGCCGGCGAGGCCTGCATTCGCATTGTTCATCGCATTCGGATTGTTGGCGCAGGCCGCGAGAGAAAGACCGGCCACAATCATTGCCGCGAACTTCGCTCCGCGCATCAAACGCATCACAGTGGTCATTTTCCCGTGCCTCCTTCTTCCGTACGACCGGGGCATGCGTCAGGTCTAAGCCTCGTTCGTTAAACGAACGTTCCATCAACCTTGATGAGCCCTTGCCGAGACCCCGCGAATGTAGCCAATGCCCGTAAACCGTTTCGAATGGTTAATGCGACCTGAACGCGGCGGGAAATGGGCGGAGCAAGTTCCCGCTCTCACATCGCTTTTCACGACAGCAGCGGCGACCAAGCCGGATCGGACGCGAACGCGGGCGTCGGAACCTTTTGCTCGTTCCTACCCGTCACATCGATCGTGTAAAGCGACGGCCCCCCGGCCTGGTCGCGGAAGAACATGACCACGCGCCCGTTCGGCGCGAAGGTAGGCCCTTCGTTGTGGAAGCCCGACGTGAGCAACCGCTCACCCGAGCCGTCCGGCTTCATGATGCCGATCGAAAATTGGCCGCCGCCCTGCTTGGTGAAGGCGATGAAGTCGCCGCGCGGCGACCACACCGGCGTCGAGTACGAGCCTTCGCCGAAGCTAACGCGCTGCGCGGCCCCGCCGCCCGCGCCCATCACATAGATCTGCGGCCTGCCGCCGCGGTCCGACTCGAAACAGATGCGCCCACCGTCCGGCGCGAAACAGGGTGCCGTGTCGATCGCCGACGTATCGGTAAGGCGCGTGGTGCGCTTGGACTGCAGGTCCATCACGAACAGGTTGGAGTTCGCGCCCTGCTGCAGACTCATGATCACCTGCTGTCCGGTCGGCGAGAACCGCGGTGAGAACGTCATCCCGGGAAAGTTGCCCACGATCTCGCGCTGACCGGTCTCGATGTTGAGCAGGAAGACGCGCGGATCGGCCTGGCCGTAGGACATGTAGGTAATTTCCTGCGTCGACGGCGAGAAGCGCGGGGTGAGCACGAGGTCTTCGCCGCGCGTCAGATAGCGTACGTTCGCGCCATCCTGATCCATGATCGAGAGGCGCTTGACGCGCCGTTCCTTGCCGCCGGTCTCGTCGATGAAGACGATGCGGGTGTCGAAATAACCCTTCTCGCCGGTGAGGCGCTCGTAGACCGAATCCGAAACGATATGCGCAATACGCCGCCAGTTGTCGGGCGAGGTGAAGTACTGCTGGCCGGTGAGCTGCTGGCCGGAGGTCACATCCCAGAGGCGGAACTCGACCTTGAGCCGGCCGTCGCCCTGGCGCGTCACGCGCCCGGTGATCAGGCCCTGCGCATTGATCGCGCGCCAATCGGGGAAGCGCGGCAGCACATCGAAGCTCGCGATCTTCTCGATGTAGGCGGCGGGATCGATCGGATTGAACAGGCCGGAGCGGCGCAAGTTGTTGGTGATCACTTGCGTGATGCCGCGCGCGGGCTCCGCGTCGTTCGGCGTGCCACCGACGAAATCGGGGATCGCGATCGGGATCGGCTGCACGTTGCCCTGCGTGACATCGAGCCGCAGTTGCGCGGACGCGCGCGTTGCGAGCAGCGCAGCGGCTGAGGTAGCGGCGCCCAACGCAAGGACGCGCCGGCGTGTGATGCCGAACGGAGAAAGGCCTTTGGTCATGGCGTCGTCTGTTCCCAAGTCGAATCGTCCGCGTTAGCCGCGGAACATGTCACGTGGATCGAAGGTGACCTCGACGTCCTTCCAGACGTCGTATTTGGCAACCGGCATGAAGCTGTAGGGCGCGCAGCGGCGCACCGCACGCAACGCACTCTCCGCCGCAACCTGGAAGGTCGGATGCGAGCCCGAGTTCGACAGCGTCGGCTCGGCCGAGAGCGAGCCGTCCTGATTGAAGCGAATACGCACCACCACGATCAGATCGCGCGCTTCGGCAAGTCCGGCCGGCGGGTTCCAGCATTGCTGGATGCGCGCGCGCAGGGCGTCGATCTCGCTTTGCGTCAAGGTCGCCGAGCGCCCGGTCGGCGTTCCGAGCGAGGGCGTCTGGCTCAGCGTGGCGCCCGTCGCCGAGTGCCGCTGCGGATCGCGCTTGTCGAGCAGCGCCGCGATACGGCTCGCGTCGAACTTCGGCTGCGGCTTTACCGGCTCGGGCTTTTTCTGCGGCAGCGGCGTCTCCGCCTTCTGCTGGGTCTTCGGATCCGGCTTCGTGGTGTCCTTCTTCAGCGCTTCGGCGATCGGATCGACCTTCGGCTCAGGCTCTTTCGAGAAGGCCTGCTTCGGTTCGGACTTCGCAGCCGGCGTCGGCGGTTTCGGCTCGGGTTTCTTCTGCTCGACTTGCGGCTTCGGCGGCTCGACCTTGTCGGAGGTCGCGACGATCTCCGGCTTCTTGTCCACCACCTTGGCATTTGCCTCTTCGACCGGCTTTGCCTCGGCGATCTTTTCGACAAGGGGCTTCGGCGTTTCGGCCTTCGGCGCGGTCTTGATGCCGTTGGTAATCTGGGAAAAGTCGGCGTCCGAGATGATGTCGGTGGAGATGAAATCAAGCGGAGGCGCGCTCAGCGGCTTGATGGCGAACACAATAAGGGTCGCAACGAGGATAACCCCGTGCAGCACAGCCGATATGGTCCACCCTAGCTTCATCCCCTCAGGAGCCCTGCTCGACCTCCGTCACCAGTGCGACCCGGCGATACCCCGCCGCCGAGAGCCGCCCCATCACGCGCATCACTGTACCGTAATCGACCTTCCTGTCGCCACGGACATAAATGCGCTCGTCGGTTCCCCCGCGCGCGGAGGTAATCGCCTGCAGCTTCGGCACCAGCTCGTCGATCTTGATCTCGGAATTCTGCAGGTAGACCTCGCCCTTGGTGTTCACCGTCACCGTGAGCGGCTCCTTGTCCTGGTCGAGCGATTTCGCCTGGGTCTGCGGCAGATCGATCGGCACGCCGACAGTGAGCAACGGCGCCGACACCATGAAGATGATGAGCAGCACCAGCATCACGTCGACCATCGGCGTGACGTTGATCTCGGCCATCACCGGCTTGCGGCGATGCCGGCGCTTGCCGACCGCAACCCCGCCGCTTGGTCCGCCCGCTCCCACAAGTCCCCCTAGGCCGCTTCGTCGATTTGCCGCGACAGGATCGCGGCAAACTCGTCGGCGAAGCCTTCCAGCCGCTGCGCCTGCTTGTTCACCTCGGAGACGAACTTGTTATAGAAAATCGTCGCCGGGATGGCGGCAACAAGGCCGATCGCGGTCGCGAACAGGGCCTCGGCGATGCCTGGCGCCACAACCGCTAACGATGTGTTCTTCGAGGCTGCGATCGACTGGAAGCTGTTCATGATCCCCCACACCGTGCCGAACAGGCCGACGAAGGGGCCGGCCGAGCCGACCGTCGCGAGCACCAGGAGGCGGCGCTCCAGCCGCTCGATCTCGCGCGCGATGGTCACGTCCATCACCTTCTCGATGCGCATCTGCAGCCCGCCGATCGCGCGGCTCGTTCCCTCGAATGACCGCTTCCATTCGCGCATGGCCGCGACGAACAGCGCGGCCATCGAATGCGCCGGACGCGCGGACTGCGTGCGGTAAAGCTCTTCCAGCGACTGGCCGGACCAGAACGTCTGCTCAAACCGCTCCATAGCTTGCCGGGTGCGCATATAGAGCAGCGTCTTGTCAATCACGATCGCCCAGACCCAGATCGAGGCAACAAGCAAGCCGATCATCACAGCCTTGACGACCCAGTCGGCGCACTTGAACAGTCCCCAATGGGTCAGATCTGAAACGCACGCCGGCCCCTGACCGGACAATTGGGACTGCTCAACTGCCTGCTGCGCCAACGCCGGCACAAATGGAGCGCTGATCAGCAGCGCGGCGATAGTGGCTAGCGCAATGCGCCGAAGCACCGATTGCGCCACGCCGGCCCGATTCATGAGGCTGTACCTTTCGTTGGTCGAAATTCTCGCGGCAGGCGGCCCCCTGGAAGCTGTACGCGGTACCGCGCGCTCCCGCGGACCGCGCACCATTCCAAAGCTTGTGAAATCCCTGGCCGTCCACCACCGGCAAGCCACGGATTACGCGCCAAATCTGTCCAAACTAGGGCACCTGAGCCGTTTTTATCCCGCTCTAACAGGCCCGATTATGGTTAAGGCTTTGTTACTGTTTGGGCTCTCGCGCACGCGTCCAAAAGCATCGGGCCGCTACCGAACGATTTCACTTGCGTTTCTGCGGAACGCAAGTCCTCGCGGGTAACCTTGACATACTGACATATTCATAGGTATGTCTAGACATATGATCAAGCGCACGACCGTTCGGCTTCCATCCGAGTTGTTGAAGAAGGCGCAGCGAAAGGCTGCCGCCGAAGGACGGACTTTGACTGGACTGATGGAGGAAGGCTTGCGCTACGTCGTTTCCGACAAGCCTGCGGAGAAGCGCGAGCGGGTGATGCCGCGCGTGAGTACGGCTACGGGCGGCTACGCACCCGGCATCAACAGCATCCGCGACATCGAGGAAATGGAGGACCTCGAATACATCGAAAAGTTGCGGCGGGGCTTTCAGTGATCCTGCCGGACGTGAATGTTCTGATCTACGCATTTAAAACCGACGATCCGCTGCATCGCATCGCCTACGCTTGGCTCACTGATGTGGTCACAGGAGAGTCGCGCTTTGCATTGTCGACGCTTGCGCTCGGCGCGGTGGTCCGGATTACGACGGATCCACGAGGACATCGGAATCCCGCGTCACTCGCCGACGCATTCGGTTTCTGTAATGACCTGCTCGCTCAGCCGCACTGTACGATGATCGAGCCCGGCGAGCGCCACTGGGACATCTTCCAAACGCTTTGCGTCGAAACCAACACACGCGGACGAGCAGTCACGGATGCCTGGTTCGCCGCGCTTGCGATCGAATGGGGCTGTGAGTGGATTACTTTCGATCGCGATTTCGCGCGCTTCCCAGGACTCAAATACACAATCCTTTCCTCGCGCCCAGACTAAACGCATCGGGCCGCCCACCTGTTCGGCGAGCGGCCCGGAAAACGCAGGGCTGCGGGGGAGATCAGCTCTGCGGCTGGGGAGTCCCGGGAGTCTCGGGCATCTGGCGGTTGCGCCGGTCGGCCATGAACTGGTCGAACTCCTGCTTGTCCTTGGCAAAGCGCAGTCGTTCCAGGAAGTCCCGGAACTCGCGCTGCTCCTCTTCGAGCCGGCGCAGCGTGTCGGTACGATACTCGTCGAACGCGTGATTGCCGCTCGAGCGGGGCGCGCCCCAGGGGCCGAACCCGTGGGAGCCAAAGCGCTCCACCCGGTCGCGCATGCGCCCCATCTTCTCTTCCATGCGCTCCATCTTCCGCTGCCAGCGGTCGCCGCTCGTGCAACCCATGTTCTTGCTCCAGAAAGTGAAGGCGAGGATCGCGAGCCCGACCGGCCACCAGACGATGAAGCCGAGGATCAAAAGCACGATCCAGGCGGGGTGGATCCGCATCGATGGACCGCGCCAGCGGTCGCGGTGGTCGTCGTACATCCGTTCAGCAGTCGACATGGCTTTGGCCTCGCCGTGTGAATGTAAATAACATTTACATATCTAGAAAAGGCCCTGCGCTTTGTCAAGCGGCAGCCGAAAGCGGGCGATCACGAAGTTGTGGGCTGGCTCGTGTCGAGGCCAAGCCCCCGCAAATAAACGAGAACTGCCGCCTCCAATAGTTCTTCGGGCGTCATCGGCAGCTTGCGCCGGCCGGCGTCGCCGCGGGCAAACAGCGAGGCGATGCCGTGCGACAACGACCAGACATGCAGCGCCACCATCAGCGTCGGCGGGCGCTTGCCTGCCGGCATCCGCGCGATCAGCGTCTCGGACGCGCTACGGATGGCTCCGAAGGCGCGGTCGCCGGCGGCAGAGAGCTCCGGGCTGATGTCGAGCGGAACGCCCGCTTCGAACATGGCCGAGTAGTACGCTGGCTCCGTGCGAGCGAATTCCAGATAGGCCTTGCCGAGCCGCTCGAACGCCGCGAACGGCTCGGGCGCGCCGCCGTTCCAGGCGCGCTCCAGCGCGGTGGCGAACTCCTCGAAGCCGCGCCGCGCGACATCCGCCAGCAGTTCGTCGCGATCGCGAAAATGCCGGTAGGGCGCGGCCGGGCTGACGCCGGCAAAGCGCGCGGCTTCGGCGAACGTGAAGCCCGCCGGTCCTTTCTTGGCGATCAGCTCCAGCGCGGCGCGGATCAGCGCCTCTTTCAGGTTGCCGTGGTGATAGCCGCGCGGGCCATCGCGGCGGGACCAGCTCATGTGAAGGGTCTTTACATGAGTCAACAGGCGGCGTCACGCCGCGTAAAGGCAAGGCTTAACGCGGCTTCGTGCAGATCACCTCGATCGCCGCCTTCGCCAGCGCATCGAGTTCCTTGCGCGGCAGCCCGGCGCGCGAGCGGATCGCGAGCGTGTGCAAGGTCGCGCTCGCGAGATACGCCAGCGCGGCCGGATCCGCGTCGCGCGCAATCTCGCCGCGCGCTCGTCCCTTCTCGATCTGCGCACGCAGGAAGCTGTCGGTCGAACGCATGCTCTCGGCGAGAAACGCACGCACGCCGTCGTCGACCGCCGCGGCCGTCGCCGCGGTGCCGATCGAATAGCAGCCGCGCGGGCCGCCTTCGAGATAGAGCGCGAGCGCCTTGTCGTAGAAGCGCTTCAGGAACACGCGCAGCGCCGGCTCGCCGGCCAGCGCATGACGCGCGAGCGCGCGCCCCTCGTCGCGATAATGCTCGAGCGTCTTGAGATAGAGATCGCGCTTGTCGCCGAACGCCGCGTAGAGGCTCGGCCGGTTCATGCCGGTCGCCACGACGAGATCGTCGAGCGAGGTGCCGGCGTAGCCCGCCTTCCAGAAGGTCTCCGCCGCGCGCGCGATCGCGACCTGCGGGTCATAGGCGCGCGGGCGGCCGCGCCGCTTGCCTTCGGCTTTCGGTTCCATCAATTTCTTTTGTACCATTTCGCAAATAACTCCTTGACGCCCGCTCATTTCATGCGAGACAGTACAAAAGTCAAATGTGGAGGATCAAGATGGACCTTTATTTCTCGCCCCTCGCCTGCTCGCTCGCGACCCGCGTTTCTCTCTACGAAGCCGGCGGAGCGGCCGGCTTCATCGAAGTCGATCCGAAGACCAAGCGCATCATGAACGACGGCTCGGACTACACACAAGTCTATCCGCTCGGCATGGTGCCGGCGATCCGCATGGACGACGGCGGCCTGCTCACCGAGAACGCCGCGATCCTGCAATACGTCGCCGATTGTTTCCCCGACGCGAACCTCGCGCCGAAGGGCGGCATCGCGCGCACGCGGCTGCAGCAGTGGCTCTGCTTCATCGGCACCGAGTTGCACAAGGGGCTGTTCGCGCCGCTGTTCGACCGGAAGGCGCCGGAGGGCACGGCGGCGAACGTGCTGGCGAAGGCCGAGCCGCGGCTGGCCTACCTCAACGACCATCTCACTGGCCGCGAATTCCTGCTCGACTCGTTCAGCGTGGCGGACGCCTATCTCTACACGGTGCTGAACTGGAGCATGGCGACGCCGGTGAAGTTCGACCGCTACCCTGCGATTGCGGCCTACTTCGACCGGCTCAAGAAGCGCCCGAGCGTCGCGAAGGCGTTCGGCGAAGAGCTCGCGCTCTACAAGGCCGAGCAGGCGCGGCACAAGCAGGCGGCGTAGTTTCGCCCGTTACTGCACCGAACGAGCATCACGACGAACCGACATGCTCTTCGGCATGTCGGTTCCCGCGTTCGAACAGAGCTGGCTCCTCGCTCCTGGCCCCAAAGCGGACCTCGTCACCTATACGGAAGGATAGAGGTCTTGGCTGAGAGCGCGATTGCGGCGCGCTGCCTTGGTCCGCAACCATTGGCCCGTTGACCATTCCTGGGCACCTGGCGGCGTTCGCAGATCGCGCCGTCCGGCTTTGTGCCCGGAATGAGGTCGCATGACTCGCCGTTGGTGCTCGCCGGGGGGCGAACCGATGAACCCTGCTGACCAATCGTCTCACGCTCACGATCCGGCTGAAGCCGACGATCAAATCGATGAGGCCGCGCTCGCCGAGGTCATGCGCGTGACCCCGCTCGGCGCCGGCGTGCTCGCCGGAACCGCGGTCGCCTTGCTGGTGCTTGGCTATCTCGCGATTTATTTTCTGGTGTTCCTGCCGCGCGGGACGGTCGGTTAGCGTCATGACGCATCAACCGGTTGAGATGCACGAGCGGCGAATTCTCGGCACCGAACTGTTGTGGGCCTTTGGCGTTGGCGTGCTCATTGCCGCAACGCTCAGCGTGATCGTGTTCACGGCGCTGACCCGGGACATCAATCCGCCCAGCAACGTGGAGCGCATTGATCCCAAGACATTGCACCTCTCGGGCGAGTTCGCCGAACACAATCTGGGAACGACGGTGGGGCCGGACGGAAGGACCACCGTGCGGGTCATCGCCACGCAATTCATGTTTGTTCCGCGTTGCATCGCGGTCCCACAGGGACGCCCTGTCACGCTGCGTTTCGCTACTCCCGACGTGATCCACGGTCTGCTGGTCACCGGCACCAACGTGAATACGATGGTGGTGCCGGGCTTCGTCGCTCAGGTGCACACCGAATTCACCCGTGGCGAAAGCCTGCTGATGCCCTGCCACGAGTATTGCGGCCTCGGCCACAGCGAGATGTGGGCTACCGTGCAGGTCATGCGCGACGATCAATTCAAGCCCGGACCGGACGGGAGGGTTTCCTGTGCGCAACGTTGAGCGGCTTTGCCTGGCGCATTTCTGGGTCGCGTTCGCGGCGTTCCTGGTGGCCTGCCTGCTGGGCACCTGGCAGATGTGGGTGCGCAGCCCCTGGGGCGCCCATGTCGGCACACCGGGCCAATACTTCATGTCGGTGACGGCGCACGGCGTCGCGATGGCCTATGTGCTGACCACCTTCTTCATCATGGGCTTCGGCTATTTCGTCGCCGTGACCGCGCTGCATCGCCCGCTCCCCGGCAAGGCCTGGGCATGGGGCGCGTTCTGGATTGCGATCGCCGGCGTCGTGATGGTCCTCATCCCGATCCTGATGGGGCAAGCCTCGGTGCTCTTCACCTTCTATCCCCCGCTCACCGCGAGCCCCTGGTTCTATATCGGGCTTGTGCTTGTGGTGGCGGGCTCGTGGGTCTGGTGCGTTCTCATGATCGTCGCGATGCGCGAGTGGAAACGCGAAAATCCCGGGAAGCCGGTGCCCCTGGCGATGTTCGCGACGGTGGCGAACGCCGTGATGTGGCTTTGGACCACCGTTGGCGTCGCGGTCGAACTGGTGTTTCAGGTCATTCCCGCATCCTTGGGCCTCGTACAGACCATCGATGCGGGGTTGGCGCGCACGCTGTTCTCATGGACGCTGCATGCCATCGTCTACTTCTGGCTCATCCCCGCATACATCGCGTTCTACACGATCATCCCGCGCGCGGCGGGCGGACGGCTCTACAGCGACACGATGGGCCGTCTCACCTTCATCCTGTTCCTGGTCTACAGCCTGCCCGTCGGCATGCATCACCTGATGATGGATCCGCAGCATGGCAACGGCTGGAAGTTTATCCAGATGCTGCTCACCGCCTTCGTGTCCGTGCCGACGCTGCTGACGATTTTCACCATCACGGCTTCGCTGGAGATCGCCGGACGGCTGCGCGGCGGCCGCGGCATTTTTGGCTGGATCGCCAAGTTGCCGTGGGACCGGCCGGCTGTGCTGGCAACCGGCCTCGCGTTCGTCATGCTCGGCTTCGGGGGCTTCGGCGGGCTGATCAACATGGGCTACGGCATGAACGCGATGGTGCACAACACCTCGTGGGTCACGGCGCACTTCCATCTGATTTTCGGCGGCTCCGTCGTCATCATGTACTTCGCGATCGCCTACGAGATATGGCCGCGCCTCACCGGCCGCGAGCATGCCTCGGCCGCGCCGCTGCGATGGCAGCTGTGGCTGTGGTTCATCGGCATGATGATCATGACGGTGCCGTGGCATTGGCTTGGGTTGCAGGGCCAATGGCGGCGCGTCGCCAATTTCAACTATGCCGATCCCATCATCGCAGCGTGGGGACCGTGGGTGATTGTCTCGCTCTTCGGCGGGTTTGTGTTGCTCGCGTCCGCACTGCTGTTCGTGCGCAATCTCGCCGTCCTTCACCGCAGCCCACTGCCGGTGGCTCCAGGTCCGCTCTACGCACTGGCGGTGCATCCGCCGCATCGTGTCCCGGCTGCGCTCAATGGCTTTGGACTATGGAACGTGCTGGTCCTGGTCTTGATGCTGCTGGCCTACGGCTATCCGATCGCCCAGTTCGTGATCGAGCCGTCGCCTGGTGCGATCGTGCACCGGGTGCATTAGGAGCGCGGCATGGCGCAGACATCCGATCCCCACGTTCTCGACCAGCCGTGGCGAATTTGGGCGAGCGTCGCGGTTTTCGGCATCGTGCTCCTCGGTATTGTGCTGGGCGTGGTGATCATCCCGGTGGTCCAAGGCCGCAGCGACGGGATCGACGCCTATACGGCGATCTGCCGGGCGCTCGGGATTTTGCCTGGATCGCCGGCACGCCAACAGGTTGCCGACCACACTCCGCCGACACCCGTTTCGCAAGTCGTGTGGACGCCGGCCGTGCTGCAAACCCTCACCGCCGCAAAACCCGAACGGGGCCGCGCCAAGGCGCAGGAGGTTTGCGTCGCATGCCATGGCGAGCAAGGGGTCTCGGCGGCTCCGGAGAATCCGCACCTTGCCGGCCAGTCGGGTGCGGCGATCTACAAGCAGCTCAACGATTATCGGACCGGCAGCCGGACGCATCAGCAGATGACCGACATTGCCAAGGCGCTCGATGAGGCGACATTGGCCGACGTTGCCGCGTATTACGCGGCGCAGCCAAAACGCAATCCGAATCCGGACACGCTCGCGGAGTCGCCTCCGGCGATCGTGCGCCTGGTCGAGCTTGGCGATCCCAACCGCAACATCCCTCCCTGCGCGTCATGTCATCGCCCTGGGTCAGGCGGCCCGATTGAGACACCCATCCTTGCCGAGCAAGGCAAGGAATACATGGTCCGGCAGTTGAAGCTCTATGCCTCGGGCGAACGGCGCAACGATGTCTATGGTCGAATGAGGATCATCGCGGCGCAGCTGACCGCCGGTGAGATCGACGGGCTGGCAACGTACTATCGGGCCGGATTCAGATAGACTTGGCGAACGCCTGCGTCTGCAGAATGCCATAGCTGCCCGTCGCGCCGCTCACTTCAATCGAATTGACTGACCGTCGCCGGGCATGGTTGCGTACCGCATCAGCCCCCAATCCAAGCAGCACCCCGCCCATGCCCAAACTCTACGAAGCCCTCGCGGAAGCGTTCCTTGCCGAGGGGGTCGACACGCAGTTCGTCCTGATGGGCGACGGCAACATGCATTGGTGCACCGCTTTCGCCAAACTGCCCGGCGTGGAGACCGTCCACGTCAGGCACGAGCATGTGACCGTCGCGGCGGCGACAGCCTACAATGTGGCGACGGGCAAGGTCGCCGTTGCCTCGGTCACGTGCGGCCCCGGCGTGACCCAGTTGATGACGGCGCTGCCGGCCGCGGTGCGCGCCCGCCTGCCGCTGGTGGTGTTCGCCGGCGAGGCGCCGATCAACGCCAAGTTCTACAACCAGGCGATCGACCAGGCGCCGCTGGTGGCGGCGACCGGCGCGCGTTACATCGCCGCGCACAGCGTGCCGCGCATGATGGACGCCGTGCGCGAGGCCTTCCACGTCGCCAAGGTCGAGCGCTGCCCGGTGGTGCTGGGCGTTCCCTACGACCTGCAGAAGGTCGAATACATGGCGAACCAGCCCTACGAGACCTCGGCAATGTATCAGCCCAAGGCCGGGCGCATGCAGCCCGACCCAGAGGTGGTGGCCGAGGCGGTCGATCGGCTCGCCGCCGCGAAGCGGCCGATCATCCTCGGCGGCCGTGGTGTGCTCTCGGCCGGCGCGCGCGATGCGGTGATCAAGCTCGCCGATCGCTGCGGCGCGCTTCTCTCCAACACGCTGCCCGCGCGCGGGCTCTTCCACGACCATCCGTTCGGGCTCGGCATCACCGGCAGCTACTTCACGTCGCTCGGCCGCGAGATGTACGAGTCCGCGGACGTCGTGCTCGCGGTCGGGACCAGCCTGTCCTACTACGTCGGCGGCGGGCACTTCTGGCCAAAGGCCTACAAGATCCAGCTGGACGATGCCCCGCGCGGCTTGCGCGATGGGCTCAAGGCCGCCGACCTCTACGTCAGGTCGGATGCGCTGGTCGGCGTCGAGGCGATCCTCGCCGGCCTCGACAAGAAATTGGGCGGCGGCAAACCGACGGCGGCGGCGATCCGCTCGAAAGAGCTCGCGCATCGCATCGCGACCGAGCCGCCGGACTCGATGCCGTTCGACATCGCGTCCGGGGAGCTCGACCCGCGCGCGGTGGTCTCCGCCATCGACGCGGTCGTCCCAAAGGATTGGGACATCGTCGTCGGCGGCGGCCATCAGGCCTATTTCCCCGCCCAGATGATTGGCCGGCCGGCGGAGCGCTATACGACCGTCCGTGAGTTCGGCGCGGTCGGCAACGGCCTGTCGTATGCGCTTGGGGTTGCGGCGGCGCGCCGGCAGGGCCGCGAGGGCAAGGTCGTGCTGTTCGAAGGCGACGGCGGGCTCCTGTTCAATATCCAGGAACTCGAGACGCTCAAGCGTCAGGGATATCGCATCCTGATCTGCGCGATGAACGATGGCGGATACGGCTCGGAGTTTCACAAGCTGCGCGCCGACGGCCTCGACGACAGCCTGGCGGTGTTCGGCCGGCCCGCGCTCGAAAACATCGCGCGCGGCTTCGGCCTGCGCGGCCACGAGATCCGCGATGTGTCGCTAGTCACGAAGCTGTTCGCCGACTTCGCCGCGCAGGGCGACAGCGAACTGTGGAACATCCAGATCTCGGATCAGGTCACCGCACCGGTGATCCGCCAGACCATCAAGCGCGGCCACGGCAATATGTGAGCGGCCCTAGGGGGGCGCTTCACGCGCTCAGCCTTGGCGCCGCGTTGTCGAGATACGCCGCGAGATGCGCGCTCAGGTCGCGCGCGTCATCGCCTGCGCCGTCGATCAGGGCGGACTTCCGGCGCCGCAGGAACTGCATCCCCATCAGGTAGACGCCGGGCGCGCTGACGACGCCGCCGTCATGCGTGACGTAGCCCTTGCGGTCGAGAACCGGCAGCTCGAGCCAGGAATAATCCGGCCGGTAACCCGAGGCCCAGACGATCGTCCTGATCCCGCTCTTCACGAGATCCATCCCGAGCGGGGGCGCGTCCTCGACGCGGGTCGGCGGCAGGCGGCCCGGCGGCTCCATCGTGTCGTTGAGGCCGTTCGTGCCCGCCCACTCGTCAAGCAGCTCGAGCAGCCGGCGCATCTTGAGATCGGACATCGCGCACATGTTGCGCAGCGAGCCGGAAAATTGCGCCTTGCCGTCGGCCGTGATGCCGGCAAGGCGGCCGACGAGCTTCACGCCGATGCCGGAGAGCGCGTTGAGGTCCAGCGTCGAGCGGTCCGGTGTGCCGGCAAGCTGCAGCGAGGGCACGCGGCGCGCCCGCGCGACGTCGTCCAACTGATCGTAGCGCTCGTCGAGCACGCCGGCCGCGTCCATCCACCATTCAAGATCCTTGCCGCGATACATGCGCGGCGCGCGGATGTGCTCGCCGACCGCGAGCGTGACCGCACGCCCTGCGCGTTGCAGTTCGTGCGCGATCTGGGTGCCGCTTGACGAAGCCCCCACCACCAGCACGCCGCCGTCCGCGACCTGCGCCGGATTGCGATAGGACTGCGCCGTGAGCGTCGCGACTGACGGCGGCACGCCGGCGGCAAAGCTCGGGAGGCGCGCGATGTTGCATGCACCCGAGGCGATGACGACGGTTCGGCAGCGCCAGTCGCCGCGGTCGGTGCGCACAAGATATCCCGCGTCGTCGCTGCGCACCGAGGTGACGGTCGTTTGGGTTCGCACCGGCGCCGAGATCGATTTCGCATAGCCCGCGATGAAGTCGACGACCTCCGGCAGCGTCCGATAGCCGTCGGGATCGTTGCCGGTGTAACTGAATCCGGGCAGGCGGCTCTGCCAGTTGGGCGTGAGCAGGCGCAGCGAGTCCCATCGCTCGGTGCGCCAGCTCTGGGCGACTTCGCCGCGCTCGAGCAGGACATGGTCGATAGAACGCTCCGCGAGGCAGCGGCTCATCGCAAGAGCCGCGTGCCCCGCGCCGACGATGACGGTGGTCACGGCGTTAATTGCGCCGACTCCTCGTGAGCACCCTAACGGCCGCAGTGGCGGTCAGTTCACCACAACCGTGACGTTCGTCGGATTGGTGACGATGTCGTAGACCGCGGACCGCTTCTGCGACTGCGCGACCAGCGCCTCGATGTCTTCTTGCTTCGCGTCGGCATCGATCTTGTATTTCACCGTGATGCCCTTGAAGCCGTTGCGCACCTCGCTGTCGATGCCGAGGATGCCGGCGAGGTCCATATCGCCTTCGATGGTCGCGGTCACGGACTTCAGCTGGATGTTCCGGTTCTGCGCGACCGCCGCAATGCCTGCGGTGAGGCAGCTTGCCAGTCCGACCAGGACGTATTCGACCGGCGTTGCGCCCTTGTCCTCGGAAGCAAAGACCTCCGGGTGATCCGCATCGAACTTGAAGGTGGTCTTGCGTTTCTGCTCCTCGCCGAGACCATAGAAGCTTTCGACGCTCGAATGACTGTGCGTGCCATTCTTCCATTCGCACGCCGCGCGCCACTTGAACTGCGCAGCCGCCGGAGCCTTGGTGAGAGCGTCGCGCGCGTCGAGCAAAGCCTGAACGTTGACGCCATTATTCGCTGCTGGATTGTTACTCATAATGTGCCTCTCTGGTTGATTTCCAAAATTGTCGAAGTCAATTCACGCGGCGGCATTGCACTCGGGAGGCGGCTTGCGTGTCAACTCAAAAATCCCGGCACACTTTGCCGCGCCCATTCAACGAAACGCGAACAACTTGTGATGACAGCCTGACGCCGATCCGCTTACACCGCCACCGCATAGCCATCGCGGCGCGGGTCGGCGGCGCCGGTCATCACACCCGTCGCGGGATCGACCGCCACCGCCTGCATGCCGCCGACCTTCATGGTCCAGTCCGCGAATGCCTGCGCGTCGTGGCCGCGCTGTTTGAGCTCCGCCACCACGGCGGGCGCGACGCGCCCTTCGACCTGCACGAACGTTCCGTCCCACAGCCGCGCGCGCGGCGCCTCGATCGCGTCCTGCAGCGGCAATCCAAAATCGACGTACTGCACATAGGCCTGCGCCTGCGTCTGCAGGATGCCGTAGCTCCCGGGCGTGCCGAGCGCCAGCACCGGCACGCCGTCGCGCGTCGCGAGCGTCGGCGCCATGCAGATCGGCAGTTCGGCGCCGGGTGCGGTGCGGTTCGGGCTCTTGGCGTTGACCTCGGTCCAGTAGAGAAAGTTGTTCAGGCACACCCCGGTGCCCGGCACCACGACGCCCGAGCCGAACGGGCTGCCGAGGCTTTGCGTCACGCAAATCAGATTGCCCTCGGCATCGCCGATCGAGAACGAGGTGGTATGGCCGGGGTCCTCTCCGCCCGCGGGCGGCTCCATCCATTGCTCGGTCGGGCCCGCGATCGGGCGGCCGTCGCGCACGCGCGCGCGCAAGGTCTCGACGTGCTCGTCGCCGAGCAGGCGCGCGAGCTCCTGCGGCGGTGGGTTATTGTTGTTGATGCGCACGCCGGCCGCAAGCCGCACCGCGCGATAGACAATGTCGAGATGATCGGCGCCGTTGCGTTCGAGCGCGTTAAGGTCGAAGCCTTCCAGGATGCGCAGCGTGAGCAGGAACTGGAATCCCTCGCAGGCCGGCGGCGGCACATGCACCACGCGGCCGCGATACATCACGCTGATCGGGTCCTTCCATTTCGGCGCGACCTGCTCGAGATCGCTCATCGTCATGTAACCGCCGAGCGATTTGAGATGCCTGACGATCGCCTGCCCGAGCTCTCCGCCATAGAGCAGTTGCGGGCCCGCGGCGGCGAGCCGTTCGAACGTGCCGGCAAGGTCCGGCTGCTTCGGTACGCGCCCGATCGACACCGTGTCGGCGCCGTCCATGTAGTTGCGCGAGAATTCGCCATAGAACGCCGCATAAGGCTTCAGCGCCGGCGCGTTCTCGTTCAGCTCCTCGACATTGAACTCGACCAGCGGGAAGCCGTCGAGCGCCAGCGCGATCGCCGGCTGAAGCGCATCGCCGAGCGGCTTCCTGCCGTGCGCGCGCGAAAGCTCCGCCCAGCCGGCGAGATTGCCAGGCACACCGGCTGACAGAGGCCCACGCGCCAGATCCTCGCGCTTGCGAAAGCGCGCGACCGGAAAGCTTGCCGGCACGCGCGGCACGAAATCGAGCACCCGGATGCGCTTCTCGGCGGCGATCCAGCAGGTCGCGAGCCCCGCGCCGGCGAGGCCGGACATGTAGGGCTCCACGACATTCAGCGCTGCTGCTGTCGCGGCGGCCGCATCGAAGGCATTGCCGCCGTTGCTGAGCATTTGCGCGCCGGCTTGCGCGGCGAGCGGATGCGCCGCCGCAACGACGCCCTTGGTGGATGAAATGGTCGGCCGGCGTCCGTGCATCTGATGTCCCCCGCGCGATGTGTCATCGCAGCACGCTTGTCGGGCGCGCCGCAAGCACCCTCCCTGGAGGGGGGAAGGTGGGAGCATGGGTCCTTACGCCAGCCGGTCCTTATCCGCCTTCATGGCGATGCGCAGCGGCTTGCCGCAGATCACATCGATCACAGAGCGCGCGGGCCGCGGGTCCCGCCGCTTGTGCGATCATGCGCCTGCAGGCCGATTCGGGGTCGGCGCGGATTGAACCCATGGGCGACCCAACCACTGTTCCGTCAGGCGCGGCATTCAGCACGCGCCCGCTTTTCTATCCGTCGTCGCTGATTCTCATCGCCGCCAATCTGTTTCCTCTCGCCGGCGTCCTGTTCTGGGGATGGGATGCGTTCGTGCTGCTGATGCTCTACTGGTTAGAGACCGCGATCATCGGGTTCTGGACGCTGGTACGCATCGCGACCGCTTCGCGCGAGGCGCTCGGCGGCATCACCATGCAGGGCAGCACGCGCCCGCCCTCGCCGATCGGCTTTGCGCTGTTCTTCGTGGCGCACGCCGGAATTTTCATGGGCGTGCACTTCGCCTTCCTCTGGGTATTGTTCTCCGGCGGCTGGGCAGCACGCATCCACGGGCCGCGCGAGTTCGTCGACAAACTCATCATCGGCACCGACCTTTGGGTCCCGCTGCTTGTGTTGTTTGTCGCGCGCGGGATCGTGTTTTTCTATTCACGGATCGGTACGCGGCTGCGGCAGTGGCTGAACCGGCAACGGCCGGTGCGCGCGGCAGGGTTATCGTCCGACAGCATCGCCGTCGCGCTGGTCGGCGGGTTCTACGCGCGAATCATCGTGATGCATGTCGCGATCCTGCTCGGCGGCTTTCTGTCGTTCTTCGGCTCGATCGCACCGCTGATCATCCTGATCGCGATCAAGACCGCGGTCGATCTCGGTATTCACGTGGCATTCGACCTGAGCCACGCCAACAGGACCTTTCAGGCGCTCATGCGCCACGATGCGCAGCAGCGTCAGGGCGATGGCAGCCTGTCCTGATCCGCCTTCATGGCGATGCGCAGTGGCTTGGGGATCGGCCGTGCGCGGCCTCCGGAGATGAACGCGACGCGCACATGCGCCTCGCACAGCAATTCCTCGCCGCGCCAGCATTGCTGCAACAGCGTGATCGAGGCGCCCTTCACCTCCTCGGGCGCGGTGCGGACCTCAAGCACATCGTCCATGCGCGCGGGTTTCAGCCAGTCGATCGTCATGGTGCGCACCACGAAGGCAAAGCCCGGCGCCTCCTGCTCGGTCGCCTCGAACAGCGCGCGGTGATCCGCGCCGATCAGGCGCAGATAGTTGGTGCGCCCGCGCTCCATGTAGCGCAGGTAGTTCGCGTGATAGACGATGCCGGTAAAGTCGGTGTCCTCGTAGTAGACGCGCACCGTCATCGCGTGGCGGCCGTCGCGGATTTCGCCGTCGAGAGAAGCCCCGGTCATCTATGCCGCCTGCGCACCGCTCACGCTCACCAGCACGATTTCCGGCGGCACGCCCATCCGCACCGGAACGATGCTGCAGCCGAGGCCGCCGGAGACGATCAAATCACACTGCTCGTGGACGTGACCATACGCATAGCGATTGCGGAAGCGCGACGGCACCACGGGCGACCAGCCGAACATCCTGATCTGCCCGCCATGGGTATGGCCGCTGAGCACCAGCGAAACGCGCTCCGGCACGCGCGGCATGATGTCGGGCTCGTGCGCGAGCAAAATGATCGGCGCTGCGTCCTGCACCTTGCCGAGCGTGCCGGCGAGGTCGTCGACGCCGATGCGGCGCTCGGGGTAGCGACGGCGCCAAGGCCAGAAGGCGAGTTGATCGCCGAGGCCCGCGAGCCAGAACGGACGCCCGTCCTTCTTCAGCCGGACAACGTCGTTCTCGTAGACCGGCACGCCGACGCGTTCGAGCGCAAGCCGGCCAATGGTCGGGCCGTGTCCCGCGATTTGCGTGGCCCTGTCCTCCCACCAGTCGTGATTGCCGAGGATGGCATGCACGCCAAGCGGCGCCTTCAGGCTTGCCAGCGGCTTCGACCAGTCGCCGGAGTTCAGGTACTCGCTGACGAACCGGTGCCCGGCCACGTAATCGCCGAGCAGCACGATGAGGTCGGCGCCGAGCGCGTTGGTTTGCTCGACGAGGGATTCGATGCGCTCGACGTCCATCCACGGCTTGCAGGCATGCAGGTCGGCAAGGACCGCGATGGTGAGATCGAGGCCGGCCGGCCAGCGCGGAAGCTTCAGGTCGTAGCGCGTGATCCGCTGGCGCAGATACGGCTCGACAAAGCCCGCATAGGCGGATGTCGCGAGGCCGACGAGACCGAGCGATCCAAGGCCTTGCAGGAAGCGGCGGCGGGAGATCATGAGGCAACCATTCGTGTGTGGCTGCACCCTACAAAACCCATTCGGGCAAATTTACGGTAAATCCCAGACCGCACCGCTTGCGTGCCAGCGGCAGCACGTGGTCGCGCGTCAGTGGCGCGAGATGGATATCGGGCGGCGCCGCGGGATCGATCCAAACGATTTCGTCGATCTCGGCGCGCGCTGCGATCTCGCCGGTGACATCGACGCGATAGACCGCCGCATTGACCCGGCGGTCCGGCTCGTTCGCCGCGACGCATTCGAATGTACCGAGCGCAGCGAACGTCTCCGGCAGCGCCTGGCAGCCGAGCTCCTCGCTGAGCTCGCGCGCGAGCGCGGACACATCATCCTCGCCGGCATCGCGCTTGCCGCCCGGCTGCATGAACGCCGCCGTGCCGCGCTTGCGCACCAGCAGCACGCGGCCCTCCGCGTCGCGGATCAGCGCGGCGACAATGTGAATGGGTTCGATCATGCGTCGTCCTCGTTGAACAACCCAAACTGTCCCGGATCGCGCTGCGGCTCCGTCAGCCCGAGGTGGCGGAACGCGTGGCCGGTGAGCAGGCGGCCGCGTGGCGTGCGCTGCAGGAAGCCCTGCTGAATGAGGAACGGCTCGATGATCTCCTCGATCGCGTCGCGCGGCTCGGAGAGCGCCGCCGCGATGGTCTCGACGCCGACCGGCCCGCCGCCGTAGTTGAGCGCGATGGTCGTGAGATAGCGGCGGTCCATCGCGTCGAGACCGGCGGCGTCCACTTCGAGCGCGAGCAGCGCGTTGTCGGCGACCTTGCGGTCGATCGCGCTCGCGCCCGCCACATG
>JBAVXH010000079.1:0-9048 GCA_049698215.1 Xanthobacteraceae bacterium | reverse complement strand
CTCCTCGGCCGCGGCGGGCTTCTCCGCCGCGCCCGCGGCTTCGCCTTGTTGCGGCTCGAACTGGAGGCCGAACTGCACCGACGGATCGAAGAATCCCTTGATCGCCTCGAACGGCACGTGCAACTTTTCCGAGACGCCGTTGAACGACAGCGCCACCTCGACGTGCGTATCGCTCACCGCGAGATCCCAGAACTGGTGCTGCAGCACGATGGTCATCTCTTCCGGGTACTGCTCGCGCATCCGCGACGACAGCTTCACGCCGGGGGCGCGCGTGTCGAACGTGACGTAGAAATGATGCTCGCCGGGCAGGCTGCCGACCTTGGCGACATCGCTGAGCACGCGCCGCACCACGGCGCGCAGCGCCTGCTGGGTCAATAGATCGTAGCGGATGTGGTCGACGGACATTGATCTCGCCTGCGGAACGAGGGCGAACCTAGCCGATTCCGCTTGTTCCCGCTCGGGAGAAATGAAGTGGAGGCTTCTGTTGCCAGGTGCCTCCGAACCCCGCCTGCCGGAGCTTATCCCGTCAGGACTTGAAGTATCGGTATTCCAAACCGCTTACGCGGCCTGGGCAACCGGAGCATAGTTGTCGTTGGCAACTATGGAATGGCCCGTTACGTCGGAACCATCTCGGGCAAAAGCACGTCCTTTACGCCCTCGTCGATCCTGTTTCGGCCCCGCCGATGCAGCGCCCGAGTCCAGCCTTACGGACAGGACCGATCCCACCGAGATGGGATTTGAGACGCAGGACGCTGCACGGGTGGAGCCGCCGGGTACTGCCCCCGGGTCCGATAGGTTTATTACGACGCCCGTTTATCGCCATAGCCGGCCCTCGCGGGACGGCAGGGGTAATATAGGCCGCAATGGTTGATGAAAAAAGGGCTGTGCGGGCACAGCGCGGAAATCCCTCCAGGGGGTCATTCCGGGACGGCGCGCCAGCGCCGGGACCGGAATCCATAACCACAAGGCTCTCAGTGTTGCTCGGTCGGTGTTCCATTCTCCTGTCCTGTGGTTATGGATTCCGGCTCTCGCAGAGCCTGTCATCGGGCCGCGCTTTGCGCGGACCCGTTGGCTCGGCCGGAACGACGGTGGCGTAGCCAACGCTCCGCCGCCCGGTTGTTTCACGCGGCGTGGGCACCGCCGGTCCCTTTTTCCGTCTTCCCCAAAGGGGGAATGGAGCGCCGGGAGGCGCCAGGGCGCTGCGCTACGGCGCCCTCGGTGGCAGCCGGTGCTTTATTCCCGGACTGCCTGCGCAACCTTGCCTGAATGGGTTTGCGAGGCCCATTCGGACGGGCTTGCGAGACCCATCCCGAGGCGCGCGCGGGCGATGATCTAAAGGCGTGCGAAGCCTCGCCACCGAACCGCTGCGCCTCCCGGCGCTCCACCGGCCGATGCCGCTTTCGCGGCATCTGCCCCGAAGGACCCTGGCCTGATCTCCGGCCCGTCCTTCGGACTTTCCCGCCCGGCCCGCCGCGTCATGACGGCGGCGAGCTGAGCAGGAACAGGTATGTTCATGATATGTTCTTAAAGGGATATTGTCAAGGAGCAGGAATCCGAACGGCGGAGGGTCGGCTTGGCCACTGCCGATCGTTTGCCTTGACTCGGATCGGCCCGCGGGCACGCTTGAGTTGCAGGGAGCGGAGCGTGTCGGACAAGCCGGTCATTTTCATCAGCTACAGTCATCTCGATCGAGCATGGCTCGATTACGTTCGTTCATTCCTCCAGACGTTGGCGCCGCATGGCTCGCTTCTTACCTGGGACGATCAGAAGCTTCTCATCGGCGACGACTGGCGAGGCGACATCTATGCGGCGCTCGATGCCTGCCGCATCTTCGTCCTTCTAGTGTCGCGCTACTCAATCACATCGAAGTTCATCGTCGAGGAGGAAGTTGGACGCATCCTGAAGCGTCGGGAAGGAGAGGTGACGTTCTGCCCGATCGTCGTGACGCCGTGTCCGATCAGGACCATCGAGTGGCTCAAGCAACCAAATCGACGGCCGCCTGACAACAAGGCGCTTTCCGAGCTGCTCGACCCGGCACGTGATCGGGAAATGACCGTGATCACCGAGCAGATCGATGAGCTCCTCCGGGCTTTGACTCCGAGCATCCTCGCGCGGCCAATCTCGCTACGAAGATCGTTCCCTTCCATCGTCGACTATGGGCGCCTACCAGAAACTCCGTACAAGAAGCTCATCGGGCGCGACAACGAGCTGAAGCTGCTCGACGATGCCTGGACTAATCAAACGACGCGCGTGATCTCGCTCATCGCTTGGGGTGGCGCGGGCAAGACCTCACTTGTCATCGAATGGCTCACGCGCGTGCGCAACGATGCCTATCGGGGCGCCGATGCGGTACTGTGCTGGTCCTTCTACAGCCAAGGCACACAAGAGCGGGCCGCGGCAGGCGAGGGGCTGCTCGACTGGGCACTCGGCAAACTGAAGGTCAAACTCGACACGACAAGTTCGACCGCAAAGGGCGAGCGACTTGCTGAGGAATTGTCTCAACGTCGCGTGCTGCTGGTGCTCGATGGTTTGGAGCCGCTGCAATTCGGCACCGAGGGTCAAGAAGGCGCGCTGAAGGAGCATGGCTTGCGCGCATTATTGCGTGCGCTTGCAACAAAGCAGCCAGAGGCCGGTCACAGCCTCGTTGTCATCACCAGCCGCCTTCCGGTCCATGACCTCACGAAATGGGAGCATAGCACTGCGCCGAAAATCGACTTGTGGCGGCTATCCGATGAGGCCGGAGCGGCCTTGCTGGCCGACGCGGGTATTGCAGGTACCTCCGACGAGTTGCGCGCCGCCGCTCACGACTTTGCAGGTCACGCGCTGGCGCTGAGTCTGCTCGCGGGTTTTCTCAAACTTTTGCACGACGGGAAGATCGGAGAGCGTAGTCGAATCCGTCGGGTCATTGACGACAAGTCCGGTCACGATCAGGCACGGCGCGTCGTCGAAGCCTTTGATAAAGAGTGGCTGACGCGTGAGCCCGCCCTCCGTGCAATCATGCTCATGGTTGGTCTGTTCGACCGGCCGGCGCAGGCGGACTGGATCAAAGCGCTTCGCGCGGAGCCGGTCATCGAAGAATTCGCAGAAGCAGTTGTTGATCTGGACGATAGCGCATGGCGCGCCGCGATTGTGCGGTTGCGCGAGGTACGATTGCTCGATCCTGAGGACTCACTCTCGCCCGACGCGATCGATGCTCATCCTTTGGTGCGCGAGTGGTTCGGCGAGCGGCTGAAGAATGAACGCCAGAGTGCTTGGCGTAAGGCGCATGGGCGAATCTACGAACACCTGCGCGACACGACTAAGGAAGGTGATACACCTACGCTGGAAGATCTCGGGCCGCTCTATCAGGCAATCGGCCATGGCTGTCGCGCGGGACGGCACCAAGACGTACTCGACAATGTTTATGCGAACCGCATCTGTCGGCGGCGGCCGGATGGTCGCCCCAGATTCTATGCTATGGAACAACTTGGCGCCCATGGCAGCGATGTTGCAGCGATGGCGTGGTTTTTTGATCAGCCTTATGCGACGCCTGCTGCCGCCTTGGCGACGGTCAGCCAATCTTGGGTTCTCGCGATCGCGGCTTTTGGACTGCGCGCGCAAGGACGTTTCGCTGAGGCATTAGAGTCAATGCGTACAGGGCTTGGGCGAGAGGAAAATGTTGCGGACTGGAGTAACGCCGCAATCAGCGCGTCCAACCTGAGCGAGACCGAGTTGCTCTTGGGCAAAGTTGGTCGCGCGGTAACTTTCGCCGAAAGATCGGTGGCTCACGCGGAGCGCAGCGAGGACGGTTATAGTTTAGTAACACGTCGCGCGCGTCTCGCCGATGCGCTGCACGCTGCTGGACGACACAACGAGGCCAAGGAGCTTTTTTTCAGCGCCGAGGGTCTGCAAGCAAAAGTACAGCTGGGTTATGCCGTGCTGTATTCGCTATCAGGTTATCAGTATTGCGATCTTCTGTTGTCTGAAGGCGAGCGACATGCCGCGCGAGATCGGGCGAACAAGGCGCAGGAATGGACTCGTGCGGACGCTCCACTGGTGACATTGGCGCTCGACAACTTGACGCTGGGACGTTCACATCTCGGTCTGGCCGTCACGGCTGACAAAGCGCATCAGCCAGGCGGTGCGCGTGAAGACGCACGCAAAGCAGACCTAAGGCTTGAGGACGCTGTTGAGCAGTTGCGCGCCGCGCGTCGAGGTGACTTCATCCCTCGCGGGCTGCTCGCGCGAGCCGCCTTTCGCCGTCAGCTCGGCGATTGGGATCGGGCGGGACACGATCTCGATGAGGTTCTCGAATTCGCCGAATCGGGACCCATGCGCCTCTTTCTCTGCGACATGGCCATCGAGCGTGCCCGTATCGCCTTCGCACAAATCGAGGCGTTTGCACCGCTGAACGGAATGCTGGAGAAAGATAATCCGCCACCTCCGAAAGAGTTGAATGATGACCAAAAGGCGAAGCTTAAAGCGGAGGCGGAGAAGCAGATTGAGGAAGCGCACAAACTGATCAAACAGTGCGGCTATCACCGGCGCGACGAGGAACTGGCCGAATTGAAGGACGTGTTCGCGGGCAAGCGGACGTTCGCGAGCTTGCCGCCGCGGGTGTGAGGTAGCCGCCCTCTCCCGGCTCACGCCTTCGGCATTCGCCACCCTCTCCCGCAAGCGGGAGAGGGGAAAGAGGAGTGATGGCGGGCACGCGCGCCTTGCTGATCGCAAGCTGCGCTTTGCCCGCCCTACATTGCTACCGGCTCCGCCCCCAACTCCCTCATCCCTCGCCCAAAACTTCGCCATTGACCGTGTGCGCTTTTGTCGCTTTTGTTTGCCTCCGGGCGGGGCGGCTGTGTTAGCTTGAGGACAACACGCGCAAAAGAAAGCGTGACGGCGCAGCATGCGCCTCAACTGGGAGGGGACATGTCCGAAGGACAAGGCGGCGCAAGCGCGCCCGCGGCACGTAGCGTCATTCGTAGTCCGAGGGATTTCTGGGGCGGGCTTTCGCTGGTGCTGGTCGCGGCTTTCGCGATCTGGGCGTCGAGCGACCTGCCGGGCATGCGCGGGTTTGCGTTCGGCCCGGGCACCGCGCCGCGCCTCTTCGCCTACTCCCTGATGGCGCTCGGATTCGGCGTCATGCTCGTTGGCCTGCTCACCGACGGACCGCCGTTGGAGGACTTCACCTTCACGGGCACCTTCGGTGGCGCTGTGCTGGTGGTCGCGCTGATCCCGATCTATTTCTTCGCCACGCGCATCGGCAAGATGGTCCCCGGCGTTTCGGCGGATGTGGTCGTCGCCGCCGTCGGTACGACTGTGGTCGTGGTGCTCGCCTTCCTGCTGACGAAGTATGCGCCGCGCGGACCTTTGTTCATCACCGCCGCGACGATCATCTTCGCCATCGCGGTGCGTCCGCTCGGCCTCGTCATCGCGAGCTACATCTCGCTGGTGATCTCGGCCAATGCCACCAAGGAGGTGCGCTGGATCGAGACGCTGGTCTGGTGCGCGGTGCTCACCGCGTTCTGCTCGCTCCTGTTCCCCTACGGCCTCAATCTGCCGCTGCAGCTGTGGCCACGGTTCTAAGGCGGGGCTGACATCATGGATCTGATCAACAATCTCATCTTTGGTTTCGGTGTCGCCGTCACGCCGATGAACATCTTCTTGTGCCTGATCGGCGCGGTGGTCGGCACGCTGATCGGCGTGCTGCCCGGCATCGGCCCGCTCGCCACCATCGCGATGCTGCTGCCGATCACCTTCGGCCTGCCCCCCGTGGGCGCGCTGATCATGCTCGCCGGCATCTATTACGGCGCGCAATACGGCGGCTCGACCACCTCGATCCTGATCAACATCCCGGGCGAATCGTCCTCGGTGGTCACAACGCTCGACGGCCACCAGATGGCCAAACAAGGCCGCGCCGGTCCGGCGCTTGCCATCGCCGCCATCGGCTCGTTTATCGCGGGATCCTTCGCCACCATCCTGGTGGCGGCGCTCGGCGTGCCGCTCACCGCGCTGGCACTGAAGTTCGGTCCGGCGGAGTATTTCTCGCTGATGGTGCTCGGCCTCGTGTTCGCGGTCGTGCTCGCCAAGGGCTCGGTGTTCAAGGCGATCGCGATGGTCATGCTTGGGCTGTTGCTCTCGTGCGTCGGCTCCGACATCGAAACCGGCCAGTCGCGCCTCTCGTTCGACATTCCGGAGCTCGCCGACGGCATCGGCTTCGTCGTCGTCGCCATGGGCGTGTTCGGCTACGCCGAGATCATGCGCAACCTGGAGCAGGAATCGAGCCGCGAGATCGTCGAGGCCAAGATCACCGGGCTGATGCCGACGATGAAGGACTTGAAAGATTCGTCCGGCGCCATCATGCGCGGCACGCTCCTCGGCTCCCTGCTCGGCATCCTGCCGGGCGGCGGCGCCGTGATCGCGGCGTTCGCGGCCTACACCTTCGAGAAGAAGATCTCCAAGAACCCGGAGCGCTTCGGGCGCGGCGCGATCGAAGGCGTGGCGGCGCCGGAAAGCGCCAACAACGCGGCGGCGCAGACCTCGTTCATTCCGCTGCTCACGCTCGGCATCCCGCCCAACGCCGTGATGGCGCTGATGGTCGGCGCCATGACCATCCACGGCATCGTGCCGGGTCCGCAGGTGATGACCAAGCAGCCCGAGCTGTTCTGGGGGCTGATCGCTTCGATGTGGATCGGCAACCTGATGCTGGTGGTCATCAACCTGCCGCTGGTCGGCGTCTGGGTGTCGCTGTTGCGCGTGCCCTATCGCCTGTTGTTCCCGGCGATCCTGATTTTCTGCGCGATCGGCGTCTACTCGATCAACAACGCGCCGGCCGACGCCATCATGGTCGCGGTGTTCGGCTTCATCGGCTACTGGCTGGTGAAGACCGAGTTCGAGCCGGCGCCCATGCTGCTCGGCTTCGTGCTCGGCCCGCTGATGGAGGAGAACCTGCGCCGCGCCATGCTGATCGCGCGCGGCGATCCGACCACGTTCCTGACGCGGCCGATCTCCGGCGTACTGCTCGGCATCGCGGCGTTCCTGATCGTCCTTGCGCTCTTGCCGATGATCCGCAAGAAGCGCGACGAGGTGTTCGTCGAGGAGAGCGCCTGAGTCCGAGCATGATCCCCGAAAAGCTTGCCCCGGATTTAGTCCGGGGTGGGAACCGGTTTTCGGACAAGGATCATGCTCCAACTTAAAAAGGCCGCGACGATTTGGCCTACTGGTGCGGAACGGGCAGCGTGATAGCTGCCCGTTCGTGTTTTTAGGCGTGCGACATCGAGGGAGTTCCACCATGACGTTCATCACCCGGCTGGCCGCCACGCTGGCGCTCGCCGGCGCGCTCGCCGCGCCTGCCGCCGCGCAGGATTATCCGAGCCGCCCGATCACGCTGATCGTGCCGTTCGCGGCCGGCGGACCGACCGATATCGTGGCGCGTATCGCGGGCGAGCACATGTCGCGCACGCTCGGCCAGCAGATCGTGATCGAGAACGCGGTCGGCGCCGGCGGCACCACGGCGTCCACGCGCGCCAAGCGCGCCGCGCCCGACGGCTACACCATCATCATGGGCCACATGGGCACGCACGCGGCCTCCGTCGCGCTCTACCCGAAACTGCAATACGACCCGCGCACCGATTTCGATCCGATCGGCATGGTGGCGGGCACGCCGATCCTGATCCTCGCCAAGAAGGACTTCCCCGCCAAGGATCTCAAGGAATTCGTTGCCTACGTGAAGGCGAACGAGAAGACGCTCAATCTCGCGCATGCCGGCGTCGGCTCCGTGTCGTTCACCACCTGCCTGTTGCTCAATTCGATCATCGGCGTGAAGCCGGTGTCGGTGCCGTTCAATGGCACCGGGCCTTCGATGAACGCGCTGGTCGGCGGCCAGGTCGATTACATGTGCGACCAGATCGTCAACGCGGTGCCTCAGGTTCAGGCCGGCAGCATCAAGGCCTATGCGATCGCGACGGCGGCGCGCAATCCGGCGCTGCCCGACCTGCCGACCACCAAGGAGGCGGGCCTCCCCGAGTTCGAGGCGTCGGCCTGGAATGCGCTGTTCGCCCCGAAGGGCACCCCGAAGGCCGCGCTCGACAAGCTGACCGACGCGCTCGACAAGGCGCTGAGCGACGAGGGCGTGCGCAAGAGGTTGCTCGAGCTCGGCAGCGACATTCCCGACGGCCCGCGCCGCGGCCCCGCCGCGCTCGGCACGCTGGTGAAGAGCGAAGTCGACAAGTGGGGCAAGGTGATCAAGGAGGCGGGCGCGGAGGTGAATTGATTTTCGCGCCATGTCCTGAAGTCGCTGCGGCCCGCCGGTGAGGCGGGCCGTTTTTCGTTTGCGGCAATTACTCGATCTTGATGTTCGCCTTCCGCGCCACCTCGCTCCACTTCGCGCCCTGCGCCGCCATGAATGTGCCGAACTCCGCCGCGCTGCCGGTTGCGAGCGTAGAGCCGAGTTTCCCGATCGCGGCGCGCATCTCCTCGGCCGCGAAGCCCTCGTTGATCGCCGCATTCAGCTTCGCGACGATATCTGCCGGCGTGCCGGCGGGCGCGACCACACCGTAGAACGTCGTCACCTCATAGTCCGGCACGCCGGCCTCGATCATGGTCGGGATCTCGGGTGCGAGCGGCGTGCGGCTGCGGCTGGTCAGGCCAAGCGCGCGCACTTTGCCCTCGCGGATCTGCGGCAGCAGGATCGAGATCGCTTCGAAGGTGCAATGCACCTGGCCCCCGAGCAGCGCGGTGACCGCTTCGCCGCCGCTCTTGTAGGGCACGCCGACCAGATCGACGCCGGTGCTCGCCCTGAACAGCTCGGCGGTCAGATGCGGCAGCCCGCCCGCGCCGGTGTGCGCGAGGTTGAATTTGCCGGGGTTCGCTTTTGCGTCGGCGATCAGTTCCTTGACGCTCGTCCACGGCGTCGAGGGGTGTACCACCAGGATCTGGTAGCTCTCGGAAATCTTCGCGACCGGCGCGAAGCTTTTGGCCGGATCGTATCCGGCGCTCGGCGAGACCGCGGGAATCACGGCGAGCACGCTCGTGTTGCCGACGAGCAGCGTATAGCCGTCCGCCGCCGCGGTC
>JBAVXH010000078.1:0-9912 GCA_049698215.1 Xanthobacteraceae bacterium | reverse complement strand
TTCGAGCAAACCATTGCCAGCTCAGAGGCCTGGTTCCTCATCGCATCCGCCAAACTGTTATCCAGACGCCTCGCAAGAGCCTCTGCCGCAGCATAGAATTTTGAGTCAGACTCTGAGGAGCCGAGCGGAGCGCGGCGTCTCGAAGGATGGCCACAGACACCGCGCGTACCGCCATCCTTCTAGACGCCATGCTTCGCATGGCTCCTCAGGATGAGGTCGGTGATTACGCAAGCCCCCGCGTCACATCGTCGAACAGCTCTTCCATCCGGAACGCGCGCGGCGTGATCTTCTGCTCGACCGAATACTCCATGATCATTTGGAGCGGCTTCTCCAGTGCCTCGATGCCGAACGGATGGAAGTCGATGCCGTCGGGCGAGGGCGGCATCGCGGCCTTGGTCTCCTTCAGCATGCGATAGATTTCGGCGACGACGTCCGGCCGCGCGGCGGCGAGATCGCTGTCGACGCAGAACAGGTGATTGACCGGCACCGTGTTGTACTTGCGATACCACTCGAGCGCGGCCTGCTTCGGATTCGGGATGAGCGGCGCGACGCGCGAATCGTCGACATTCTCGACGCCGAGGATCGCGCCCTCGACCTCGCCGTCGAGCAGCATCTGGTCGACCTTCTTCGCGCCCGGCGGCGTGCGCTCGACGTTCGGTGGATCCTTGAACTCGGCGAGGTGGCCGTCGTCGTTGCACACCCACGTCACCTTGTTCAGGTCGACGCCGTACTCATGCTCGAAGATGCCGCGTACCCAGATGCCTGTCGTCTGCGTGTAGGAGCGGATGCCGATGCGCTTGCCTTCGAGGTCGGCGGGGCCGAACGGCGGCTTCGCGGTCGAGCGCAGCGTGTGACCATGCTGGAAGCGGCCCATCACGACCGCGGGCAGGAGCGTCACCGGCTTGCCGTAGGTCCGCGCCTCCAGGAACGTGCCAATCGCAAGCTCGCCCGCGTCGAAGGCGCGCTCGCGTACCATCTGCTTGAAGCCCTGGTTCGCGACCTTCGGCCCGCAGAAATCGAACTTGACCAGATCGGACTTGATGGCGCCGGACTTCAGCGCCCTGGTCATCGGGTAGTCGGCGAGGTTGGTCCTGAGCGTGACCGGGCCGGAAGCTGGGTATGCTGGCATCGGATCTCTCGGTTTCGTCATCGCCCGCGAAAGCGGGCGACCCAGTAATCGCTATCCTATCTCAGTCGCTCGGTCAGTGTTTACTGGGTGCCCCGCTTTCGCGGGGCATGACGACGGAGAGATTCGCCGTCACGTCATCCCCGCCGCCGCCCGCGCCTTATCGAGATGGCCGTAGGAGCGCGTCGGTGCGCACATCAGGAAGCGATAGCCTTCGGAGAGGATGCGCTCGCAGTTGCCGGCTTCCACATGCGGATGCCCGACGACGACATTGTGCTTCTTGCAGGTGTCCACCACGCGCTTCATCTGCTCGAGCAGCTTCGGGTGCTCGTACTGGCGCGGAATGCCGAGTTCCTGTCCGAGATCGCCTTCGCCGATCAGGATCGCGCCGATGCCCTTTACCTCTTTGAGCATCGCGTCGAGGTTCTCGACGCCGCACATATCCTCGATCTGCAGGATGGCAAAGATCTCGCCGTTCGGATCGAGCGGCCACACGTCGGCTTTCTTGTAGTACTCCTGCTGGGTCAGGCCCCAGTAGCGCACCGCGCCGCCCGGCCCGTCACCGCGGATGCCCGCGGGCTCGAAATTCGGCGCGGTCTTGAGCCGCGGATAGCGGCAGGCCGCGACCGCGTTGTAGGCCTCTTCGACGGTCGAGATGTGCGGAAACACAATCCCATAACAACCGAGATCGAGCGCCTGCTTCGCCTGCCACTGCGCCTTCTCGACGCCGTTGACCGGCACGCGCACTATCGGCGTCACGGCAGGAGCTATGTTGCCCGCCTTCACGATTTGTCCGCGGTTGAGCAGGTACTGAAGCGCATCGCGCAGCGCACGCCCGTCCCACGGATTGTGCTCCATCTCGAACACGACGCCGTCGAACTTCGTTGTCTGGATCGCGAACGCGGAGTCCACTTCGGCAGGCTGGAAACATGTGAAGGCCGGCTGCCCCGCTTCGAGCGCGCGGATCACACCATTCAAACGCAGATCGGCCATTCCACTCCCCATGCTTTGAGATTTACGCTAAGGATCGTATCAGACCGATACGCAACCTCACAATCATCGCGACGGACACAATGATCATCGACTGTCACGGCCACTACACCACCGAGCCGAAGGATCTGCACCGCTTCCGCAAGGACCAGACCGAGGCCGTGAAGAACAAGGCCGCGATGCCGCCGCGCGCGGGCCTGAAGATGTCGGATGATGAAATTCGCGAGAGTTTGGAACAGAACCAGATCCGGCTGCAGAAGGAGCGCGGCACCGACGTCACGATCTTCTCGCCGCGCGCCTCCGGCATGGGGCATCACGTCGGCGACGAGAGCGTCTCGATCGAGTGGACGCAGATCTGCAATGACTTGATCCACCGCTGCGTCTCGCTGTTCCCGAAGAACTTCATCGGCGTGTGCCAGTTGCCGCAGTCGCTCAACGTGCCGCCGAAGAATTCCGCGAAGGAGCTGGAGCGCTGCGTCAATGAGCTCGGCTTCGTCGGCTGCAACCTCAATCCCGATCCATCCGGCGGCTACTTCAACTCGCCGCCGCTGACCGACAAGTGGTGGTATCCGCTCTACGAGAAGATGGTCGAGCTCGACGTGCCCGGCATGGTGCACGTCTCGGGCTGCGCCAATCCGGCGATGCATACAACCGGTTCATACTATCTCAACGCCGACACCATGGCGTTTATGCAGTTCATTCTCTCCGATCTGTTCAAGGACTTCCCGAAGCTGCGGTTGATCATTCCGCATGGCGGCGGTGCGATCCCGTTTCACTGGGGGCGCTTCCGCGGGCTTGCGTTGAACAACGGCAAGCCGGAGCTGAACGAGATCATGGGTAACAACATCTTCTTCGACACCTGCGTGTATCACCAGCCGGGCATCGACTTGCTGTTCAAGGTCGTGCCGGTCGACAACATCCTGTTCGCCTCGGAGATGGTCGGCGCGGTGCGGGGCAACGACCCGAAGACCGGCTTCGGCTTCGACGACACCAAGCGCTATGTCGAGGGCACCAGCCTGTCGGCGGCCGACGAGGCCAAGGTGTTCGAGGGGAACGCGCGCAAGGTCTATCCGCGCATCAACAAGAAGATCTAGCGCGCTTCGGCAGCCGGTCGGCGACAGACCGTATGGAGGCAACGATGAGGCGATGTCTGGTCGTGCCGTTCGCGCTTCTGCTTGCGCCGTCGCCTGCCGCGGCGCAGGGCCAGTTCAGCGTGGTGGAAACCAGCATCGCCGAGATGCAGAGCGCAATGGCGAGCGGGCGGGTCACCTCGCGCGAGCTGGTTCAGCAGTATCTCACCCGGATTGCCATCTACGACAAGAAACTGAACGCGGTCGTCACGGTCAATCCTAACGCCTTGCGTGAGGCGGAGGAGCGCGATCGCGAGCGCGCGCAGGGCAAGGTGCGCGGTCCGCTTCATGGCATCGCGATCGCGCTGAAAGACAATATCCACACGACGGACATGCCGACCACTGGCGGCGCGCTCGTCTTCGAGGGCTTCGTGCCGCCTTACGAGGCAACGCTCGTGAAGAGCCTGCGCGATGCGGGCGCCGTCATCATTGCGAAGACAGGCATGACCGAGCTGGCCAATTGGGTCGCAGGGGCGCCAACGCCGATGCCCGGCGGATACAATCCGCTCAGCGGCTTCACGATGAACCCTTATGATCCGCGGCGCGATCCGCGTGAGGCGACCTCCGACGGACGCCCGGTTCTGAACGTTGCCGGATCCAGCTCCGGAGCTGGCACAGCAGCGAGCCTTTGGGCCGCAAATGTCGGTACCGAGACGTCCGGCTCGCTGCTCAGTCCTGCCAATCAGAACATGCTGGTGTCCATCAAGCCCACGGTGGGGCGCATCAGCCGGTACGGCATCATCCCGATTACCGCCGATCAGGACACCGCGGGCCCCATGGCGCGGACGGTCTCCGACGCGGCGATTCTTTTCGGGGCGCTCGAGGACCCGCAGCCGGACCCGAATGATCCGGTCAAGACCTGTCAGCCTGCGCCGGGGCGCGACTACACCCGGTTTCTCAATCGCGACGGGCTGAAAGGTGCGCGGATCGGTATTCCGCGCGCCTTCTACTATGAGCCTGTCACGCCTCCCGGCCTGAACGAGGCACGCGGCGGACTCAACGCCGAGCAGGCGAAGGTGATGGCGGAGGCCATCGCGCTCCTCAAGGAGCAGGGTGCGGTCATCGTCGATCCGGCCGATATTCCGAGCGTTGTCGACAGAGATGAGAGCAGAAATTTTCTGCGCTGGCAGGTCTGCAGCGGCACCGACGGCCAAAAGGGCAAGGATCAAACTTGCTCCGTGGTCTTCAAGTACGGAATGAAGCGCGATTTCAACAAGTGGCTCGCGAGCCTTGGGTCCACCGCGCCGGTGAAATCGCTGACCGAGCTCCGCAACTGGAACCTGGCGCACAGGAATGCGGGCTCGCTGAAATATGGCCAGTCGCTGCTCGATATTTCAGACGAGATGGATGTTGAGGCGGATCGCGCGCGCTACGAGGCGGATCGCGCAAAGGACCTGCTTCTCTCGGGCGCAAATGGCGTCGACGAAATCATCCGCGCGGAGCGGCTCGACGCGCTGCTGTTTCCCGCTCAGACCGGCGCGTTGCTGCTGGCGCGGCCGGGTTATCCGACAGTCATCGTTCCCTTCGGCAGAGTGCCGAACGCGTCGCGACCGCCGCTCCCCGAGGGGTTTGGCGCGAAGCCTGCTCCCTTCGGGGTGAGCTTCGCCGGCACCGCGTGCAGCGAGCCCCGCCTGATCGAGCTTGCCTACGCGTTCGAACAGGCGACGAAACGGCGCATTGCGCCAGCCTTGTTCCCCTAGTCGCATAGGAGCGCCATGACTTCTCAAGGTGACAGTGACGCGCTCAAGCGTCGCTTCGGGAACGAAAGCGATAACCTTGTTCTCCCACTCGACGCTCCGGATTTGCACCGCCAACTCGCCGCGCGCGGTGTCGTGCGCGCGTTCACGCCAGAACCCGTGCCCTACGATCTTCTGCACCGGCTGTGCGCTCTCGCGCTGTCGTCGCCGACGAAAAGCGATCTGCAGCAGCGCGACATCGTCATCGTGGACGATGCGGCCCTGAGGCAGCGCATCCTGTCGCCGCTGGCAGAGGGGCCGACCGGGCAGGCCTGGCTCAAGGATGCGCCTGTGCTTCTTGTCTTCTGCGGCAACAATCGCCGCCAGCGGCTGTGGCACGAGTGGCGCGGCAAGCCGTTCGCGAACGATCACCTCGATGCGTTCTTCAATGCGTCCGTCGATGCCGGGATCGCGCTGAGCGCCTTTGTCCTCGCCGCGGAGGCGCAGGGGCTCGGCACGTGCCCGATCAGCGTCATCCGCAATCGCGCCGCCGAGGTCTCGGCGCTGCTCTCCCTTCCGCAACACGTGTTTCCGGTCGCGGGGCTTGGCGTGGGATGGCCAGCCCGCGCGCCGCGGCAGAGCATGCGCCTGCCGCTCGACGTGACGGTGCACCGCAACGGCTATTGCGAGGACGGCCTGCGCGAGGCGATCGAGGACTACGACCGCTGCCGCGAAGCAGCGCAACCCTACCGGGAGCAGCGCTACGTTGAGATGTTCGGCAAGACCGAGCCGTACGGGTGGTCCGAGGACAAGGCGCGGCAATACGCGGTGCCGGAGCGTGCCGATTTCGGCGCCTACGTGCGGGCGCAGGGATTCAAGCTGGACTGAGCGTGCCCATACACCAAACCTCATCCTGAGGAGCGATGCGAAGCATCGCGTCTCGAAGGATGGCAATAAACTCCGCAGCCCGGGCCATCCTTCGAGACGCCCGCTTCGCGGGCTCCTCAGGATGAGGAACGAGCTAATCCACCTGTGCGCCGGAGAACTTCACCGCCTTTGCCCACTTCTCGGTCTCGTCGGCGAGGAATTTCGCGAATTCGCCCGGCGACATCACCAGCGGCGCCGAACCAAGCTCCGCGAAGCGCGCCTTGATCTTCGGTTCGGCGAGGATCGCATTGGTCTCGCGGTTGAGCTTCGCGACGATATCGGCCGGCGTGCCCTTCGGCACGCCGATGCCCCACCAGGCGCCGGTCTCGTAGCCCGGCACGGTCTCGGCGACGGTCGGCACATCGGGCAGCGTGGCGAGCCGCTCGCGCGACGTGACGGCGAGCGGCCGCAGCGCGCCGGACTGCAGATGCCCGATTGAGGAGAGCACGTTGTCGAACATCACTTGCACCTGGCCGCTGATCATGTCGGTCAGCGCAGGCGCCGAGCCGCGATAGGGCACGTGCTGCATCTTCACGCCGGTCATCGCCATGAATAGCTCGCCCGAAAGATGGATGGTCGTGCCGTTGCCGGCCGACGCGAAGCTGACCTTGCCGGGATTGGCCTTCACGTAGGCGATGAACTCCGCGACGGTCTTGGCCGGCACCGAGGGATGCACCTCCATGACGTTCGGCCCGTTCGCGAGTCCGGCGACGAGGACAATCTCTTCGAGGAAATTGTAGGGGAGCTTGCGATAGAGCGTCGCGTTGATGGCGTGCGGCGGCGAGACGAGCAGCAGCGTGTAGCCGTCCGGCGGCGACGTAATGACCGCCTGTGTCGCGATGTTGCTGCCCGCGCCCGGACGGTTCTCGACGATGAACTGCTGGCCGAGCCGCTCCGACAGCGACTGCGCGATGATACGCGCCACGATGTCGGTCGGGCCGCCGGCCGGGAAACCGACGATCACGCGCACCGGGCGTGTGGGATAATCGTTCGCGTGCGACGCTGCGGCCGCGCCAAGAAGAGAAAGGACGAATGCGAAGATGCGGACGATGCGGATCATGTTCTGCTCCTAGTCCCCGCGCACGTTGGCGGCCTTCACGGCCTTGCCCCAGCGCTCCACTTCCGAGACGAGAAACGCGCCATATTGCTGCGGCGTGAAGCCGAGCGGCCTTGCCTCGAGCTGCGCGAAGCGCGCCGCGAGCTCCGGATCGGCGAGACCCGCGTTGATCGCAGCGTTGAGCTTCGCGATCACGTCGGCGGGCGCGCCCTTCGGCGCCGCAAAACCGTACCAGCCGTCCGCCTCGTAGCCCGGAACCGTCTCGGCGATCGCCGGAACCTCGGGCAAGGTGGCAAGCCGCCTGGCCGCGGTGACGCCGAGCGCGCGCAAGCTCCCGGATTGCGCGTGCGGCCGCCCGGACGCGATGTCGGCGAAGATGAGCTGGATGTTGCCGCTGATGAGGTCGGCGTAGGCCGCCGCGTTGCCGCGATAGGGTACGTGCACCAGGTTCGTGCCGGTCATCGACTTGAACAGCTCGACCGCAAGCTGGTTCGACGACCCGACGCCGCCGGAAGCGAAATTGATCTTGCCCGGGTTGGCCTTGGCGTAAGCGATGAACTCAGGGACGCTCTTCGCCGGCACGCCCGGATTGACCAGCATCATGTAGGTGAAGCTCGCGAGCCCCGCGACCGGCTCCATGTCGCGCATGAAATTGGTGGTGAGCTTCTGCAGGAACGTCATGTTGATGGCGTTCGCCGTGGTGGTGACGAGGATCGTGTAGCCGTCCGCCGGCTGGCCCATGACGTATTCGGTCGCGATGTTGCCGGTCGCGCCCGGCTTGTTCTCGACCACGAACTGCTGGCCGAGCTTCGTCGTCAGATATTGTGCCATGTGGCGCGCCAGGATGTCGGTCGGTCCGCCGGGTGCGAAGCCGACGATGAGCCGCACCGGCCGTGTCGGCCAGTCGGCGGCGTGCGCGGTGCTGCATGCAAGCGCGAGAACCGTGAATGCGAGCTGAAGGAGTCTACGCATGACTATTGCCCGAGATAGCGGCGCACGGCGTTGAGCGTCATCTTCGCCCAATCGCTTGCACTGGTGCCAGCAGCGCTAAGCGCGTGCGGCAACTCGACGCTCAACGGAACGTTCTTGGGCAGTGCGGCGAGGACTTCCCGCAATGGCAGTGTGCCTTCGCCCGGCAGCTTGCGTTGGCCGAGCCCCAGCTTGCCGAACAGCGCGGGGTTCGGCTCGCCCGGTTCCAGCACACCGTCGGAAATCTGCGCATAGGGAAAATACTTTGCGGGCAGCGCCTTCACGTCGGCCGCGCTCCCGCCCGAGCGCGCGAGATGCAAGGGGTCGATGCAGATCACGGCGTCGCGTTCCGCCTCGGTGATGAGTTGCACGGTCTGCGGCAGGGTCGCGAGCGGGCGGATCACGGCGAATTCCAGCGAGCAGGTGAGGCCGAATTGTTTCGCGAGATCGCAAGTCTTGATGAAGTTGTCGCGCTGGCGCGACCAGTCGGTGTCGGCGCCCATTATGGTGGCGTACTTCGCGCCGAAGGAAGCGCCGAGCTCCATCGCGGGCGCGAAGCTTGCGACATCCGTGCCGGGCTCCAGATAGAAGCTGTAGAGGTCGAATACCGGAAGGTCCGCAAGGCGCGCGCGCATCTCAGCGGTAAGCGCCGCATCGCCGACCACCGGATGAAACGGCAGCCCGGGCGAACGATGCACGCGCAGCCCGATGCCGTCGTAGCCCGCTGCGATCGTCGCATCGATGTAGTCAAGCTGTGCGGAATCTTGCAGCGACGTCGGTGCGATGAGGAGCTTGTGCAAGGCGTTTCCCCGTCAGTCGCCGCTCATATGAGCCCTGCGGCGTTCGCCCGTTGTAGACCGAAACGCAAAGGCGCACACTACGCGCGAGAGCGAAGAGGATCGCGCATGAGCGTGCAGGCTTTGGGCTACATCGGGCTCCGCGCTAAGGACTTGGGCGACTGGGGCAAGTTCGGCTCGGACTTTCTTGGGATGCAGCGCGTCGACAAGACGCGAGCCTCGATGGCGTTCCGCATGGACGACCGCAAGCAGCGCGTCATCGTCGATGCCGATGGCGGGCAGGGCATCGGCTATTTCGGCTGGGAGGTCGCGGATGCGGCCGCCATGGAGGCACTCGCCGCGAAGCTGGAAGCCGCGGGCGTGAAGGTCGCGCGCGGCTCGCGGGCGCTCACGGACGAACGTCATGTCAAAGACCTGATCGTGTTTGCGGACCCCACCGGGACGCGCATCGAGGCATTTCATGGCCCCGAAGTAGCGAGCGCGCCGTTCACGCCCGGCCGCAACATCTCGGGCTTCCGCACCGGGCCGCTCGGCATGGGCCATGTGGTGCTGCACTGCGAGGACATCGAGCAGATGACGGCCTTCTACGAAGGCCTGCTCGGCTTCCGGCTCTCGGACTATTTCCTGCGGCCCTATCCGGCGCGCTTCTTCCACTGCAATCCTCGCCATCACTCGCTCGCGCTCACCGCGACCGGCAAGAACGCGCCGCACCACATGATGGTGGAGCTCTATTCGCTCGACGATGTCGGGCAGGGCTACGACATCGCGCAAGGCAACGAGGGTCAGGTCGCGGTCACGATGGGCCGCCACTCGGGTGACTACATGACGTCGTTCTATTCGTGGAACCCGTCCGGCTTCATGACCGAATACGGCTGGGGCGGGCAGGTGGTGGACGACGCGACCTGGACGCCGTTCGAGCGGCCCTACGGGCCGAGCATCTGGGGCCACGACCGCGCGTGGCTTTCGGAAGAGAAGCGCATCGAGGCGCGCGAGATGCGCATGAAGGCCGCCGAGGACGGCCTGCGCCAGCCCGTGCAGGTGATCGAGGGCAACCACAATCTGATGCCCGGTGCGTGTCCCTGGTGGGACGGCATGAAGCAGCAGAAGGCGGGTTAACCCGCAAACAATCTCGGCCAGAGCGTCGGCGCGCTCATCACCAACAGCGTGATCGTTACCGCGAGCATCGCGAAGCTGCGCGCGAGGACCTGCCTCTCGCCGGCCCGCGCGGCGTCACCAAAGG
>JBAVXH010000077.1:0-3192 GCA_049698215.1 Xanthobacteraceae bacterium | reverse complement strand
CAGTCCGGCAGCAAGCGTTGCCAGCGCGCCGAAGCGCGCGATCAGCAGCGAGCCGAGCACCGCCGTGCAGGCGAATAGCACCGGCGGCAGCCCGGTGAGAATGCCGACCTGCGTCTCCGACATGCCGAGCTCGGCACGGATCAGCGGAATGACCGGCGGCACCGCAAGGATCGTGATGCGCGAGCCGGCGCCGGCGAGCCAGAGGAGGAGGACGCAGAGGAGCAGTTCACGGCGCGTGAACGCGGGGTCGGTGGGCGCACGCATCAGATTGAACCGGCTCCTCGTGTCGTTGCTGGGGGGCTGGCGGCCTTTAGCACGGCCCGCCCATCCTTGCGGGCGGCAGCGGGTGCGGGCTGCCCTGCATGGGCCGCATGGTGGCTGCTGCGGCTGCACGAAGTTTGCTATGGTTCCGCCGGGAGCGACCGGCCGCCCTCGATGCTGACAAGCCGGGAAAAACGACGCGCCTCATGGCGCTCAGGGAGGACTGACATGACTGTGTCCCGCCGGAACTTTGCGCGCCTTGCTGCTGCCGGCTCTGCCGTCGCCGTGGCATCTCCGGCGATCGCACAACAACCAACGATCAAGTGGCGGCTCGCCTCGAGCTTCCCGAAGAGCATCGAGGGGCTCTGGGGCGCATCGCCGACGGTCGCGAAGTTCGTCGGCGAGATGAGCGACGGCAAGTTCACAATCGACCCGTTTGCTTCGGGCGAGATCGTGCCCGGCTTGCAGGTGCTCGATGCGGTCTCGAACGGCACGGTCGAATGCGGGCACACCTATTCGGGCTATTACATCGGCAAGAACCCGGCGCTCATCTTCGACGGCTCGCTTCCCTTCGGCATGACCGTTCGCCAGCACAATGCCTGGTACATGTTCGGCGATGGCAGGAAGCTGGTCGACGAGATCTACGACACTGTGGGTGTCGTCAGCATCCCGATGGGCAATACGGGCGGGCAAAGCTTTGGCTGGTTCCGCAAGGAAATCAAATCGCCCGCCGACTTCAACGGCGTGAAAATGCGCGTCGCCGGTTTCGGCGGACGCGTGCTGGCCAAGCTCGGCGTGATCCCGCAGCAGATCGCGGGCGGCGAGATCTATCCGGCACTGGAGAAGGGCACCATCGACGCGGCCGAGTGGGTCGGCCCCTATGACGACGAGAAGCTCGGGTTCCACAAGGTTGCCAAATACATGCACATCCCGGGTGTGCTCGAGCTGTGCGCGAACAACTGCATGTTCATCAACAAGGCGAAGTGGGCCGAGCTGCCCGTGAGCTATCAGGCGATGATGCGTGCGGCGTGCTCCTACGCGCTGATGGAGATGCTCGCCTCGTACGATGCCAAGAATGCCAAGGCGCTGGCGCGCGTGGTCGCCGGGGGCGCGCAACTTGTCGTGCTGACGCCGGAGACGCTGCGGGCGCTGCGCAATGCGCTCGAGCAGGTGCTCGATGAGGAGTCGGCCAAGAGCGAGCAGTTCAAGAAAGTCTGCGAGAACTGGCGCGCGTTCCGTTCCGAGCAGCATCGCTGGTTCTCGGTCGCCGACGCCCGCACCGAAATGTCGGTCTATGCGCTGACAGCGTCGCAGTAGCTGGCACCGCTTGCCTCTCCCCGCTTGCGGGGAGAGGTGCACTCATGAATTCGGCTGCCGGCGTGCCAATCTGGCTCACCCCGCCTCGTCATCCCTCGGTTGGCGCCGGCGGAGGTTGCAATGAAACGGATCGTGCATGCCCTCACGATCACGAATAGTTTGGCGCGTGGGCCGCTATGATCACGAATAGTTTGGCGCGTGCCCCCTCTACGATCACGAATAGTTTGGGCTTCCAACCATTCATCTTCAATTCATCCTCAAAAGCATAGACCTCATATGTCTCAATACTATTGAGGCGACCAACCCAGAGAGGCTCAATCATGAAGTCGTTCATACGCACTGCGCTCCTTGGAGCGGCCGGTGTGGTTGCCATGTCGCTGTCGGCCCACGCGGCCGGCTCGACAACGGCCACCGACACTCCGGCGTTCAAGCCGAGGATGACAACCGAGCTCATCCAGATGGCCCAACGCAGCGAAAATCCCGGCGGCGGCATGTTCCGGAACGAAAATCCCGGCGGCGGCATGTACAAGAAGTCGAAGAAGAAGAAAAAGAAGAAGTAGGCTTCATCCGGGAGCGCAAGGCCGCTTCACCGGACGAGCTGAGGCCCGGGGCAATTGGCCCCGGGCTTTTTCATGTTCTTGGTCAGCGCGCGGCCCGATATTTGCGCGGAAGCGCCCTGAACTGAAAAAAATCGCGGTACCGGAAGCCGACGACAACGAACGCAAGCGTTGATCGCCGGCCGCCCCCTGGCGATTCAGGTCACGTTTCCCCGCCAGGGACGCAGGTGCGGGATCCATCGGGGCACGCTGGCGCAATAGGCTTCGTACTCCTTGCCATAAGTCTCGCGCAGCGTCGGCTCCTCGTAGAGCAGGACGAAGACGTGAAATCCCGCCCACAGGATCGCGCCGTAGATGAGGAGGCTCTCTCGCGCGAACAGCAGCCCCTGGCCGAGGATGATCGCCACCACCGCCACGTAGATTGGGTTGCGCACATGACGATATGAACCCTCGACCACCAGGCGCTGTGTCGGCGCCACCGGCGCGGGCGTGCCGCCACCCTGAAGGGCGAACCGCGCAAAGGATTCCAGCACCACCAGGATGCCGGGCAGGATCAGCAGCGCTCCCACCGCGCGCAACGGCCAGAAGCCGAAGAATGGCTCCTGCATCCGCCACCGGGTCATCGACCACGGCACGAAACCGGCAATGGTCAAGGGTGCGATGACAAAGAAGAGCGCGGACCCGAGAATAGCGGTCGCCCTGCTCATCGCGATTTGCTCCCAAGCTTACGGTCCGTTGTCTCCATCGGGCATACACGCCCGCCCCAGACCGAGGCAATGAGATCGTCCTTGGTCACGACCCGATCGCGGTTTTCGATCAAATAGACAAGTAGATCAAAGACCTGCGGCTCGATGTCGATGCGATCAGGCCCGCGCCGCAGTTTGCGCCGGCCGACATCGAGCGAGTAGCCGCCGCGTCCTCAGCGAATAATCAGGACAATCTCAGGGACAAATCAAGCTGCCCTCAAAGCTTTGCGCCCGGCTTGGGCGCATCCTCCCTCCATGCTGATCACGATGATCCTGACCGAGAGGATGGCGACCCGCGCGCGCGCTGGCGG
>JBAVXH010000076.1:0-12921 GCA_049698215.1 Xanthobacteraceae bacterium | reverse complement strand
GCTCGCGGCCCCGCCTTCCATGGCCGCGCGGCACGATCGTTCGATCGCCCTTCGTTTGCGCGCGGCAACGCGCCCGGGCTCTCCCGGCGAGACATGAGGCAGGTGTTGCGCAGCGCGCCGGTCCATGCGCGCGGCAATCCCTTTGCGGCGCGGGCCTTCAGCGGACGCAACGCACAGGCGCTGGCGGCGCGCGCATTCGGCCCGGGCTTCGCGCGCCATCGCTTCGATCCGGCGTTCTTCCATCGCGCGCGTTTTGCCGGCGCGTTCTGGCCCGGGCCCTACTTCTGGCCCTACGCCTATTACGACGACACGTTCTGGCTCTGGCCGTCCGCCTATGATTCGGTGTTCTGGAACTACGGCTACGACGATCTGCTCTACGGAATCTATCGGCCCTACGACTACGACTTCGGACGCGCGTTCGGCGCGCCGGGCCGGCGTGCGCGGACCGTGCAGCCTGCGTCGGCGAACTTTGCCGAGTGGTGCGGCAGCACGGCGCCTGGTCTGACCGACTGGCCGGTTGACGACATCCTGACCGCCATCGAGCCGACGCCGGAGCAGCGCGCACTGCTCGATGCACTGATCCGCGCCTCCGACAAGGCCGCGCAAGAATTGCGCACGGCCTGCCCGCGCACCGCGCCGGTCACGCCGATCGGGCGGCTTGAAACGCTGGAGCAGCAGCTCGCGGCGCTGCGCCTTGCGGTGGGTGCCGTGCGTCCCGCGCTGGACAAATTCTATCGCGCGCTGTCGGACGAGCAGAAGGAGCGCTTCAACGAACTTGGCCCGAAGGCCTCCAAGGCGCGACGCAGCGCACGCGCCGAAACGCGGTCCGACCGGCTCGCGCAGGCCTGCAGCACAGGAAGCGATCCCTCGCACTGGCCGATCGCGCGCATCGAAGATGTGGTGCAGCCGAACGAGGCGCAGCGCGGGGCGTTGAACGAGCTTCGCGTCGCGACCGAAAAGGCGGCAGAGATCGTGCGCGCGGCCTGCCCGACAGGTTCGGCATTCACGCCGACCGGACGGCTCGCCGCCATGGAGCAGCGTATCGGAGCGCTGCAGGACGCGCTCGAAACGCTGCGCCCCGCGCTCACCAAGTTCTACGCGAGCCTCACCGATGAGCAGAAGTCGCGCTTCAACCGCACGCTGATGAGCGCGAGCCGCGAGGGATGACCTACAGCCCGCCCGGCGGGTCCGGCGCGACCGTGTGTGTCGGCACGCGCGCGTCCGCCGCATAGATCGGCACCATACCGATCACTGAGATCTGCGAATTGACATGCATCGGCGCCGCCTCGGCCGCGAGCCCGATGAAGAATGTCGTGTTCTTGATATCAGCGGTTCCGTTGAGGCACAGCGGCGACTTGAGCGTGAACTCGATCACGTCGCCGAAGCGCATGGCCGACTTGAGGCTGATCGTGCCGAGGCCCCCGCCCGTCACCACGAATACGTCGGCCAGCGTCGCGTCCTTGTAAGGCAGCGGCTTGTGCGGACCGAAATTCATCGTGAAGCCGGTAATGCATTCGGCCTGTCCCGAGGCCTGGGTCAGGCTGATGCGATACTCGTAACCCGTCAGGCCTGCAGCCGGAGTCCCCGGCTGTCCGCTGAAGGTGCGCGACTGCAGCCATGCGGTGCCGGGCAGCACGGTGGGCAGCAGGATGTTTCCAACCGTGTCCGAGACGGTGATCGTGCAGCTCGCATTGAACACGCAGTTGATCGCGGGCGCGCTCACCTCCACGACCTTGAGGCTCTGCGCCTCTGCCCCGCTCGACAGCATCGCGAGCGCCGCGAGCGCAATCACGCTTCGCATCGTGCCCTCCCCGCCCCTGTTGAATGAGGCGAGTGTGGACCTGACCCAAGGTCGACGCAAGATTGTGCTGCAGCCTTTGGGCGCTTCAGGCCGCAGGCTTCATCTGGTGGCTCGGCGTGGAGCGGGAAATCTCCTGCTCTTCCTCGGTCATGTCGGCCGGAATGTCGGCAAACAGCGGTGTCGAGAGATAGCGCTCGCCGGTGTCGGGCAGCATGCACAGGATGGTCGCGCCCTTCGGGGCATCTTTCGCGACCTGCAGCGCACCCGCGAAGGTGCCCCCGGCCGTGATGCCGACGAAGATGCCCTCCTTCTTCGCCAGCTCCTGGCTCCACTTGATCGCGTCGGCATTCGGGATGGTGATGAGGCGGTCGACCACCTTCATGTCGACGGCATCGCCGGTGAGCTTCGGGATGAAATCCGGGCTCCAGCCCTGCATCGGATGCGGCTTGAAGGCCGGATGTGGCTTTGCCGGCGTGCCGTCATCGTTGCGCTCCTGCGGCTGACCGCTGGTCAGCATCGGCGCTTCGGCGGGCTCGCACAGCACGATCTTGGTGTCGGGCATTTCCTTCTGAAACACGCGCGCGACACCCTTCAGCGTGCCGCCGGTACCGAAGCCGGTGACCCAGTAGTCGAGCTTGTCCTTGAAGTCGCCGATGATCTCACGCGCCGTGGTGCGCGAATGCATATCGGGATTGGCTTCGTTCTCGAACTGGCGCGTCAGGAACCAGCCGTTCTTCTTGGCAAGCTCCTGGGCCTTCGCGACCATGCCAAAGCCGCGCCCGGCCGCCGGCGTGATCACCACCTTGGCGCCAAGGAAACGCATCAGCTTGCGCCGCTCGACGCTGAACGGTTCCGCCATCGTACAGACGAACGGATAGCCCTTGGCGGCGCACACCATCGCAAGGCCGATGCCGGTGTTGCCCGAGGTCGCCTCGATCACGGTCTGGCCGGGCTTGAGCTCGCCGGATTTTTCCGCCGCCTCGATCACGCCGAGCGCCAAGCGATCCTTCACCGAGCCGAGCGGATTGAATGCCTCGATCTTGACGTAGAGGTTCACGTGCTCGGGCGCGAGCCGGTTGATGCGCACGTGCGGCGTGTTGCCCACGGTGCCGAGGATGCTGTCGAATTTCATGACGTTCTCCGCTGATTGCTTGGTTCCGGCGCAGCTAAGCATCCGGCTTGGCCGTAGGACAAGCCTTGCCGCGCCGGACGCGCACTCCTAACCTCAGAGGCAAGAACTCTAGGAAACGCCGATGCTTGCGCGCCGGGATTTCATCGCGCTCAGCGCCGCCGCGACCGCGTCACCCGCGCTGATGCGCCGCGCGCAGGCGCAAACCTATCCATCGCGCTTCGTGCGGCTGGTGTGCCCATTCCCGCCCGGCGGCGCGGTCGACGCGGCCGCCCGTATCATCGCGGGGCGCCTCGGGGAGATGTGGGGCAAGCAGATGGTGGTCGAGAACCGCCCGGGCGCAGGCGGAAATGTCGCCGCCGCCGCCGTGCTCTCGTCCGAGGCGGATGGCTACACCGTCTATATCGCCTCCATCGGACACGCGATCTCGCAGTTCACCACGCCCTCGCTCACGTATCATCCGGTGAACGACTTCGCGCCGGTGACGCTGATGTGCGTCTACCCGAACATCATGGCGATCCCGAATTCCTCGCCGGATCGTTCGGTGCCCGACTTCATCGCGCGCGCGAAGGCCAATCCCGGCAAGATGACCTATTGCTCGTCCGGCGTCGGCACGTCGCTGTATCTCGCGGGCGAGCTGTTCAAGCGGATGGCGAGAATCGATGTCACGCACATTCCCTATCGCGGCGCCGGACCCGCGCTGAACGATCTGATCGCCGGCCGCATCGACGCGATCTTTGCGAATTTTCCCTCGACGTTGCCGCTGGTGCAGCAGGGACAGGTGCGCGGACTCGCGGTGACGACCGCCAGTCGCCAGCCCGAGGTGCCGGATCTGCCGGCGATCGCCGAGTTCATTCCGGGCTACGACGTCTCCTCGTGGTTCGCGCTGTTCGTGTCGGCGAAGACGCCGCCCGACATCGTCACGAAACTGCGTGACGACGCGGTTGCGGCGCTCAACACGGCGGCCGTGAAGCAGCGCTACGCGCAGCTTGGCGCCACGGTGGTCGGCTCGACGCCGGCAGAGCTCGCAACATTCCTCCAGGCCGAGATCGACCGGTGGGGACCGATCATCAAGGCGGCGGGCATCAAGGACGGTTAGATGGCAAGCAGTCGGGTTGTTCTTGTCACCGGCGCGGCAGGCGGCATCGGGTCGGCAATCACGAAGGCGCTGGTCGCGGCCGGCCACAGCGTCGCGGCGGTCGATCGCGACGCGGCTGCGCTGGATCGCCTCGCCGCGTCGGAGCGCATTCATCCGTTCCTGATCGATCTGTCATCCGAATCCGCCTGCCACGAAGCCGTTGCCTCGACGGTCGCGCGCTTCGGCCGGCTCGACGCAGTGATCAACAATGCAGGCATTGGCGTCTCGTCGCTGCGGCCAGATGGCGAGGTGAACCTTCCGACCATCGAGGAACTGACGAGCGAAATCTGGGACCGTTTCTTCGCCATCAATGTGCGCGCGCCCATGCTGATCACGCAGGCGGCGCTGCCGCACATGAAGAAAGGCGGCGTCGGCCGCGTGATCAACAATACGACCAGCTTCCGCACGATGCTGCGCGTGCTGCCCTACGGAGCGACGAAGTCCGCGCTGGAATCCATGTCGGCGATATGGGCAACGGAACTGAAGGCTGACGGGATCACCGTGAACGTGCTGATCCCGGGCGGGCCGACCGACACGCCATTCATCTCGGACGGCGCCGGCTGGGATCGCGCCAAGATGCTGCGGCCGGAGGTCATGGGGCCGCCGGCCTGCTGGCTGATCTCGGACGAGGCGAAGGACTACACCGGCAACCGCATCATCGCGGGAAACTGGGATGCGACGCTTCCCGCCACGGAGGCCGCCAGGAAGGCCGGCCGTGCGATCGGCTGGCCGGAGCTCGGCGCGGACGCGGTGTGGCTGCGGGGGTAAAACCCGTAGCCCGCATGGAGCCTTAAGCGCGTTTACGCGCGTCTTCGACGCGCTATGGCGGAATGCGGGGCCGGTCCCGGATTGCGCTTCGCTTCATCCGGGCTACAAGCTCGCTATAATGATGCACGGAAAACAGGAGCGCACCCATGTCGGTCGCCGAGCAGCATGTGGGCAAGCCCGCCATTTCGCTCAAAGACGCGGACTTCAACTGGGAGGACCCGCTCGATCTCGAGAGCGAGCTCACCGAGGAAGAGCGCATGGTGCGCGACACCGCGCGCGGCTATGCGCAGGAGAAGCTGCTTCCGCGCGTGCTTAGGGCCTACCGCGAGGAGAGCTTCGACCGCGAGATCATGCGCGAGATGGGCGCGCTCGGGCTGATCGGCGCGACCATTCCGGAGGAATACGGTGGCGCGGGGCTCGGCTACGTCTGCTACGGGCTGATCGCGCGCGAGGTCGAGGCGGTCGATTCCGGCTACCGCTCCGCGATGTCGGTGCAGTCCTCGCTGGTGATGCACCCAATCTATTCCTACGGATCGGAGGCGCAGCGGCGGCGCTATCTGCCGAAGCTTGCGAGCGGCGAGATCGTCGGCTGCTTCGGCCTCACCGAGCCGGACTACGGCTCCGACCCGGGCTCGATGGTGACGCGCGCCGAGAAGGTGTCCGGCGGCTATGCGCTCACCGGCGCGAAGATGTGGATCACCAACTCTCCGATCGCCGACATCGCGGTGGTGTGGGCGAAGCTCGACGGCGTGATCCGCGGCTTCATCGTGGAGCGGGCTACGCCCGGATTCTCCACGCCGAAGATCGAGGGCAAGCTCTCATTGCGCGCGTCGGTCACGGGCGAGATCGTGCTGGAAAACTGCGTGGTGGGCGAGGAGAACCTGCTGCCGAACGTGAAGGGCCTCGCCGGCCCGTTCGGCTGCCTCAACATGGCGCGCTACGGCATCGCCTGGGGCGCGATGGGCGCGGCGGAATTCTGCTGGCATCGCGCGCGGCAGTACGTGCTCGACCGCAAGCAGTTCGGCAAGCCGCTCGCCGCCAATCAGCTGATCCAGAAGAAGCTCGCCGACATGCAGACCGAGATTACGCTCGGCTTGCACGGCGCCTTACGGCTCGGCCGCATGCTGGAGGCGCACACCGCAGCGCCCGCCGCGATCTCGCTGATGAAGCGCAACAACTGCGGCAAGGCGCTCGATATCGCGCGGCTCGCGCGCGACATGCACGGCGGCAATGGCATCTCGGACGAATTCCACGTGATGCGCGTGATGTGCAATCTCGAAACGGTGAACACCTACGAGGGCGCGCACGACATCCACGCGCTGATTTTGGGCCGGGCGCAGACCGGCATCCAGGCGTTCATGTAGGCTTACGCCTTCAAAAACTCATCCGCCGTGTAGATCGTCCGTAGCTCGAGGCCTTCCTTGGCGAAGTTCTCCTTCGCGCCTTCCAGCCGATCGACGATCGTCAGCACGCACACGATGTTCGCGCCTTCCTCGCGCAGGACGTTCACGGCCTGCATCGACGAGCCGCCGGTCGTGGTCGTGTCCTCGAGCACCACGACATTCTTGCCGCGCAGGGATTCGCCCTTCGGTAGGCCCTCGATCATCTTCTTGGCGCCGTGATCCTTGACCTTCTTGCGCACGAAGAACGCCTGCAGCGTGCCGCCGCGCCGGTGGCTCGCGATCGCGACCGCCGTTGCGATCGGGATCGCGCCGGCCTCGAGCCCGCCGACGTATTCGGCGCTGGTGCCTTCGAGCGCATCGCAGATCAGTTCGCCGACGGCCGTCGCGCCCGCCGGATGGATCGTCGTCGGCCGCAGGTCGAAGTAAAAATCACTCTCGCGGCCCGAAGCGAGCATGATCTTGCCGCGTCCGAACGAACGCGTGCGGATCAGCTCGAACAGTTCGGCGCGATAGTCGTGAGGGGGATTTGCGCGGCGGAGTGGCTGCATCGAAAGGCCTCCGATTTTCGCAGCGTATAGCGTGCCGTAGCGCGCGGAACAAATCGGCCACGCTACTTATCCACCTTGGCGCATCTGGCGGCGAGCGCGGCGCAGCGCGCCGTCATGGCGCTGGCCGGATCGCTCAGGGGATCGACCACGGTGAAATGGTTCGCGCCCGGCACTTCCGCGTAGTGCGCATCGACGCCCTTCGCGCGCCAGGTGTCGACGACCGTGCGGCTCTGGCGCAGGAATTCGGGGGACTCCGCGCCGCCGACCACCGCGTCGAACACGCGCGGGTTCGAGACCGGCCAGTTGAGCGGCGAAACCCGGCTGACCTCGATTTCGTCCAGACGGAGATCGGCATTCATCGCGGTGTGGACGAGCGGAGAGAGATCGAACAGGCCGGAGATCGAATAGGCGGCCGGCACCAGATCGGCGGGCGCCTTGGGATCGAATTTCTTCCAGTCGGTCGCCAGCATGCACCCTGCAAGATGCCCGCCGGCCGAATGGCCATACACCATCAGGCGCTGTCCGAAGCGGCGCCACAGGAACAGGCAGGCGGTGCGGATCTGGTTGATGATCTGGCCGACGGTCACCTGGGGACAGAGATCGTAACCCGCGACCGCGACCGCGACGCCCTTGTCATTGAGCCCGGCCGCCATGTGGCTGAAGGTCGAGGCCTGGAGCGAACGCCAGTAGCCGCCATGGATGAACAGCGCGAGCGGCGTATGGCCGGTCGCTTCGGGGAAAAACAGGTCTACGGTCTGGCGCGGGCTGGTGCCGTAAGCAAGGCCAAGCTCGGCGTTCTCTTCCGTCTTCATCCGCTCGCGATAGGCCGCCGCGTCCGTGTTCCAGCGCGCGAAAATCTCGGCATGCTCCGGTACGCGCGCGCGGTTGTTGTACTCGACCTCGTAGTCGATCATTCGGCCTCCCGATCCCCGGCTCGGCCGACACCTTGGATGATCGCCGGAAGCGCCGCAAGCCAAGAAGGCGCTCGTCCGCGGCTTTGTCCTCAACGGCAAAGCGGGCTAATGAATCAATGACATGAAGGTCAACGGAACGCATACGCGCACCATCTGGGTCGAGGCCGATCACAGCATCGGCACGATCGACCAGACGCTGCTGCCGCATCGCTACGCGACGATCCGCCTCGCGACGGTCGAGGACGCGGCGCATGCGATCAAATCGATGCAGGTGCGCGGCGCGCCGCTGATCGGCGCGACCGCGGCCTACGGCATGGCGCTTGCCGCGCGCGCGGATTCATCCGATGCCGCGCTGGAGCGCGCCTATGCGCTGCTCATCGCAACGCGGCCGACAGCGATCAATCTGAAATGGGCGCTCGACGAGATGATCGCGGCGCTGCGCAATCGCCCGCGTGAGGAACGCGTGGCGGCTGCATACAAGCGTGCGCAGGAGATCGCGGACGAGGATGTGGAGATCAACGCCGCGATCGGACGGCACGGCCTCAAGCTGATCGAGGAGATCGCGGCGCGGAGGGACGGCAAGGCGGTCAACGTGCTCACGCACTGCAACGCCGGCTGGCTCGCCACGGTCGACTGGGGGACGGCGACCTCGCCGATCTACCAGGCGCACGACAAGGGCATTCGCCTCCATGTGTGGGTCGACGAAACACGCCCGCGCAACCAGGGCGCCTCGCTCACCGCCTGGGAGCTCGGCCAGCACGGCGTGCCGCACACCGTGATCGCCGACAATACCGGCGGACACTTGATGCAGCACGGTGACGTCGACATCGTGATCACCGGCACCGACCGCGTCACCGCGCAAGGCGACGTCGCGAACAAGATCGGCACCTATCTCAAGGCGCTCGCCGCGAAGGACAACGGCGTGCCATTTTATGTCGCACTTCCTTCGCCGACGATCGATTTCTCCGTCGTCGACGGCGTGAAGGAGATTCCGATCGAGCAGCGCGGGCCTGAGGAAGTGGCCACGATGACCGGCCGCACCGCCGACGGCCGGATCGAAAGCGTGCGCATCGTACCGGACGGATCGGACGTTGCGAACTACGCCTTCGACGTGACCCCGGCGCGGCTCGTCACCGGGCTGATCACCGAGCGCGGCGTGATCGGGGCCGCCCGCGCTGCGTTGGCGCAGGCCTTTCCGGAGCGGGTCGAAGCTGCGAAGAGGCGGCGCGATCCGCGCAATAGCGCGGCTTGAAGGCCGGCACCCTGAATGATATCATGATATCATTCAGGGTGAATGCGATGGCCCAACTTGTAATCCGCAACCTCGAGGACGACGTGAAGGCGCGATTGCAAAGCCGCGCTAAGAAGCACGGCCGCAGCATGGAGGCAGAAGTGCGGGACATCCTGCGCGATGCCATACACCGCGAAGACCAGCCGGCCGAGGGTCTCGGCACCCGCATCGCAAACCGTTTCAAAGGGATCGGCTTGAAGGAGGGGGAGGAAATCCAGGAACTGCGCGGAGAGGTGTGGGCTCGGCCGGTCGATTTCAGCGGACCCGAATTCGGCGGCAAGCGATCTCGAAAAAAGAAAAAGTGATCATCCTCGACACCAATGTCCTGTCCGAATTGATGAAGCTCACGCCCGATCCATCGGTTGCGCGCTGGCTTGACGGTCACGCCCCGGAGTCCGTCTGGACAACGGCGGTCTCGGTTTACGAATTGCGGGTCGGTATCGAACGCATGGCACCGGGCCGGCGGAGACGCGACCTCGAAGGCCAGTTCGAGCGCGTCATCTTTGAGGATTTGCGGGAGCGCGTACTGGCGTTCGACCGACCTGCCGCCTACAACGCGGCGGCCTTGGAAGCGAAGCGCCGTACCGCCGGCCGCCCAGTCGAAGTCCGTGACACGATGATCGCCGGTATCGTTACTTCGCGCCGTGCCGAATTCGCCACCGGAAACGTGCGCCATTTCGCCGATCTCGGCGTGCGGGTGATCGACCCTTGGTCCACCTAGTTCGTACTTGATTTGTTCGCACGAGACGCCCATCGTCCCACGATGCCCGCAACCACTCTTGTCTCGATTCCGATCGACGGCCGACAGTCGCGGACGGCGCTCGCGGTCGCGCGGGGCACGACGCGGCTGTTGCATCAGCTCGGCTTTTCGGCGGTAAGCGAGCTCCCGCTGCCGTCCGGACGGCGCGCCGATCTGGTCGCCTTGAACAGCGCGGGCGATATCTGGATCGTCGAGATCAAGTCCTCGCTCGAGGACTTTCGCGCCGACCAGAAGTGGATGGACTATCGCCTGCATTGCGACCGGCTGTTTTTCGCCACCACCGTCGAAGTCCCCTGCGAGATTTTTCCGAAAGACACCGGCCTGATCGTGGCGGACGCGTTCGGCGCGCATGTCGTGTGTGACGCGCCGGAGCATCGCCTGCACGCATCGACCCGCAAGAGCATGATGCTCGGATTTGCGCGCTGCGCGGCGCTGCGGCTGCAGGCGCTCGCCGATCCGCAAGGGCCATTCGCCACGGAGTTCTGAAACGCTTTCCTGGGGAGACGTTTTGCTCAGGATCCTAGTCGCACTTTCCTTGATCGGGATCGCGCTTCATCCCGCCAGTGCCGCCGAACGCGTGCAATTCGAGAGTGCGCGCTATCAAGTCGGCCCGTTGCAGCAGCGCCTCGCGCGCGAGCGCGGCGAATCCGTCCCGCGTCCGCCCGCCGAGATCATCTCCGGCTATCTCACCAAGCCTGACGGTCCCGGCCCCTTCCCGGCGGTCGTGCATCTGCACGGCTGCGCCGGCCTGCCGAAGGCCATCAAGGCTGGTAACGACCAGGGCTTCTGGTCCGAGAGGCTTGCCGGCTGGGGCTACGCGGTTCTGGTGGTCGACAGTTTCACTACTCGCGGCATCGAACAGGCGTGCACCGGCATCGGTACCGGGATCGCCGGGCGCATCGCCGACGCCTATGGCGCGCTTGCCTATCTCTCGGCCCAGCCCTTCGTTGATGCGAAGCGCATCGCGCTGCTCGGCTTCTCGCAGGGCGCAATCACGGCGCTGTCGCTCGTCGGCGCGCGCGATTTCGAAATCGTCGAGAACGAGGCCGAGCACCATTTCAAAGCGGCGATCACGTTCTATCCGTCGTGTCCCGCCGAAGGCGCGATGACGGTGCCGACCCTGATCCTGATCGGCGCGCTTGACGATTGGACGCCCGCGAGTGCCTGCACCACGATGATAAAGAACCGCGGTGGCGCCGGCAGTCCGGTTCGGCTTGTCATCTATCCCGGCACACATCACGGCTTCGATATCGTGTCGCTTCAGCCGGGGCGCGAAGTGTTCGGTCACCACGTCGAATACAACGAGACTGCCGCACATCAGGCGATCGAAGAGGTGGGACGCTTCTTGGCGGAACACCTGACCCGCTAAGGCGTGCAGTTCGCACAAACCAGCGCCCGCGCTTGCCTACCTACGCGACGCCACGCTTCGGCATAGGTCGAAACAATCGCTCTGCCGCCGCGCGCCGTGTGCCTATAAGTTCGCAGCATGAATCAAACGACCGACGAATCCTCGCCGCGCTATTTCGGCTGGCGCGTCGTCGTCGCGTGCTTCCTCATGGCGCTCGCCTGCTGGGGTTTCGGCCTCTACGGCCACGCGGTCTATCTCGCCGAACTCACACGCCTCTATGGCTGGCCGCCGTCGCTGATCGCGGGCGCCAGCACGGCGACCTATCTGCTCAATGCGGTGCTGGTGATCTTCACCAGCAATGCGCTGGCGCGCTTTGGCGTGCGGCGCTTTGTCTTGTTCGGGGTTGGCGCACTCACCCTTGCAATTGTGTTGCTCGCGCTGGCGCGCGAACCCTGGCAGGTCTACGCCGCTTATCTCGCGATGTCGTTCGGCTGGCTCGGCCTGGGACTCGTCACCATTCCGACCATCATCAGCCAGTGGTTCACGCGCCGCCGCGGGCTTGCCATTTCACTTGCGCTCAACGGCGCGAGCTTCGGCGGCATCGTGGTTGCGCCCTCCCTCGTCGCGCTGATTCACGTCGCGGGCTTCACCTCGGCGATGCTGATCGCCGCGGCGGTGACGGTGGCGATCCTCGTACCCGTGATCTTCCTCTGGATTCCGTCGCATGCGGCGCCAACTCAGCAAGCGGCGAGCGACTCCATCTGGACGCGGCGCGACGCGCTGCGCAGCGTGCCGTTCTGGACCGTGTCGGGACCGTTCGCGCTGGCACTGATCGCGCAGGTCGCCTTCATCGTGCACCAGATCGCCTTCATGGAGCCGATCGTCGGGCGCGCGCAGGCGGCCGTTTCGGTGTCGCTGATGACGACGTTCGCGGTGATCGGACGGCTGACGCTCGGCGCGGTGGTCGACCGGCTCGATCCGCGCCTCATCTCCTCCGTGTCGATGTTCAGCCAGGCGGTCGCGCTGTTGGTCATGACGCGCACGACCGACTCCACGCTGCTGCTCGTTTGCTGCGCGGCCTATGGCTTTTCGGTCGGCAACATCATCACGCTGCCGTCGCTGATCGTGCAGCGCGAATTTCCGAGTTCCGCCTTCGGCATGGTGCTCGGGCTATCGACCGCCATCGGCACTTTCGCGGGTGCGCTTGGGCCCGGCCTCATCGGCCTGATCCGCGACGTGACCGGGAACTACGCGGCGGCGCTTCTCGTCTGCATGGCCCTGAAGCTCGTGGGCGGCAGCTTTGTGCTGATCCGAAAACGTTAATCCAATCATACTTGTTCTGCAGAATTCCTCACGAATGCGCGGCTTTCATCAAGGTCTCGCCGCAAAGCGGCCGTCACATCCGACAAATTCAATCCCACGCACGGGGGTTACCTGATGTTTACTGCTGCCTCGCGACTCGTGCCCTTGGTGGCCAAATCCTGCCGCCAGATCGTTCCCCCGGTCATTGCAACCCTGATCGCCGCGGGGCTGATCTCCGCCTATAATCGCGCCTTTACCGGCCATTTGCAGCAGCCCCGCATGGCCGCGCTCCACCAGGATACCGCCGAAATAGCGAGCGAGCCCGTAGCCAAGCCCCTCACTCCGACCGGGGCGGTGGCGATCTACGACACTATCGCTCCGCCGGCCCGCCTTTGGGAGAAAGAGGCGAAACAGGAGGGCGGCAAGGATCAGACGATCAAGGTCGCGGAGCCGGCACCTGCGCCTGTGCGGGCCGCAGCGCCGCGTCCCGACAAGACCGAGCCGCGCGCCGAGCACCGC
>JBAVXH010000075.1:0-10445 GCA_049698215.1 Xanthobacteraceae bacterium | reverse complement strand
CTCGATGGGCGGGCAGAGCCTGGTGCGCGACGGCGTCGCGGCTTCGCTCGCAACGCCCGCAATCGACGTGGATAGCACCAAGAAGATCATGCGCGTGCGCGCTGGCGCGCGCTGGCGAGACGTGATCGCGGCGCTCGATCCGCTCGGCTTCTCGCCGGCGGTCACGCAATCGAACCACGATTTTTCCGTCGGCGGCACGCTCTGCGTCAACGCGCACGGCTGGGCGGTGCCGTTCGGGCCGTTCGGCGCGACGGTGACAAGCTTCCGCCTGATGCTGGCGGACGGCACGATCATGGCCTGCTCGCGCGCGGAGAACGCGGAGCTGTTCGCGCTCGTCGTCGGCGGCTACGGGCTGTTCGGGATCGTGCTCGATGCCGAGCTCGAGATCGCCGACAACCTGCTGCTCGGGGCGCGGCCCGAGGCGATGCCGGCCGGTGAGTTCGCATCGCGCTTCGTCGCGGGTGCGCGCGAACGTGGCGTGCGCATGGCGTATGGACGCCTCTCGGTCGCGCGCGACAACTATCTCGGCGAGGCGCTGCTGGTCTCGTATCGCCCCGCCGCGACGCAGCCCTCGCCGTTGCCTCCGCCGCGCACCGCCGACGCGTTCCACTACCTGTCGCGCAAGGTGTTTCGCGCGCAGACCGGATCGGAAGCCGCGAAGAAGCGCCGCTGGTATCTCGAAACGGTGATCGGCTCGCGTACCGCCGCGCGCAAGACGGTAACGCGCAACGCGATCCTCAACATTCCGGTCGCGGCACTCGCCGACACCGACCGGCGCCGCACCGACATCCTGCATGAGTATTTCGTGCCGCCCGAGCGCTTCCCGGATTTCCTCGCAGCGTGCCGCGAGGTGATCCCGCCGTCGGGACAGGACCTGCTGAACGTCACGCTGCGCTGGCTCGAGCCGGATACGGTGAGCGTGCTCTCGTTCGCGCCGGTTCCGCGCATCGCGGCCGTGATGCTGTTTCCGCAGCAGATGACGGCCGAGGCTGAGGAACAGATGCGGGCGATGACCGAGGCGCTGATCGATCGCGTGCTGGCGCTCGGCGGGGGCTACTATCTGCCGTACCGCCTGCACGCCCGCGCCGATCAGCTGCGCAAGGCCTATCCGCGCGTGGAGGAATTCATGGCGAAGAAGCGCGCTTACGATCCGCAGCTGCGGTTCAGGAACATGATGTGGGAGAAGTATTTTGCCTCGTAGAAGGCGAATGCTGCTTACGAGACCAAAGGTGACGGTCTAGCTTTTCCTTATTGGTCCCACGGAATTAGCTTCTGTCGCCGCGACGAATTGCTCAACTGTCTTAAATCGAACCAATCCGCCGTGCATCAGGGCGTCGATCGAACCGTCGGGATGAGTTTGATAAGGAAATCCGGCAAGAACGCCATCGGCTTCGAAAAGTTTCGAGTTCGCCGGTTCGACCGCCCTCTTGGCAACATCACGGCGCGGAAGTGTCGCGAGGATCAATAGCAATACCGCCGTACTCGGTACGGCAACCATCAAGAAGAACGCAATCTGGTATGGCGTACTGTCGTATTTTGCGCGGTACTCAGGATCAAGAATCCACTTTGGATCACTTTGAATTGCAGAATCTGTAAATGTCACGAGCGCTGCATTGATGGCGATCGCGATTACGAACCAAAGAATGCCGGTTCGGCGATACTTCTTTTGAGCCAAGCTCGCGATGAGCAACGCTTGGAGGATCAAAAGTCCCAGTATGACAACAGGACCGTTCAACTTCGGTGCCTCTTCAGGCAGATCTTTCCCTCTTGTTCTGCCTGTTGTTCACCAGGTCATCCACCACGGCCGGATCGGCGAGCGTCGAGGTGTCGCCGAGATTGCCGTATTCATCCTCGGCGATCTTGCGCAGGATGCGGCGCATGATCTTGCCGGAGCGGGTCTTGGGCAGGCCGGGGGCGAACTGGATCAGGTCGGGCGCCGCGATCGGGCCGATCTCCTTGCGCACCCAGGAGACGAGCTCCTTGCGCAGCGCTTCGCTTGGCGCCTCGCCCGCCATCAAGGTCACATAGGCGTAGATGCCCTGGCCCTTGATGTCGTGCGGATAGCCGACGACGGCGGCCTCCGAGACCTTCTCGTGCGCGACCAGCGCGCTCTCGACTTCGGCCGTGCCCATGCGGTGGCCCGAGACGTTGATCACGTCGTCGACGCGCCCCGTGATCCAGTAGTAGCCGTCGGCATCGCGGCGGCAGCCATCGCCGGTGAAGTACTTGCCCGGATAGGCCTTGAAGTAGGTATCGACGAAGCGCTGGTGGTCGCCATAGACGGTGCGCATCTGCCCCGGCCATGAGTCGGCAATGCAGAGATTGCCGGTCGTGGCGCCTTCCTGAACCTTGCCGTCGGCGTCGACGATCTGCGGGCGCACCCCGAAGAACGGCAGCGTCGCGGAGCCGGGCTTCTGCGCGATCGCGCCGGGCAGCGGCGTGATCAGGATGCCGCCGGTCTCGGTTTGCCACCAGGTGTCGACGATCGGGCAGCGGTTGTCGCCGACCACGCGGTAGTACCACTCCCAGGCTTCCGGATTGATCGGCTCGCCGACCGAGCCGAGCAGGCGCAGCGACTTGCGCGAGGTCTTCTTCACCGGGTCTTCGCCCGCCTGCATCAGCGCGCGGATCGCGGTCGGCGCGGTGTAGAAGATGTTGACCTTGTGCTTGTCGACCACCTCCCAGAAGCGCGACATGCTCGGATAGTTCGGCACGCCTTCGAACATCAGCGTGGTCGCGCCGTTACTGAGCGGCCCGTAGAGAATGTAGCTGTGCCCGGTGACCCAGCCGACGTCGGCGGTGCACCAGTAGATATCGCCGTCGTGATAGTCGAACACGAGCTGATGCGTCATCGCGGCGAACAGGTTGTAGCCCGCCGTGGTGTGCAGCACGCCTTTCGGCTTTCCGGTCGAGCCCGAGGTGTAGAGGATGAACAGCGGGTCCTCGGCGTTCATGTGCTCGCACGGGCACTCCGCGGTCACCACCTTTGCAGCCTCGTGGTAGTAGACGTCGCGCACCGGATCCATGTCGACTTGTCCGCCGGTGCGGCGCACGACGATCACGTGATCGACGCCGCCGACCTTGGCGATCGCGGCGTCGACGTTCGCCTTGAGCGGCACCTTGCGGCCGCCGCGCAGGCCTTCGTCGGCGGTGATGACGACGTTCGACTTGCAATCCTCGATGCGGCCGGCAAGGGAGTCGGGCGAGAAGCCGCCGAACACCACCGAGTGGATCGCGCCGATGCGCGCGCAGGCGAGCATCGCGTAGGCGGCCTCCGGGATCATCGGCATGTAGATGGTGACGCGGTCGCCTTTCGCGACGTTGCGGTTGCGCAGGATGTTCGCCATCCGGCACACCTCGTCGTGCAGCTCCTGGTAGGTGATTGTCTTGTCGTCCTTCGGGTCGTCCCCTTCCCAGATGATCGCAGTCTGCTTCGCGCGCTTCGGCAAATGCCGGTCGATGCAGTTGTAGGCGACGTTGGTGACGCCGTCCTCGAACCATTTGATCGAGACGTCATCGGGGCCGAAATTCGTATTCTTGATCCTGGTCGGCGCCTTGTACCAGTAGAGCCGCTTCGCCTCCTCGGCCCAGAATGCGTTCGGGTCCTTCAGCGAGCGCTCATACATCGCCCGGTACTTCGCGTCGTCCACATAGGCGCGCGATTTCCATTCTCCGGGCACCGGGTAGGTCTTGTCCGACATTACTACTCCTCCCCACGCGATACGCGCGGCCGTTCAGCCTGTTCCTTGGATGCCATTATGCGACGCGGCCTTGATCTGGAACAAGGCGGCGATTGTCACACTTTGGTCGCCCCCTCCGCGTCATGCCCCGCGAAGGCGGGGCACCCAGTAAACGCAGGCCTCGCGTTTCAGTCCCGGCGGTGGTTACTGGGTCGTCCGCTTTCGCGGACGATGACAGCTGCGGCTAAACCCCCATCCAGCCGATCACAATGCCCATCGCGATGAGCGCGAGAAGCCATTGCCCGGCATCGATGGCGGTCAGCGCATAGCTGCGGCCTGAGAAGGCGTTGTTTACCAGAATGGTGGTGACAATGAAGCCGGCCCACGCGAACAGCGCCGAGATGACCGCGCTGCGGATGGTCACCGTGCCGAGGTGCCCGACCATGCCGGCGAGCACCCAGGCCATCACTAGATTGGCGAGGAACGCAAGCGCGAAAGGAAGCCATGCGGCGGACGTGCCCTTCAGCGCGGCCTGCCGCGCCTTGAAGGCTTCCATGGTCGAGCCTTGCGCCGCGACCCACTGCTTGCCGAGCGCCATGTAGTAGGCCGCGCCCGCGAGCCAGCCGGCGACCGCGGCGATGAGGATGGCGAGGTAGTTGATGCCGGCGAAGGTCATGGGGAACTCCAAGAAGGTCCTCATCCTGAGGAGCGTTGCGCAGCAACGCGTCTCGAAGGATGGCCACAGACACCGAGTTTGCCGCCATCCTTCGAGACGGCCGCTGCGCGGCCTCCTCAGGATGAGGGCTGAGGATATACCAGCTCCCACACCGTCGTCCGCTTGATCTCCAGATCCTCAAGCTCGCGCGTGACCGGCACGGAGTATTCGACCAAGCGTGTCAGCCGCTCTTTCGGCAGATAGGTGCGGCCCGGGTCGCCGATCAGCACGCGCGTGCCGATCGCGGCACGGCGTTCGAGGAATGCGAGCGCGCGCGCCGCGGTATCGCGTTCGTAGAACAGATCGCCGACCAGGATCACGTCGTGCCGCGGCTCGGCGGGTGCAGGGTGATCGAGAATATCGAGGATCGTGACATCGACATAGACGCCGTTCGCCTCACCGTTGAGCGCGACCGCTGCCTCGGCGAACGCATCGATGTCGATCGCCGTGACCGGCGCGGCACCTGCCTTCGCCGCCGCGATGCCGACGAGCCCGGAGCCTGCCGCAAGATCGAGTGCGCGCTTGCCGGCAACGACGTCAGGATTGTCGAGCACATAGCGCGCGAGTGCCTGGCCGCCCGCCCACGCGAACGCCCAGTAGGGCGGTGGCAGGCCCATCGCGTCGAGTTCTTCCTCGGTCTTCTGCCAGATCGGCACCGACTCTTCGGCGACGTAGAGCGAAATCTCCGGTACGTGCGGGACCGGCATGAGCCGCGTGTTGGCGCGGATGAAGGCTTTGCGGTCGGCGATCATGGGTCATACCGGGGCGCCGCGCAGCGGCGAGCCCGGAATCCATAACCACGAAAGTATGTTGGTTTGCACAGCATTGCCTTGGCCGAGAGTATCGTGGTTATGGATTCCGGGCTCCGGCCTTTGGCCGGCCCCGGAATGACGAAAGAGTATCTATGCCCGCCATCAAGCCCGACCGTCTCCTCGCCGACCTCCACAAGCTGCGCACCTTCGGCACCTACAAGACCGGCGTCCATCGCCCGACCTATTCGGCCGACGACATTGCGTCACGCGCCTGGTTCGCCGAGCAATGCACCGCGGCCGGGCTCGAGACCACCATCGACGGCATCGGCAACATCCTGGGCAAGTCGGGAGCGCGCGGGCGCAAGGTTCTCTCGGGCTCGCATCTGGAGTCGCAGAATCAGGCAGGCTGGCTCGACGGGGCGCTCGGCTGCGTCTACGCGCTGGAAGCCTCGCGCGCCATCAGCGAGGCGGGCGGCCACACCGGAGTCGATGTCGTGGTGTTCGCCGACGAGGAGGGGCACTTCGGCTCGTTCCTCGGCTCGAAATCCTTCACCGGCCTGCTCACCGAAGCCGACATCGACAGGGCGAAGGACAAGACCCACGGCACGCCGATGCGCGAGGCACTGCAGGCCGCGGGTTATGCGGGCCGGCCACGACTCGTGATCGAGCCGGAGCGCTATGACAGTTTCTTCGAGGCGCATATCGAGCAGGGCGCGTCGCTTGAGGGCGAGGAGAAACGCATCGGCGTCGTCACGGCGATCGTGGCGATCTGGCAGTATGGCATCACGGTGACCGGCGAGCAGAACCACGCCGGCACCACATCGATGACGCGGCGGCGTGACGCCGGCCTGGCGCTGATCAAGCTGCTCAACGCGATCGACAAGCGCTTCCCGGAAATCTGCGGGCCGCGCACGGTGTGGACGACGGGGCGCATCACGCTCGATCCGGGCAGCCACAGCATCATCCCGGGGCGCGCCGAGGCGCTGTTCCAGCTGCGCGACGCCGATCCGGCGATTCTCGACAAGCTGCACGCCGAGCTCAACGATCTCGTCGCCGCCGCCAACCGCGTCAGCCGCTGCACGTTCGAGCTCACGGTGATGTCGCAGTCGACGCCGGCGCGCATGGACGAGCGGCTGATGACGGCGCTCGATATGGCGGCGGAGCGCCACGCACCGGCCAAGCACATGCGCATGCCGAGCGGCGCCGGGCACGACGCGCAGTGGCTTGCGCGCAAGCTGCCCGCCGCCATGATGTTCGTGCCGTCGATCAACGGCATCAGCCATCACTGGAGCGAGAACACCTCGGACGAGGACTTGGTGCTCGGCGCGCAGGTGTTCACGGACGGGATTGCGGAGGCGTTGAGGGGATAGATCTCCGCATACTGGCTGTCATCCCGGGCGAGCGAAGCGAGACCCGGGACCCAGTAAACGCAAATCGAGCGATACGGAGCGGCCAGTGTTTACTAGGTCCCGGATAGCCGCTTCGCGGCTTCCGGGATGACGGCGGTGGCCCGGAACCATTTGACCCGCCAGCGACTTTCTTTCCCTGCCCGGAAGGAACCGCATGGCGAACGGCGTCGAAGCAGCACGGAAACTGAAATCGCGGCTGGCCGCAGTCTCGATGCAGCGGCTTGGCCTGCGCCATATCGGCACGGAAGAGCTCACCATCCGGCGCAAGCGTGTGGGTGAGAGCTTCACATTCGTCTCGGCACGCGGACGCACGATCCGCGACGAGCTGACGCGCGCGCGGCTCAAGCGTCTCGCGGTGCCGCCCGCCTATGAGGAGGTGCTCTACGCGGCCGACCCGCGCGCGCACATCCAGGCGATCGGGCGCGATGCCGCCGGGCGGCTGCAGTACCGCTATCATGCCGACTGGGAGAAGGTGCGCGAGCGGCGCAAGGCGAAGCGCTTGCAGCGGCTGGTCGAGGCGATGCCGCGCGTTCGCCGGGCGGTGAACAAGCACCTTGGGGTCGCGGAGCCGACACGCGAGTTCGCGCTTGCGGCGGTGATCGAGCTCATCGCGTGCAGCGCGATCCGGCCAGGCAGCGAGAGCTACCTCAAGGACCATGGCACGCGCGGCGCCACGACTCTGCTGAAGTCGAACGTCGAGGTGCACGGCGCGCGCATCGTGCTGAAATTCCGCGCCAAGGGCGGCAAGCGCATCGAGAAGGACTTCCGCTGTCCGCGCGCCGCGATGGCGATCAATGTGCTGCGTGCGCTGCCGGGGAGGCGCCTGTTTCAGTATCCGACCGAGAACGGCGAGACGCGTTCCGTGACGGCGAGCGAGGTCAACGCGTTCCTGCGCGAGATCGCGGGCGTGAAGATCTCGCTGAAGGATTTCCGCACGCTGAGTGCTTCCGCCGCAGCGCTCGAGGCGCTGGCGCATATCGAGCCCGCCTCGAGCGAGCGCGGACGAAGGCGGCAGGTGAAGGAAGCCGTCACCGCGGTCTCGGAAGAGCTTTCGAACACGCCGGCGATCTGCCGCAAGAGCTATGTGCACCAGACCGTGGTGGCGGCTTTCGAGAACGGCAAGCTGGCTCGCTTCTCAGAGCTATTGAAACGCCGCCGCTCGCCAACGCATCGCGAGCAGCTTCTGGCGCAGGTCGTGGCCAGTATGGCGGCGTGAACTCGCGCCAGCCTCTCGTTCGTCATGCCCCGCGAAGGCGGGGCACCCAGTAAACACTGACCGTGCGATTTCGAACGATCTGTGTCTACTGGATCGCCCGCCTCTGCAGGCGATGACCACCCGTCGATTATCCCTTCACCCCACCCATCTTGCACACCAGCTTCCACTCCTCGTCCGTCACCGGCTGTACCGAAAGGCGCGGCTCGCGCGCGAGCGCCATGGTCTTCAATTTCGCCTCGGCTTTGATCGCCGCCAGCGTCACGGGCTTGGGCACCGGCTCGACCGCCTTCGTGTCGACCGCGTAGAATACGCCCTTCTCGTCGGTCGGGTCCTTGTAGGCTTCCTTGATGATCTCGACGATGCCGACGACCTGCTTCTCGTCGCCGGTGTGATAGAAGAAGGCGCGGTCGCCTTTCTTCATCGCCTGCAGGTTCTTGCGCGCGACAAAGTTTCGCACGCCGGTCCAGGCGTCGCCCTTCGCGCCCTTCTTGACCTGATCGTCCCACGAATAGGCATCGGGCTCGGTCTTCAACAGCCAATACGCCACAGCCGCCTCCGTTGCGGTGCCGCCCGCCTTTGGGCATCCTCACGAACGGCCGCGACCATAACGAAAAATCCCGCGGCGAGGGAGGGTGACATGAGGCTGCTGCTCGCTGCAGCAATCGCCGTTCTTTCGACCGTCGCTCAGGCGCAGCAGTTTCCGACACGGCCGGTGACCCTGGTGGTGCCATGGCCGCCCGGCGGCGGCACCGACATCGGCATGCGCGCGCTCGCGCTCGCGACGGAAAAGCATCTCGGCCAGAAGATCGTGATCGAGAACAAGCCCGGTGCATCCGGCACGATCGGTCCCGCCAACATGGCGGCGAGCGCGGCGCCGGACGGCTACACCGTGGCACAGATCCCGATTACGGTGTTCCGCCTGCCTGCCATCCAGAAAACCAATTACGACCCGGCGAAGGATTTTACCTACATCATCCAGGTCACCGGCTACACGTTCGGCGTGGTGGTGCGCGCCGACGCGCCGTGGAAGACGTTCAACGAGTTGCTCGACTACGCCAAGGCGAATCCCGGCAAGATCAACTACGGGGCGCCGGGCCCGGGCACGAGCCTGCACATCACCATGGAGCAGATCGCCAAGCAGAAGGGCATCAAGTGGACGATGGTGCCGTTCAAGGGTCAGGCCGACAGCTTGACCGCGCTGCTCGGCGGACACATCGACGTGGAGTCGAACTCGACCGGCTGGGCCGGCGCCGTCAACGACGGCAAGGCGCGGCTGCTGGTGACCTGGGGCGCGGCGCGAACCAAGAACTGGCCGGACGTCCCGACCCTGAAGGACCTCGGCATCAACATGGTGTCGAACTCGCCGTTCGGCATCGCGGGGCCGAAGGGCATGGACCCGGCGGTGGTGAAGGTGCTGCACGACGCTTTCCTGAAAGGCATGAAGGAGCAGTCCTATCTGGACGCGATGGCGAGGCTCGACCAGGAAGAGTACTACCTCAACACGGCCGACTATCAGGCCTACGCGAAGCAGCAGATCGCCGAGCAGAAGCAGCTTGTCGAAGAGCTGGGATTGCGGCAGCAATAACGCGTCGAGCGTTTCCAAAACGGGGCGAACACATGAGAAGACTGATCTTGGCTGCGGCTGCGTTCATTGCGTTCGCCGCGAGCGCGAGTGCGCAGCAATTTCCGACGCGGCCGGTGACGCTGATCGTGCCGTGGCCGCCCGGCGGCTCGACCGACATCGCGATGCGCGCGCTCGCGACCGCGACCGAGAAGCATCTCGGCCAGTCGATCGTGATCGAGAACCGCGCCGGCGCGGCCGGCACGCTCGGCCCTTCCAACATGGCGGCGAACGCGAAGCCGGATGGTTACACGGTCGCACAGCTTCCGATCAGCGTGTTCCGGATCCCGTACATTCAGAAGGCGACGTTCGACCCGGCGAAGGACTTCACCTACGTGATCCACCTCACCGGCTACACGTTCGGCGTGGTGGTGCGCGCGGATTCTCCGTTCAAGACGTTCAACGACATGGTCGAGCACGCGCGGGCCAACCCCGGCAAGGTCAACTACGGCACGCCCGGCGCCGGCTCGAGCCTGCACATCACCATGGAGCAGATCGCCAAGCAGAAGGGCATCAAGTGGACGCAGGTGCCGTTCAAGGGCGGCGCCGACAACATGAATGCGACGCTAGGCGGGCATATCGACGCAACGGCCGACTCGACCGGCTGGGCCGAGCTTGTCAACGCTGGCAAGTTTCGCCTGCTCGTAACCTGGGGCGCCGAGCGCACCAAGAACTGGCCGGACGTGCCGACGCTCAAGGAGACCGGCATCAACATGGTGTCGAACTCGCCGTTCGGGATCGGCGGGCCGAAGGGCATGGACCCAGCGGTCGTAAAGGTGCTGCACGATGCCTTCAAGAAGGGCATGGAGGAGCAGTCCTACCGGGACACGATCGCGAAGCTCGACATGGAGCCGTATTATCTGAACACGGGGGACTATCACGCCTACGCGATGCAGCAGATCGGCGAGCAGAAGCAGCTTATCGAGGAACTGGGGCTAAGGCAGCAGTAGCAGCAGTAGGGTGGGCAAAGGCGCGCGCTTGCGCGTCGTGCCCACGCGTGCTCGATTCGAATCGAACGACGTGGGCACGCGCCGCTCCGCGGCGCTTTGCCC
>JBAVXH010000074.1:0-3039 GCA_049698215.1 Xanthobacteraceae bacterium | reverse complement strand
GGGCAACGCTCGGCCTGCAGCGCGGCGAGCGCCCGCGCACGCTGCCGCTCGAGAACTATTTTCTCGATTACGGCAAGCAGGACCGCCAGTCCGGCGAGTTCGTGCGCGTGGTGCGGGTTCCAAAATTCGGCGAGGGCGAGCACTTCCGCTGCTACAAGATCTCCAAGCGCTTCGACTCGGATATTTCCGCCGTGATGGGCGCGTTCAAGTTTCGCGTCGACGGCAGGCGCATCGCGGGCGCGCGTATCGCCTATGGCGGCATGGCGGCGATCCCGCAGCGCGCGCGCAACGCCGAAAAAGCGCTGATCGAGACCTATCTGGACCGGCCGAAAACATTGGAAGAGGCGATCGAAGCTCTTGGGCAGGATTTTTCCCCAATCGACGATCTGCGCGCGAGCGCCAAATACCGGCTCGATGCCGCGCGCGCGCTGTTGCGCCGGGCGCTGACCGAGATCGGCGGAGCCTCGACACAACAGACGCGCGTTGTCGGCTTCCGGGAGGCGGCGGATGTCGCTTCAGCTTGACCGCCGCTCGGAGGAATTGCGCCTGCGCGTGGTGCGCCGCGCGTTGCGCCACGACTCTTCACCCAAGCACGTCGCAGGCACCGCGACCTTCGTCGACGACATCCGCGAGCCGGAAGGGCTGCTGCACATCGCGGTCGGCGGTGCGCCGGTCGCCGCCGGCCAATTGCTCGGCATCGACCTCGATGCGGTGCACGCCGTGCCCGGCGTGCTCGCGGTGCTCACCGCCGCCGATATCCCCGGCAGGAACGATGTCGGGCCGGTGCTGCACGACGATCCGGTGTTCGTCGATGGCCGGATCGAGTTTCATGGACAGGTCGCGTTCGCGGTGGTGGCGAAGACGCGCGGCGAAGCGCGCCGCGCCGTAAAGCTCGCCAAATTCGAGGTCGCGACCGGGACGCACTGCGTCAGCGTCGATGACGCGCTCGCGGCCGACCAGCACATCCTGCCCGACTACACCTTCCGCAAGGACGACAGCGCCGCCGCGCTCGCCGAAAGCGCCTATCGTATGAAAGGGCGCCTGCGCATCGGCGGGCAGGAGCATTTCTATCTCGAGGGCCAGGTGTCGCTCGCCATCCCCGGGGAAGACGGCGACATGCTGATCCACACCTCCACGCAACATCCGAGCGAGATGCAGCATCTGGTCGCTGACGTACTCAACGTGCCGGTCGGCGATGTAACCGTCGAGGTGCGCCGCATGGGTGGCGCGTTCGGCGGCAAGGAGACGCAGGCCGCGCAATGGGCGGCGATCGCAGCGCTCGGCGCCCGCGTCACCGGCCGCCCGTGCAAGATCCGGCTCGACCGCGATGACGACATGACTCTTACCGGCAAGCGGCATGATTTTCTTGCCGACTACGAAGTCGGCGTCGACATCGACGGGCGCATCCAGGCACTGGAAACCGTGATGGCCTCGCGCTGCGGCTATTCGGCCGACGTGTCGGGCGCAATCAACGATCGCGCCATGTTCCACGCCGACAATGCGTATTACCTGCCGGCCGCGACCATCACCACCAAGCGGATGAAAACGAACACCGTGTCGAACACGGCGTTCCGCGGTTTCGGCGGGCCGCAGGGCATGATGGTGGCCGAGCGCGTGATCGACGAGATCGCCTGGAAGCTCAACCGCGATCCGCTCGATATCCGGAAGCGCAACCTCTACCAGGAAGGCCGCGACGTCACGCCTTACGGCATGTTCGTCGAGGACAACATCCTGCTGCCGCTGATCGAGCGCTGCGAGGCGATGAGCGAGTATCGCACGCGCCGCCGCAAGATCACGGCGTTCAATGCCGGAAGCGCGACGCTCAAGCGCGGCCTTGCGCTGACGCCGGTAAAATTCGGCATCTCGTTCACCACCACGCACCTCAATCAGGCCGGCGCGCTGGTGCACGTCTATCAGGACGGCTCGATCCACCTGAATCACGGCGGCACCGAGATGGGGCAGGGGCTCTACATCAAGGTCGCGCAAGTGGTGGCGGAAGAATTCGGCGTCGACATCGCGCATGTGAAGATCACCGCGACGACGACCGCCAAGGTGCCGAACACGTCGGCGACCGCCGCCTCATCCGGCTCCGACATCAACGGCTGGGCCGCGAAGAACGCGGCCGGGACGATCAAGGAGAGGCTGATTGCCTTTGCGGTCGAGAACTGGGAGGTGACGCCGGACCAGATCGAGTTCCGCGATAACCGCGTGTTTATCGGCAATCAGTCGGTCCCGTTCGCCGAACTGATCCGCAAGGCGTATTTCGCGCGCGTGTCGCTCTCCTCGACCGGCTTTTATCGCACGCCGAAAATTCACTGGGACGCCGCCGGGGGCAAAGGCCGCCCGTTCTTCTATTTCTCCTATGGCGCGGCGTGCTCGGAAGTGCTGGTGGACGTGACCACCGGCGAGATGAAAGTGCAGCGCGTCGACATCGTCCACGACGTCGGCCGCTCCCTCAATCCGGCTGTCGACAAGGGCCAGATCGAGGGTGGCTTTGTGCAGGGTATGGGCTGGCTCACGACGGAAGAACTCGTGTTCCATCAGGACGGGCGTCTGCTCACCCATGCGCCGTCGACCTACAAGATTCCCTGCTCGTCGGATGTGCCCGAGCACTTCCAGATCACGCTCTGGGATGGCCCAAACCGGGAGGACACGATCTATCGCTCCAAGGCGGTCGGCGAGCCGCCGCTGATGCTGGCAATCTCCGTGTTTGCGGCGATTGCCGATGCGATCCACAGCCTCGACCCGGACAAGCCCGTGCCGCTCGATGCGCCGGCAACGCCGGAGTCGATCCTGCGCGCCGTACAGGCGGTGAAGGGTCACTGATGTCCGTGTGGCCGACCATCGAGCGCTTCGTCGCCGAGCACGGCGCGGCAGCGCTGGTGACTCTCGCGCAGGCGCAAGGCTCGAGCCCGCGCGAGGTTGGCGCCCGCATGGTGGTGGCGCCATCTGGCGCTTTCACCGGCACGATCGGCGGCGGCGCGCTTGAATGGGGCGCGCTTGCTGAAGCACAGGCGCTGCTCGCGCGCTGCGAGGGGC
>JBAVXH010000073.1:0-23670 GCA_049698215.1 Xanthobacteraceae bacterium | reverse complement strand
CGCGTTTCCGACGAACCGGCAGTAATCCGCTTTTCCGTCACCGTTCACATCAGCCATGAACCGCGGCATGTTGGCATAGCCCGCATCAAATCCCTGCTGACTGTTGACGTCGTAGGTGCCGAAGGTCGTCCCGGTCGAAAGCGCACATGAGAGAGATATGTTAGGCGCGTTTCCGACGAACCGGCAGTAATCCGCTTTTCCGTCACCGTTCACATCAGCCATGAACCGCGGCATGTTGGCATAGCCCGCATCAAATCCCGGCTGGCTATTGACATCGTACTGTCCGAATATGTCGCTCGTCTGCAGTGCGCACGAGAGGAAGATGTTTGGAGCATTGCCAACGAACCGGCAGTAGTCCGGCTTTCCGTCCGCGTTTACGTCGACAAGGAACCGTGGGCTGTCGGCGTAGCCCGGGTCTAGACCACCCTGCGACCACGGCCCGCTATTGATGTCGTAATCTCCGAACTTGCTCGCGCTTGCCGTCCCGCAAGAAAAATAAATATTGGGGGAATTGCCGACGAAACGACAATAGGCGGCATGCGCGGCCGGAAGAGGCCTAAATGCAGCCACCGTGGACGCAGTCTCGTTGAGCACGCGCGCGTTGTTGCTCAGCGCCGCGGTGCCCATTGGCACGCCGGCATAAAGGATGTCCGGGTTGGACCAATATTGGAGGCGCGTACATGAGCCGGGACAATTATAGGCCATGATCGTTCGCCACGGCGGGTGTTGATACCCGTGGCCGTACGGAAACGGAAGTGAGGTCGGATCGTTGGCGGGATTGTGACGCGCACCCTGCAAATGCCCAAGTTCGTGACCGAACGAATAATAGCCGGTCGCGCAGTCGTAGTAGACGAGCGCGTAGGCCGTCGCCGCGGTCGCCATAATGGCGTCCGCCAATCCGCAGTACGTTGGATTGTTGACGATGACGGCAACCAGGTCGGCGGCCAAGAGGTCGCGTTGACGGTGCACTTCGGCCATGCCCGGGGTGGATCCGCCAAACAGATCCCACATGATGCGGTCGAAGCTCTTCCCGGCTTCCGAATAGTTCATCACCTCAAGGGTGCCAACAAGGCTTAAGGTGATATTGATGTTGCTGTTGAGGTAGGATTGGTTGGTTTCGTCGACCGCCAACTGGATCAAGGCCGCCATGTTCGGTTCCGCCAAGAGGGCCGACGGCGTGTACCCGACGAGGACGGTGATCTCAACCGGAACTGCCGCGCCCCGGGCTGCTCCCGGTGGGCGCGCATCGCCACGCCTTTCGCGCTCCTGGAAGCTCGGTGGATGCTCCGGCGGGAACCGGCGCTGATCGACCTTGATGACGGCGTGAATGCCGCTGCCGACCGGCGTTATCCGGTAGAGATCAGTTCCGATCCGGACGGTCCCGGTGACGTTGCCGTTGTGCACCACCAGGGTCGCGTCGCCAGCGCTGGCTGGCAACGTGCCAACCCAGGTAAAATCCTGAGCGCTCCGTGTGATCAGGTCTCGCCGGTTGACCTGTACATTTGCGCCGCCGCCGAACGCCATCATCGTGTTGTTGCCGCGCAAGGCGTCGGTGTTGATGCGGACGAGTTGCAAAGACGCCGTCGTCGGTTTCGCGCGAAGCGTCGCGATGGCGCGCGATTGTTCTGGTGAAGCACTGGCGATCTGATTGTCGGCGAGCGGCTGGAACAGCACGTTCTGCCCCTGCGCTGCCGCGACCACAGCAAACGTCAGCGAAAAGGCAAGACTCAACAAGAAAGCAAATCGGCAGAGAGAGCGTTTGACGAGCACCACGATACCCATCTGAATCTCCTATCCGCATCAAACTCTTTTTCGGCAAAGAATATTAGCTCACAATTGCACAATTTATACTTTTATCACTATCATTTTCTACCATAGATTTGCGCGGCGCACAAGATCAAGAGGCGTCACAGCCCTGCGGCAAGATGCCAGAACCGGCGTGACGCCGATCATATCCGCAGCCGGACGGCTCGATGAAGGCTGAGCCGCGCATGGACGCCGAGCATGTCGGCTCGGCGGTCACCTACATGGCGAGCCTGCCGCTAACGCCAATGTAGGCACGCACGCTTTTTCCGGACTTTGCGACTGGCCCACCGGCTACGGCGCGTTTTGCGGGAGCGGCGGGCGCGACGTTGCGACGCAACGCGATACAAACGCGACAAACTGCCTTGCGCTCGCCACATCTAATGGTTGTTTATGGCAACCGCACGGGTAGAGCGCCCCACCGTGAAATTGGGTTGCGCTCGTATCAGGGAGACGTCTGATGAAATCCACAGCACTGGGCTTGGCGGCGTTGATCGCCGCCAGCCTTCCGCACGCATGCCTTGCCAACGACTTGCCGGCGACCGAGCAGTTCTCCGGCACGACCGTGGAGTTCAAGCTGGATAAGCTTTTCGGCGTTGTGACGCTGACGGTCGCCGGACCGAATGGCTTCAACGCAAGCGCATCGGCGCGCAGCACCTCGCCGGCGATCGATCTGCGCCGCGTCGGCCCGTTCGACGACGGAACCTACCACTATCAGCTGACCGCCTCGACCGACGAGAAGGTCCCGGTCAGAACCACACTCGACAATGGACGAAGCGGCGGCCCAACGGATGCGAAGCTCAAGGATGTCTCGCGCAGCGGACAGTTTCTCGTGAAAGGCGGCACGATCGTGAAACCCTCGACCGCGCAGCCAGCGCGGCTCGACAAAGACGCGCGATAGGAGGAGCAAGCGATGACAAAACTCCATGCTCTCTCGGCATTGCGCTCAGCGCTTATCGCCGCGGTCTTGGTACCGGCCGGTATCGCGGGCGCGCAGGATCTTAACGTCAACGGCAGCCTGTGCGTCGGCCTCGACTGTCCGCCGTCCGGCGGCTTTGGCTTCGACACGATCGTCCTGCGCGAAAACAATCTGCGCATCTTCTTCGACGACACCAGCGTGTCGGCCGGTTTCCCGGCGAACAAGTGGCGGATCACCATCAACGATTCGGCGAGTGGCGGCGCCAGCTTCTTCTCCATCGACGACGCCACCGCCAGCCGTTCGGTGTTCAAGGTCACCGCCGGCGCACCAGCCAACTCTCTCTTCGTCGCTTCCTCCGGCAATGTGGGCCTCGGCACGGCTGCGCCGGGACTCGATCTGACGATCAGCACGACCGACACGCCGGCGATTCGCCTTGAGCAGACGGCAGGCGGCGGCTTTCCGGCGCAGACTTGGGATATCGGCGCCAACGAGGCAAACTTCTTCGTCCGCGACGTGACCAGCGGCAGCCGGCTGCCACTGCGTATCCGGCCGGGCGCACCCACAAGCACTCTCGATATCACCGCCACCGGCAATGTCGGGATCGGAATGGCGGGCGCAGCGAACAAGCTGGACGTCCTGCGGACCGACGCAATTTTCGAAGTCGGCCGTTTGAGGAATACGGCAGCGGCCGGAGCCAGCATTCAGTATGTCGACAATAGCGGGGCGCTGATCGAAATCGGAAGCCAGGAGGGCAAGGCGACGATCAGGACAGCATCCACAGCGCGGCTGACCATCGACTCAGCGGGCAATGTGGGCATCGGCACGATCATTCCTGCCGCGCGGCTTCACACGATCGGGTCGGTCCGCTTCGCGGGCGTTGCGAACTGCGGGTCCGGTATCCAGAGTAACGCTGCCGGCGATCTGTCGTGCCTTGCATCGTCGCGGCAGTTCAAGACCATCACGGGCGATCTCGCGCCCGCAACCGCCTTGACCAACATCATGGCGCTCCGCCCGCAAACCGGGTCGTTCAAGGATACGCCGGGTATGCCGGAGCACTGGTTCATCGCCGAGGAGGTGGCGGAGGTCGACCCGGCGCTCGTCGGCCTCAACAATGGCCAACCGCATGTCGTGAAGACGCAGAACGTGGTGGCCGACCTGGTCGCGGTGGTGCAGCAGCAGCAGCGGCGTATCGACGAGCTTGAACGTCGCCTCGCCGCGAAGTAGGGCCAGCACAGCACAGCCATGTTCCGTGCCGGCGTCCCGACGCCGGCACGGTCCTTTTCGGCACCGGCTGGTCAGCCACAACCTCCTGCAATAGGGTCCGCGCATCGCATTCACTCAATGAGGCCTCTATGGCTCGCGTGATCCTCCTTGCTATCGCGCTATTCGCCACGCTGCCCGCCTCCGCGCAACCATTCCCGTCGAAGCCGGTCCATCTCATCGTCGCCTATGCGCCCGGTGGCACGGGCGATGTCGTCGCGCGCATCATCGCGGACAAGCTTGGGCCCGCGCTCGGGCAGACGGTCGTCGTGGAGAACCGCGCTGGCGCAAGCGGCGCAATCGGCGCCACATCCGTGGCCAACGCGCCGCCGGACGGACACATGCTGCTCGTCGGGCAGACCGGCGAGATGGTGGTCAACCAGTTCTGGATGAAGGGACTGAGTTACGACCCGCAGGCGTTTGCGCCGATCGCGCTCGCAACCGTGGTTCCGCTCGCCCTTACCGTGCCGGCAAAAGCGCCCTACGCGACCATGGCGGAGATGTTCAAGGCGCTGAAGGAGTCCGGCAAGCCGTTCTCCTTCGCGTCGGCTGGCACCGGCACGCCCGGCCATTTCGCAGGCGAATACCTCAGCGCAAAGCTCCCGGGCAAGCTGGTTCACGTGCCCTACAAGGGTGCAGGCCCGGCGCTGAACGACATTATCGGCGGCCACGTCGACATGTATTTTCCCGGCTTTCCGCCGGTGATGCCGATGATGAAGGCCGGCACCGTGAAGGTGCTCGCCGTGTCCTCGGTCAAGCGCTCGGACGCAGCGCCCGACATCCCGACCGTCGCGGAGGCGACGGGATTCCCCGATTTCGATTTCACGCTCTGGCAGGGCTTCTTCGCACCGAAGGCAACGCCGCCCGAGGTGATCGCGCGGCTCAACAGCGAGATCAACAAGATCCTCGCCGATCCCGACACGCGGCAGAAGCTGCTCGATGCGGGTGCCAATGTCACGCCGATGTCGGTCGCGGAGTTTGCTTCATTCGTGACGGCCGAGCGCGCGAAATACGAGCGGATCATCCGTGAGACGGGTGTGAAGCCGGAGTGACCCGCAGACCGTTGGCTGCCTTACCTCAATGATACAAGAGATACAAATTCAGGTTGTTTCTGCCTTGAGTCCGCCAGCTCAAGATTGCTAATCAAGGTTGGGGGCCGGAGCAATCGCCCGATTGCGGGAATTTTTCCATTCCAGATCGGGAGACCAGCCAATGCGATTCACAAGTTTGGGCCTGGCGGCCTGCCTCGCCGCCAGCCTCTCCAGCACGTGCCTGGGGCAGGACCTCAAAGGAGCCCCCCGCTTCGGCGATACGCAAGTCGGGTTCGCGCCCACCGTAACTGCCGCGATCTATACCAACTTTACCTTGAGCGTGTCCGGCCCGAACGGCTTCCACGCACGCGCCTCGGCCGACCGCGAAGTGCCCACGATCGATCTGAGCCGCTTCGGCGGCTTCGATGACGGCATGTACAATTTCGAAGTAACCGCCTCGAGCGAGGAAAAGCTGCCGGTGCGAACCGCGCTGGATAACGGGCGGGACGGCGGTCCAACCACCTCGGTTCTGCAGACAGTGTCCGCGAGCGGCGTTTTCCATGTCTCCGGGGGAACGATCGAGAAGTTCGATCCAAAGACGCCCGAGCGCGAAAAAGCCCTCCCGAACGAGCCGGTGGTGTTGCTCACGCGCCCAGAGAGGAAATAATCATGTATACGACATTGCGCATATCGGCCGTCACCCTCATCGCCAGCGTGCTGTTCGCGGGCGAGGCCGCGGCGGACTTTGTCATCAACGATGATCTTATCGTCATCGGCAGCACCTGTATCGGATTCGACTGCAAAGACGGCGAGGTGTTCAGCTTCGACACTCTGCGTTTGAAGGAAAACAATACGCGCATCAAGTTCGAGGACACCAGCACGTCGAAGGGTTTCCCCAACAACAAGTGGCAACTCACCGCCAACGACTCGGAAAGCGGCGGTGCAAACAAGTTCTCCATTGACGACGTCACCGGCGCGAAAACGCCCTTCACCGTGATCGCCGGTGCGCCGACCAATTCAATGTTCGTCGACAGCGCCGGGAGGCTCGGCCTGCGCACCTCGTCGCCCGCGCTCGACGTGCATATCGCCACCGGAAATACGCCAGCGCATCGCCTCGAGCAATTGAAGTCCGGCGGCTGGGGGGAGCAGACCTGGGACATCGCCGGCAACGAGGCAAACTTCTTCATCCGCGACGTGACCAGCGGCAGCAAACTCCCGTTCCGCATCCGGCCGGGCGCTCCGACCAGCAGCGTGGACATCAGCACAGACGGCAATGTCGGGATTGGCACGGCATCGCCGTCGAAAAAGCTCCACGTCGCCGCGATCAATTCGCAGATATTGGTCGACCGGCCGGCCAACACCGCAGGCAACTACGCGCTTCTCAGCTTCGGAACGAACGCCACGCCGAAGTTCTTCCTTGGGCTGAATGCCGACGTAGACTTAAACGCCGATAAGCTCTCCATTTTCGACTCCGCCTTCAACCCGAACGCTGCGGTGATGACCTTCATCGGCGGCAATGTCGGCATCGGCATGAGTGCTCCGGCGGCAAAGCTGCATACGACAGGTAGCGTGCGATTTGAGGGCGTTGCCGGCTGCGGCAGCGGCATTCAAAGCAGCGCAAACGGAACCCTGAGCTGCATCATGTCGACGCGGCACGTGAAGAACATCGCTGGCGAGCTCCCGTCGAGTGTGGCGCTCGCCAACATCATGGCGCTTCGGCCGCAAACGGGCTCGTACAAGCAGACGCCCGACGTGCCGGAGCACTGGCTGATCGCCGAGGAAGTCGCCGCCGTCGACCCGGCACTTGTCGGGCTGAATGAGGGCAAACCCTACGTGGTCAAGACGCAAAACGTCGTCGCGGATCTGGTCGCGGTGGTGCAGCAGCAGCAGCAGCAGATCGAAGAGCTGCGGCGGCTGATCGCGGCGAAGTAGCAGGCCGCCCACCTCACTTGTCATGCGGGTTCGCGCGCGTTGCGCGGGCCCGCAAATCACATCGATGCTGAGCGCGGGCGCCGCAGGGCCAGCGTCAGCATGAGCGCGACGATCGCGGAGCCCAGCATCAGCACGAATGCCGCATCGTAGGCGCCGGTCGCATCGAATATCGCCGCGCCCGCATAGGCGCCGATGCCGCCGAAGATCTGATGCACCATGGTGATCAAGCCGGTGAGCGCGCCAAGATTCTTGGTACCGAAGCTCTCGCGCACGAAGACGACCGTGAGCGGTGCGGTGACCAGAAACGTCGCGCCGAACACCAGTGCGAAGACCGCAATCGAACCCGTCGACTGGTCGACGGCGATCCAGCCGAACACGACGATACGCGCCGCAAAGGCGATAGCGGTGGGCCAGACCGGCCCGATCCGGTCGCTCGCGAGGCCAGAGGCGATAACCCCGGCGAGGCCAGTCAGGCCCATGAAGGCGAGCAGATTGCCGGCCGCGAGAATGCCCAGGCCGCGGTCCTGCGCGAAGGCAGCCACATGGGTCGTGACGAAGAAATCATCGAGACCGCAGATCGCGTAGATAGCAAGCAGCAGCCAGAAGCGAGGCGTGCGCGCGGCCTCGCCAAGCGACAGGCTTGCCGTCGCGGCCCGCTGGGTCCCGGACGCTCCCGGCAGCGGCAGCAGCAGCGGCAGCAGCAGCACATGCGCGATGCCGATCCACACGAACACCGAACGCCAGCCGATCTGCGCCAGCAGGCTCGCCAGCACCGCGATCATCATGAGCTGCCCGACGCTCATCCCGGAGATCGCGACCGCATTCGCAAGCCCGGCGCGGCCCGGATAGATGCGCATCACGATCACGCCGACGATCACCAGCGAGGCGATGCCGTTGCCGATCGCGAATACCACGCCATAGAGAACGAGCGCGTGCCACGGCTGGGCCACAAGGCTCATCAGACCGATGCCGATCCCGCCGATGACAGTGCCGCCAATCAGCAGCGCGCGCGGGCTGAGCCGATCCGCGAGACGGCCCGCGACAAAGGTCGCAACCGCGGACACCAGCATGTAGGCGCCGACGGCAAGCCCTAACTCGCCGCGCGCCCAGCCGAACTCGTCGACCATCGGCCGGAAGGTCAGCCCGATGGCGAACCGGGCCCCGCCGCCCACGAAGAGAACCAGAAAGCAGGCGGCGAGAGCGAGCGCAGCGCGCATTCAATGCGTCGCGGGTGCGTCCGGCTGGCGCAGCGGATGCTCGGAGGAAAAAGCGTCCATCGCCATGCAGGTCGCGTAGATGCGGCCGGCGTTCGGATAGTCGGAAGGGTCGCGGCCGAGCAGCACCTTGGCGCTGGTGAGATGCGCGGCAAGGCAGAGGTCGGCGACCGTCACCTGGTCGCCGACGCAGAACTTGCCGGTGCGCGGATCGCGCGCCAGCGTCTCCTCGACCGCCTTGCTGGCAAGATCGACCCAATGCTGTATCCATTTCATGCGCGCCGGCTCGTCGAGCCCAAGATCCTGCTCAAGATACTTGCGCACGCGCGGTACCATGAACGGGTGCGCGTCCATCGCCACCATCTGGCCGAGCGCGCGGGCATGCGCACGCGCGCGCAGGTCCTTCGGCAGGATGGGCGGTTCAGGATATTTCTCTTCGAGATACTCGAGGATCGCGAGTGACTGCACCAACGGCGGTCCGTCGCCGTCGATCAAGGTCGGTACCACACCTTCCGGATTGAGCTTCTGGTAATCCGGTGCGAACTGATCGCCCTTGAGCAGATCGAGCGAGACCTTCTCCATCGCAAGGCCCTTCAGCCGCATTGCGACGCGCACGCGAAAAGCGGCCTGCGAGCGCCAGTAGGTAAAGAGCTTCATAGGGTTCCTTAGTTGGGTGGACGAGATGGGACGATGCCGATCGGGGTGAACGTATAGACAGCATCCCCGTTCTGATTGAACGCCGTCCATTTGATCAGCACGATTCCTTGAGGTTTCGTTTTCGAGGGCGTCAGGCTGACGACTTCCCCCTCGACATGGAGTTCGTCACCGGGGCGCACCGGCAGCATCCAGCGCAAATTGTCGACGCCGAGCCCGATCAGCGGATGCGGGCCGAAGGGACGGACTTGAACAGACAGGTTCATCGCCATGGCGGCCGTGTGCCAGCCTGACGCCGCCAAACCCTTGAACAAGGTTTTGCGTGCCGCGGCATCGTCAAGATGCATCGGTTGCGGATCGAATTCGGCGGCAAACCTCTTGATGTCCTCCTCGGTGACTTTGTGCGTTCCGCTCTTGAACTTCATGCCGAGCGTAAAATCTTCAAACCATTCGATCATTGCTACTGCCGCCACCCTTTCATCGGATATTCGAACTTCGCGGTCGCACGATCCTCCGGCCATACGGACTTGTATTCCTTGCCGTGCAGCTGGATCAGGTAGGTCGCCGAGAGCGTGTTCTGCCCCGTCTCGTCGAACTTGACGCCGCGATAGCCGATCATGAGCTGATCGGGCTTGAGATCGGTCGCCTTCAGCGCGGCCTGGATCTTCTCCGGCGCGGTCGAGCCCGCCCGGTTGATCGCCTCGGCGAGCACCAGGAAGCCCTGCATCCAGCGCGCGCTGGTGTCGTCCAGATCGCGCCCGTACTTCTTCTTGAACATCTCGTTGATAGTGAAGCTGACGCTGCCGGGCGTGCCGGTATCCCAGGCGCTGCGGTTGACCGCGCCTTGAGCGATGTCGCCGACGTTCGGGATGAACGTCGGATCCGAGAAACCCGCATCGTCGCCGATGATGATCGGCGGCAGGTAATCGAGATTCTTCATTGTTTTGAAATAGAGGATCGTGTCGGCCGTGTAGCTGATGAAGATCACCGCGTCGGGCTTCTTGTCTTTGAGCTGCAGCACCTGTGCCGACACGTCGGTGGAGTTCGCATTGTAAGGGACCTGCGCGGCGATCGGAATGTTGGCCGCTTTGGCGGCCTCCGCCACGCTTGCCGCGACCGAGGTGCCGTAGTCGGTGTTCTCGTTCACGATGGCGATCGAGTCGATCTTCTTGCCGGACTTCTTCAGCTCGGTGAGAAACGTCGTATAGGCCTTTGCGAAATCAGGCGCGATCGGGCCGACGCGGAAAGTCCACTTGAAGCCGCGCTGCGTGATGTTGAGCGCGACCGAGTCTGCGACGAGGAACGGAATGCCTTGCCGCTCGGCCGCGGCCGTTGCGGTGAGCGCGACGGACGAGTGATACGCGCCAAGCATCGCCACGACCTTGTCCTGCGAGATCAGCCGCAGTGTCTGGTTCTGGCCGACCGACGGATTGCCCTGATGGTCGGCACTGACAAGTTCGATCTTTGCGCCGCCGAGATTGGGGAGCCCTGCGGTCTCGGCGAGCGGCAGGCCTTTGAGTTGGGGATATGCGTTGTTGACAATATCGACACCGAGCTCGACCGCATCCTTCGCGGAATTTCCGGCGGGCGCCGCGTTTCCGGTCAGCGGATAGATCACGCCGATCTTGACGGTGTCCGCGGCCTGCGCAGGAAACACGAAGGCCGCCGCAAACAAGGCGGCGGACAGAATGCGGCTCCGCATGAGCTTCCTCCCGAGCGTGTCTTGTCGCGGGGGCAAAATGCACCCCGGCGCCGGGATGCTACCGTGAGGTCAGGCAGGCGTCGATTGGGCTACGAGCCGGCCAGCGAAACTTTCACGCGGGCGCCCGCTTTCACTTTGGCGAGCGATTTCGGATCGCCGATGAGCTTGCCGAAGATGTTGCAGGGGCTTGCGAGCCGCGTCTCGTCGCCCTGGCTGATCGGCGTTCGGCCGTAGCCGAGCGCAATGCTTGGTCCGTCCGGCCAGTAGGCGACCTCGCCCGGCGTGACAACGGCGCGCGCATCCTTCTCGCGCGGCGTGTCGACCGGCACGTCGAAATAAACCTCCTCGCCCCACGTCATCACGCGGGCCTCATAGGGAAGTTTTTCGAGGACGGACTTTGCGGTCGGCGTGTCTAGGAGTTCGGCTTCCAGCGTGAGCGTGCCGAAGTCGAATTTGATTCTCGGCATCGCTTCTAGGTCAGCTCCACCGTCTCGAAATTCGCCGGCAGCACGATTTCGAGCACTTCAGCGTCGTCCGAATAGTCGAGCACCTTGTGCTTGATCTTCGGCGGCTGAATCCAGGCGCTGCCCGGACGCATCACGTGTGGACCCTGCCCTTCGAGCTCGGTTTTGATCCAGCCCTTCAGCACGTAGATCATCTGAAATTCGACATCGTGATAATGCAGCTTGGAGACTTCCTCCGGACGACACGGCGGCACGAAGCGGATGACATGCGCCTGCACCATACCGCTGGTGGCCTTCGCCATTCCGAGGTCGCGATACTTGGCGTAGGTGCGCAGCCCGAGCTCGAAATCGTCCTCGCTGTGATGACTGACGCGGAAAATCTGCGAAGAGCGCTTGGCAGGTGCAGCCGCGCTCTTGCGCGATGCGTGTGTCGGTTTCGCGCGCGCCTTCATTGCCTTGCGGGCCGCTGGGCGACGCGCACTTGTCTTCGTTCTTGCCGGTGCCATGATCGCTCTCCACCCCCAAATGAGCGCCCAACGGCGCGCTTCTACCACCCGGGACAGCATAGCTTGAGCGGTCCGGCAGCTTCAACGCTGCCGGTTCGGGGACGTTAGGAAAGGTAAATCAGTGCAGCCGGAAGACGTCGTCGACGGGGGTGATTTCGGCCGGTTTGATCAGTCCGGAGTGCGCAACCGTCACGGAATGAAGGATTCCGTCGAGGGATTTTCGCCAGAAGGTCAAAAACCGCTGCAATTCCGGGAATTTCGGGCAGAGGTCGTATTCCTGCCAGACATAGGATTGGAGCAGCCAGGGATGATCGGGGCGCCGGTAAAAGATGTGCGCGGTCGTGAGGCCGTAGCCCAGCATCTGACGGCGGAAGTCACTGCTCGCCATTTGGTCCTCCAGTCGGCGGAGACTCAAACTCTCAGGCACATGACAGTTCCATTGCAAGCCTAAAAGGTGAATAAATTGTTTATTATCAAGGCACTAGCAGCAATGAGCCATGACTGCTGATAAAGACTGCTAGCAGTCCACGTTAACGAGTGCTAAAAATTCCCGGCCGACCCCTTGTGGCTCACAAAGCCGTGACCTATGTCGACGTGAGCGGCCTTGGGGGCTCATTTCCACACGGGCTGCTGCTTCAAAAACCGACGACCAAACAGTCATTTAGGAGGACGTACATGAAATTCCGCCCGCTTCACGACCGCGTCGTCGTCAAGCGCATCGATGCCGAGGAGAAGACTGCCGGCGGCATCATCATTCCCGACACCGCCAAAGAGAAGCCCTCGCAGGGCGAGATCGTCGCCGTCGGCCCCGGTGGCCGCGACGAGGCGGGCAAGCTGATCCCGATCGACCTCAAGGTCGGCGACACGATTCTGTTCGGCAAGTGGTCGGGCACCGAAGTGAAGATCGACGGCCAGGACCTCCTGATCATGAAGGAGTCCGACGTCATGGGTGTCATCGAAGGCACCGTCGCCGCCAAGAAAAAGGCCGCCTGAGGCCACTCCAGCAACGAATAGGGAAATCCAACAATGGCTGCCAAAGACGTCAAATTCGCCGTCGACGCACGCGATCGCATGCTGCGCGGCGTCGACATTCTCGCGAATGCCGTGAAGGTTACGCTCGGCCCCAAGGGCCGCAATGTCGTGCTCGACAAGTCGTTCGGCGCCCCGCGCATCACCAAGGACGGTGTGACGGTCGCCAAGGAAATCGAGCTCGAGGACAAGTTCGAGAACATGGGCGCGCAGATGGTGCGCGAGGTTGCCTCCAAGACCTCCGATGTTGCCGGTGACGGCACCACCACCGCCACAGTGCTGGCCCAGGCGATCGTGAAGGAAGGCGCCAAGTCGGTTGCCGCCGGCATGAACCCGATGGACCTCAAGCGCGGCATCGACCTCGCGGTCGAAGCTGTGGTCGAGCACCTCAAGGCCAACGCCAAGAAGGTCACCTCCAACGAGGAAATCGCTCAGGTCGGCACGATCTCGGCGAACGGCGACAAGGAGATCGGCGACTTCCTCGCGAAGGCGATGCAGAAGGTCGGCAACGAGGGCGTCATCACGGTCGAGGAGGCAAAGAGCCTCGAGACCGAGCTCGACATCGTCGAGGGCATGCAGTTCGATCGCGGCTACATCTCGCCCTACTTCATCACCAACGCCGACAAGATGCGCGTCGAGTTCGACGACGCCTACATCCTCATCAACGAGAAGAAGCTCTCGGGCCTGCAGGAGCTGCTCCCGCTGCTTGAGGCGGTGGTGCAGACCGGCAAGCCGCTGGTTATCATCGCCGAGGACGTGGAAGGCGAGGCTCTCGCCACGCTCGTCGTCAACAAGCTGCGCGGCGGCCTCAAGGTCGCGGCCGTGAAGGCGCCGGGCTTCGGCGATCGCCGCAAGGCCATGCTGCAGGACATCGCGGTCCTGACCGGCGGCCAGGCGATCTCGGAAGACCTCGGCATCAAGCTCGAGAACGTGAACCTCTCCATGCTCGGCCGCGCCAAGAAGGTGATGATCGAGAAGGAGAACACCACGATCGTCAACGGCTCCGGCAAGAAGTCCGACATCACGGACCGGATCACGCAGATCAAGGCGCAGATCGAGGAGACTACCTCGGACTACGACCGCGAGAAGCTGCAGGAGCGTCTCGCCAAGCTCGCGGGCGGCGTCGCGGTGATCCGCGTCGGCGGCGCGACCGAGGTCGAGGTGAAGGAGCGCAAGGATCGCGTGGATGATGCAATGCACGCGACCCGCGCGGCGGTCGAGGAAGGCATTCTGCCGGGCGGCGGTGTCGCTCTGCTCCGTGCCGCCGAGTCGCTGAAGAAGATCCGCACCCAGAACGACGACCAGAAGACCGGCGTCGAGATCGTGCGCAAGGCCCTCTCCACCCCGGCGCGCCAGATCGCGCTCAACGCGGGCGAAGATGGCTCGGTCATCGTCGGCAAGATCCTCGACAAGGACCAGTACAGCTACGGCTTCGATGCGCAGAACGGCGAGTATGTGAACATGCTCACCAAGGGCATCATCGATCCGGCCAAGGTCGTGCGTCAGGCGCTCCAGGGCGCCGCGTCGGTCGCGGGCCTGCTCGTGACCACTGAGGCGATGGTCGCCGAAGTGCCGAAGAAGCAGGGCGCGGGCGGCGGCGGTGGCGGAATGCCCCCGGGCGGCGGAATGGACTTCTAAGTCCATCCGGACTTGGAACACGAAGGGCGCGGCCACAAGCCGCGCCTTTTTTTGCGCGCCGAGAGTGTCTACAATTCGTGACATGAGGCGCCAATGAACGTCCAAACTCAGAGAGCGATGGATAGCGCGGCGTTCCTCGCCTGGGCCGAAGGACGCGAGGGACGTTATGAGCTTGCCAGGGGCCGGGTCATCATGATGACGGGCGGTTGGCTGGGTCATGCGCTGGTCGTGCGTGGGCTCGCCGCTGCCTTGGACCGTCGTCTCAACGGCACGCGCTGGATTGCTCTGACTTCGGACTTTGCCGTCAGGATTGAGACGAGCACTGTCCGCTACCCCGACGTCGTGGTCGTGGAGCAAGGCGGGAAACTCCACGACTTGGCGACGACTGCACCGGCCTTGATTGCTGAAGTTCCGTCTCCGCCGTCAGTCACCAACGATCTCGGCGATAAGGCCGCCGAGTATCTGCGCCTCGAAAGCGTGTCCGCCTATTTCGTGTTGTCGCAGGAGGAACCGAAAGCCTGGGTATGGGTACGTCAGAAATCAGGTTTCCCGGTCGGAGCTGAAGTGATTGGAGGGCTCGATGCGGTCATTCGGATCACGCCCCTTTCGGTGGATCTGCCGCTCGCCGAAATCTATCGGGACTTTCCGAAGACGGACGGCGAAGCCTGAGCCGTGGGCTTCCTCGTTCGAAGTCTGCAATGACCCAACAGTTCGACACCATCGTGATCGGCCTCGGCGCCATGGGCTCGGCCGCGCTCTATCAACTCGCGAAGACCGGGCAGCGCGTGCTCGGTGTCGACCAGTTCGCGCCGCCGCACCGGCTCGGCTCGAGTCATGGAGAGACGCGCATCACGCGCCTCGCCTGCGGCGAAGGTCCCGAGTACACGCAATTTGCAGTTCGCTCGCACGAGATCTGGCGTGAGCTGGAAGCGAAGACCGGGAAATCGCTGCTGGTCCAGAACGGCGCACTGATCATTTCCGGCGAAGGCCCGCGCGCCGCAAATCATGAGAACCTGGACTTCCTCGCCACCACCATCGAGGCCGCCGAACGGGCCGGCATTGCGCACGAGCTGCTGACCGACGCCGAGATCAGGAAGCGGTGTCCGGCGTTCAACGTCATTGATGGCGACCGCGCCTATTTCGAGCCCGAGGCCGGTTACGTTCGTCCCGAAGAATGCATCGCCGCGCAGTTGCAGCAAGCAGCGGCGCTGGGCGCCGAAGTCCGCACCAACGAGACGGCAAACGGCTTCGCGACAGCGGGTGGTCGTGCGCATGTGACGACGGACCGCGACGAGTACACGGCGGACAAGATCATCATCGCGGCGGGCGCATGGCTGCCCGGCCTGCTGTCGCGCGAGCGGAGAGAGCCGTTCACCGTGCGCCGCCAGGTTCTTTACTGGTTTCGCCTTAAGCAAGATGCATCGATCGAAAACTATCGGCCGGACCGCTTTCCCGTATACATCTGGCAGCTTCCTGCCCGGCAGGCGATCTATGGCTTCCCGTGGACGGGCGAAGGCACGCCGACGATCAAGATCGCAACCGAGCAATACGATACATCGACGTCGCCACAGCTGATCGATCGCACCGTGAGCGAACATGAGACGCGCGCCATGTACGATGAATACGTCGCGCCCTACTTTCCCGGCGCGTCATCCGAATGCGACCGCTCGGCGGTCTGCATGTACACCTGCGTCGACAAGGCGCGCTTCATCATCGACGAACTGCCGGGCCAGCCGCGCATCATTGTGGCCTCGCCCTGCTCCGGCCACGGCTTCAAGCATTCGGCCGCGATCGGCGAGGCGCTTGCCGACCTCGCGATCAACGGAAAGCAGGGTGCGAAGAAATTCGATCTCTCGAACTTCGGAATGCCGCGTTAGCAAACAGGGAGGCACGCATGACTCTGCCCGCAGGGATCACACCGGCCGGCACCGGCAAGGCAAACGCCACCGAGGACGTAACGTGGAGCATTCTCGGCCACACCTACTGGCTCAAGGCCGAGAGCGACGACTGCTTCGCGTTCGAAACGCTCGATCCGCCGGGCACGTTCGTGCCGCCGCACATTCATCCGACCCAGGATGAATTCATCTACATGCTGGAGGGCACGTTCGATCTCTATCTCGATGGGTCATGGACCAAGGCCGGCCCCGGCGCGCTCGTGCGCATGCCGCGCGGCATCGCGCACGGCTATTACAATCGCGGCAGCATGCAAGCGCGCGCCCTGTTCTGGGTGACACCGTCGCGCAGGCTGCGCGCGCTGTTCGATCAGCTGCACAATCTCGGCGATCCCGAAGAGGTCGTACGCCGCTCGGCCGCCCACGAGGTGGATTTCCTGCCGCCGGGGAGCGTGCCGGGCGCCTGACGCACGAACGAAACCGGCCACCGACAAAAGGCGCGCGTTCATCCGGCGTCGCCTTCGTCGTGGCCGATCAGAAGGCGTCTCTCGACGCCTGTCGGAACCTATAAGCAGCTTGGATGACAGCGGTATGTCGGACCGCGGGCCCAAAATGCTAACGACCACGGTTGAGGGGTGCGCTTACATCCGGCGTCACCGTCTCAGCGTGGTCGTCCAGGCGACGGAGCCTTTCGGCTCTACACCGCCGTCTGAACCTATATGGTAGGTCCAGAATGGTTCATCAAGTGTTAACGCCATGAAAAGTTCCGGCAAAGTTTATCTAGGCGTCGGCGGCTGGAATTTTCCGCCCTGGCGCGGCGTCTTCTACCCGAAGGGGCTGGCGCAGGCGAAAGAGCTCGCCTATGCGGCGAGCCACCTCACCTCGATCGAGATCAACTCGACCTTTTACGGCTCGCAGAAACCGGAAAGCTTCCGCAAGTGGGCACGCGAAGCGCCCGAGGGCTTTGTTTTTTCGGTCAAGGGCCCGCGCTTCACGACCAACCGGCGGGTGCTCGCGGAGGCCGGCGAGTCGATCCAGTACTTTCTCAAAACCGGCGTGACCGAGCTGGGCGACCGGCTCGGTCCCCTGCTCTGGCAATTTGCGCCATTCAAGAAATTCGATGAAGCGGACTTCCGCGCCTTTCTCGCGCTGCTTCCCGAAAAGCACGACGGACGCAAGTTGCGCCACGTCATCGAAGTCCGCCACGACAGTTTCCGAGTCCCCGCGTTCATTGCACTCCTGCGCGAGTTCAATGCCGCCGTCGTGTGCGCCGAGCACGAGACCTATCCGGGGATTCCGGATGTGACATCCGACTTCGTTTATCTGCGCCTGCAAAAGGGCAAGGACACGATCGAGACCGGCTATCCGGTAAAGGAACTCGATGCCTGGGCGGAGCGGCTGAAATCGTTCGCGACGGGTGGCGTCCCACAGGATCTCGAGCAGGTCGATCCCAAGTCCAAGCCAAAGGCGATCCCGCGGGATGTGTTCGCCTACGTGATTCACGAGGGAAAGGTGCGCGCCCCCGCCGCCGCCATGGAATTGATCGAGCGGGTCAAGTGAAGCGGCTCTTCACCATCGGCTACGAGCAAGCGGCCTCGCCCGCCGTGATCGGCGAGCTGCGGCAGGCAGGCGTCAAGCTTGTGGTCGATACCCGCGCGGTCGCGGCCTCACGCCGACCGGGATTCTCCAAGCGCCAGCTCGCCGCGGGCCTTGACGAGACCGGGATCGGCTATCTGCACCTGCAGAAGCTCGGCACGCCGAAGGAAGGCCGCGACGCGGCGCGGTCAGGCAACCTCGCCAAGCTGTTCGACATCTACGAGCGGCATATCGCGACGCCGGACGCCCGCGAGCAGCTCGACGAGCTCACCGCGATTGTGACGTCAGGCCGGCCGGTGTGTCTGCTCTGTTATGAGCGCGATGTCGCGCATTGCCACCGCAAGCGCATCGCGGAATTGATCTGCGAACGGACCGGCATCGGGGTGCAGCACCTCGCGGCGCCGCTGTTTTCGTAGGGTGGGTTAGGCCGCAAGGCCGTAACCCACCAACGAGGCGGTTACGCTTCGCTAACCCGCCCTACGACCCCGCCCAATTCGCCCCGACCTTCTGTCCCAATCCCTTCAACTCGGCCGTCGCCGCGATGCCTTCCAGGAATCCGTGCGGGCACTCCTTCGCGGCCGCCTCGAACAATTTCAGGGCATCGTCGCGCTGTCCCTCGATCAGCGCGTATTGTCCGCCATAGAAATTGGCTTCGCAGGTGTGCGCCTGCTTGACGGTCGGGTTGGCATCGTCCGCTGCGGAGAGCACGGCGTCCTGCTTGATCTCGCCCGCAAACAGCCGGATCACCGGCGCAGGCCAGGCCTTCATGTCGAGGCCTTTGGCACCGCGCGTGAGAACACCTTTCTGCTTGGCGCGTCGCTCCGCAATGTCCTGCCACAGCACCGCATAGGCATTTCGGCGATCCAGCCGCGTGGCGAGGACCATGTCGGCACGCGCCTTGGTCGCAGCGCCGCCGGCGAGATGAAGCGCGCCGCGTGCGATATAGGCGTAGACGTTGCGCCGGTCGTATCTGATCGACGCCGTATAGCCCGCAATGGCGCGATCCGCATCGCCCTTCGCCGCATAGGCATTGGCGCGATTGAAGTAGGCCGCCGCAAATCGCGGATCGCGCTTGATTGCTTCGTCGAAGTCCGCGAGTGCCGCTTCGGCATCGCCCTTCTCGCTGTGCGCGGTCCCGCGGTTGGTCAGGGCGCGCGCGTTCTTCGGGTCGAGCTTGATCGCCTCGTCGTAGTCGGCGATCGCCGCTGTCAAATCGCCCTTCGCCGAATGGGCATTGCCGCGATTGTAATAGGCGTCGGCGCGCCCCTTTGGCTTGACCTTGCTGTCGTCGATGACGCGCGTGCAGCCCGCCATTGCGGCATCGTTGTCCTTGCTCTGGGCGCAAGCCGCAACGTCACGCGCTGTGGCGCGCGTGGTCTGCGCGGCCGCCTCAGGCTGGGCGGCGCCTGCCGGCTTGCGCACGGTGCGCTTCTTGCCAGTGACCACGGGTTTCGCGGGCGCAGCGGCGACTGGCGCCGGCATGTCGTCGCGCTTGTAGCGCGGACGCGTATCGGGCGGCGGAGTTGCCGGCTTTTGCGCTGCTTTCTGACGCGCGCTCGTCGGCTTGGCCTGTTGCGCGGTCTGCGCATCGGCGGCACCGGTCGCGCTCAAAAAAGCAAAGGCAGACAACAACACTACGAGACGGCGCATACGGGCTCCGATGCGTGGATGACAGAGCGACGTGGGTATTGCGGCTGAACCGCAAACGCAAGCCGCGCGTTTACTCGGCCGGCTGAACGATCGCGCGCGCGCGTTCGCTGGCGCGCCGGCTTTCCGCGCCGGTGACCAGCGCACTGATGGCGAACGTATTCAGCGCCCCGAGCACCGCGATCGCCGCACCGACGCCGAGCACCGTGCTGAAGCCGCCCTGCTCGTAGAGCCGGCCAATACCCCAGGCGGCCGGCCCCGCCATCGTGAAAATGAGGAAGAAGCGGAGCGCATAGATGCGTCCACGCCACGCCGGCGGCGTATAGCGCGCGAGCACGAAGTCGTTCACCGTGACCTGCCCGTAGATCGCCGCGACCGCGAGCGCGAGGCTCGGCAGCAGCCACCAGCCCGAGGTGTACATCGCGAGCAGAATGCCGATCACCTGGATGCCGGCGATGTAGGACATCACGAGATGCGGGGTGAGCCGCTCTACCGCACGCCCCATCGAGAATTGCGCAACACCGCCACACAGGAACACGGCGGTCGCCAGCACGCCGACCTGGGAGAGCGAGACCCCCGAGGCGGCACGCTGCTGCACCAGCTTGGGCAGCATGATGGTGATCGCGTTGAAGACGAGCCCGACCCAGAATGCCAGGAGCAGGAACATGACGACGACCGCGATGGTGAGCGGCCTACTCAGCGCCACGTCCTGATCCGGCGCCTGCACGACGCGCTTGCCGCGGTCGTCGGGCACGAACACCAGATAGGCGAACCCGGAGACGACGAAGACAGCGGCCGGGATGAAGAACGAGAAACGCCAGCCGAGCCATGCCGCGATGATCGCGGTGCAACCGCTCGCGATCGACACGCCGATATTGCCGCAGATGCCGTTGAACGCCATGGTGCGCCCGCGCACCACCGCCGCATCGACGACCATCGGCGTCCCCACCGGATGGTAGATCGCCGCAAACAGGCCGACGCCAAACAGCGCGATCGCCAGCGTCTCGAAGCTTTCCGACACGCCGACCAGCACGCAGCAGATCCCGGTGCCGAAGAAATAGATCGCGATCATGTTGCGCCGGCTCCACCTGTCGGCGAGCCAGCCGGCGGGGAGCGCAAACAGCCCGAAGGCCGTGAAAGCGGCGGTCGAGAGCACCAGCAGGTCGCCGTAGGAACGCCCGTACACGGCTTCCAGCCCGATCACGACCGTCGGGAAGATCAGGATGACGTAGTGGTCGAGGAAGTGGGCCCAGTTGAGAAAGCCGATGGAGCGGCGGCGGGCGGTTTCGTTCTGAATTGTCATGGCGTTCCGGCAATGTTTGCAGTCACGCTATAGCGCGGCAAGCCAGCCTGTCCCATTCCGTTTTTTGCAAATCAGGGTCGAGAAACGCGGCGCGTTCTCGTTACCGTAAGTTGCAGGGATTGAGAAAAACTGCCGGAGTGAGCATGGGGAGCGCGTGATGCGTAGCGTTCTGGTTCGGCTCGCGGCCGCGTTAGGGGCGGTCGCACAGGTCTGTTGTGGTTCTGGAGTCGCCGTCGCAGACGACAAGGTGGCTGCGCATGTCCTGTTCTTCAACGGGACCGACATCTGGCGCAACGGCCTCTTCTCGCACGCCGGACTTCTCTGGGCCTATCACGGGCTCCATGAGGACGGGCCGGTCCTGAAGCTGCTCCTGAACGGTGGGCTCTATCGCTACAGTTCGGGCGCGACCGAGATCACCGGCCGCCAGCTCATGGGAGCGGTTACGCCTGGCTGGCGCTGGCATCGGCCCGGGCTTGAGGTGACGGTTTTCGCCGGGCTCGATGTCCAGGACCATCGCTTCTCGCCCAACGATCCCACCAACCGGCTGCGCGGCACACACGTCGGCGTGCGCGGCGGCTTGGAAGCCTGGTACGAGCCGCTGCAGAACGGGATGGTGACAGCCGCCGCCTCGCTATCCACCATCGGCACGAGCTACTGGACCCGCGCCGCCGCAGGCTGGCGGCTCTTCGACATGATCTGGCTCGGTCCGGAATTTCTTGCCAGCGGCGACGATCGCTACCGCCAGCTGCGCGTCGGCGGACACGTCACCAGCTTTCGGCTGTCATCCTACGAGTTCTCACTCGGCGCAGGCTGGGCGACGGACAATGACGGGCGCAACGGCGCCTACGGTCGGCTCGGTATTCTCTACCGGCCGTTTGGCGGCGCAACGCAGCCCGCCCAGCCAATCCCGTTTTGAGCGCGAGTCGCTTCAATTCCCCTTCAACGCATGCACCTCGGGAAAGAACAGGTCCTGCCACGTGGCCGGCATGTTCTTCAGCGCACCGACCTTGTTCATGAAGCTGTAGATCTTCATCACGTTCTCCGGCTCGGGCGCATAGGAGAACTCCGGATCACTGATCATCTTCTGGATGAACTCGACCGGCAGCTTGGTGTTCTCGATGCGCACGAAAATCTCGGCCGCCTCGCGCGGATTCTTGGCGATGAATTCGTTCGCTTCCAGGATTGCCTCGTACGTGGCGCGATAGAGCTTCGGGTTCGCCTCCCGCCAGCGCGAGATTGTTGCAATCACCGAAAACGTATTCGGCCCGTCGGTCGCGTCGTACGACGAGAGCACCTTGCGGATCACCGGATTCTCAAGCTGCTGATACTGGAACGGCGCGGACGTGAAGTGCGCGGTGATCTCGAGCTTTCCCGACAGCATCGCCGCAGTGCCGTCGGGATGGCTCATCCCAACGGTGAGCTTGTCGATCGCGTCGAACTTGCCGAGCGCCTTCTCGGCGATCATCTGCAGCATGATCGCCTGCACCGAGACTTTCGGCGCCGGCAGCGCAATACGGTCCGAGTCGGTGAAATCGCGGATCGATTTGATACTCGGGTTGCGCGTCGTGAGATACGCGGGCTGGCGATTCATCGCCACGACGCCGCGAACGTCCATGTTGCCGCGGGTCTTGTCCCACATCGTCAGAAACGCCGGCAGCCCGATGCCAACCACGTCGACATTGCTCGAAAGAAGCGCGTCGGTGATCGCGGTCGGTGTGCCCATACCCGAATAGGTCGCGGTGACCTTGCCAAGGCCGGCGCGCTCGGCCGCCTTCTCGAGCATCTGCTTATCCTGCATCACGTAGAACTGCAGGTAGCCGAGCCCGAGCTGGCGCGCGAAGCGCACCTGGTTGGCTTCGGCGAACGCATTGCCCGATGTGAGCAGCAACGCACCGATGGCAGCGAAGCGCAGCAGGTATCTCATGGCGATTGACCTTGCTCCAGCACGGGGGCAACTTAAGTGTCGCAAATCATCGAGGCGAGAGCGGCGTTTTGTTTTCTTGGCAGGACTTCGAGCAGAAGTGCATCGCGCCGCAACTTGATCTTGGAAAATTCAGCTACCGGGAAATCCTATCATGGCTGTGACGGTGAAGCCCCTGAATGCGGCGGTCGGCGCGGAGATTTCCGGGGTCGATCTGGCGCGACTGAATGACGCGGAATTCGCCCCGATCGAGCAAGCCTGGAATCGCTATGGCGCGCTCCTTTTCCGCGGCCAGCACATCACCGACGACGACCTGCTCGCCTTCTCGCGCCGGTTCGGCGACCTCGATCCGCCGCCAATCCAGGAGCACGGCCGTCAGTCGCCCGAAGGCTATCCGGACATCTACGTCGTCTCGAACGTGCTCGACGAGAAAGGCGCCCCGATCGGCGCGCTCGGAGCGGGCGAAGCCGTCTGGCACACCGATATGAGCTATCTGGCGCTGCCGCCCGATGCCTCGATGCTCTATTCGCTGGAAGTCCCGCCGGCCGGCGGCGACACCTGGGTGCTGGGCATGCAGGCCGCATGGGCGACGCTGCCCGAGGGCCTGAAGGCAAAGGTGCGCGGGCGGCGCATCAAGCATGACGGGACCTACAATTCGGGCGGCTACCTGCGCAAAGGCGTGACCCCGACCGACGATCCGCACAAGGCGCCTGGCGCCTGGCATCCAGCGGTGATCAGCCATCCGGCGACTGGCGCGCCATCGCTTTATCTCGGGCGGCGGCGCAATTCGTATGTGGAGGGTCTCTCGCAGCCTGAGTCCGATGCGTTGCTCGACGCGCTATGGGCGCACATCGAGCGCGAGGATTTGCGCTACCAGCATCGCTGGCGCGTCGGCGATCTCTTGCTGTGGGACAACCGCTCCACCATGCACCGCCGCGACCCGTTCGACAACGCGACGCGCCGCGTGATGCATCGCACCCAGATCAAGGGCAAGGCCGCCCCGCGGGAGTGGGTGGAGGCGGCCTAACTGAATCCTCATCCTGAGAGCCTGGCCGAAAAAGAGTGAGGTGATTCCAGCCCTTTGTGATTCCGTCGGATTTGCGAAGATTCGATGGAGGACACAATGTCGTGGACTGAAATCACCCGGGCGCAATATCGG
>JBAVXH010000072.1:0-23454 GCA_049698215.1 Xanthobacteraceae bacterium | reverse complement strand
CCTTCAGGTACTCGGCGGGCGTCTGCATGAACTCCGCCTGCGCGGGCTGGCGGTCCGGCCGGCCGGGGATCAGGAGATCGGGAAGCGTGAGATCCGGTTCCAGCCCGCGCGCCGCCGCGTCGAAGGTCGCGCGCGAGACGCCGCGCTCACGGGCGGCGGGATAGAGCTGCTCCAGCCAGCGCGTGAATGCAGCGTCGGCGCGGGCGCCGAACGAAATCAGCGTGAGCATCAGCGCCAGCAAGGCGATCCGCACGTGTCGCTCCGGGCAATTGAAAGCCACCCTCCTTACACCGGGCGGCCCGGCCGTTCGACACCCGCCACCTCCGGTGGCGATTGCGGCGAGGGAGTGCTACCGTTCCCTGGCCAAGGAGCGCCACGCGATGAAAATCGTCATCCACTACTGCGGCGATTGAGGCTACGAGCCCAAAGCCCTCGGTGCGAGGGCACGCCTGTCAAAGCTGGGTCAGACTGACGTCGAGCTCGTCCGCTCGAGCGGCGGGGTGTTCGAGATTGCCGTCGATGGCCAGCTCAAATTCTCCAAGAAGGCGCTCGGGCGTTTTCCGACGACCGAGGAAATCGACGCGCTGGCGAAGGGGTGAGCGCCGCTCAGCGTTACCGCGCGATGCGGCAGGCTTATTGTGCTTCAGCGGCATGGCGTGCTTGATCGTCACAGCGCTGGTCCTTGACGTGGCCGCTCTCGGGTATTACTTTTTATAGAAATGTAATACCTGAGCAGGAGCATGGCTACTACTGTCACCCAAAAGGGCCAGGTTACCTTGTCGAAGGACGTCCGCGAGGCGGTCGGGATCAAGCCCGGCGACCGTGTCGAGATGCGCGCCACGGCCTCCGGGGGCATCTACATCGAGAAGAAGGGCAAGAACGGCAGCTATCGCCGGCGCCTGGAGGCGCTCGCGAAGCGGCGCCTGGTCCAGGGAATAACTACCGATGAATACATGAAGTGGATCAGAGGCGATCCCGACGAGGACTCGCGTTCGTGACGCTAGTCGACACCAACGTCATTCTTGACGTCATTACCGACGACCTCACATGGCGACCATGGTCGGTCGCCATGCTGGATAGGCAGTCCGACATCGGTCCCATCGTCATCAGCGATGTGGTCTACGCAGAGCTCTCGCCGGCGTTCGCGACCGAGCAAGCACTCGACGATGCAATCTCGCGGCTCGGCATCGTGCTGCACCGGATCCCGAAACCCGCATTGTTCGTGGCAGGCCAAGCGTTCAAACAATTCCGCCGTGGGCGTGGCGCGCGGACGACCGTCTTGGCCGATTTTTTCATTGGCGCGCACGCCGAGGTAACCGGCCTGCCGATCCTGACGCGCGACACGCGGCGATATCGCACATATTTTCCGGACGTTGAATTGATCGCACCCGAGCGGTGAGCGCAGAAACCTACCGCGCGAACTTCTTGTACTTGATCCGGTGCGGCACGCCGGCATCGACGCCGAGCCGGCGCGTCTTGTCGGCCTCGTAATCCTGGAAGTTGCCCTCGAACCACTCGACGTGGCTCTCGCCCTCGAAGGCGAGCATGTGGGTCGCGATCCGGTCGAGGAACCAGCGGTCGTGGCTGATGATCACGGCGCAGCCGGCGAAATCCTCCAGCGCCTCCTCGAGCGCGCGTAGCGTGTCGACGTCGAGATCGTTGGTCGGCTCGTCAAGCAGGAGCACGTTGGCGCCGGACTTGAGCATCTTGGCGAGATGCACGCGGTTGCGTTCGCCGCCCGAAAGCGCGCCGACCTTCTTCTGCTGGTCGGCGCCCTTGAAATTGAAGGCCGAAACATAGCCGCGCGAATTCACCTCGCGCTTTCCCAGCATGAGCTGATCCTGCCCGCCGGAAATCTCTTCCCAGACATTCTTCGAACCGTCGAGCGAGTCGCGACTCTGGTCGACATAGCCAAGCTGCACCGACTCGCCGACCTTGATCTCGCCGGCGTCGGGCTTGTCCTGGCCGGTGATCATGCGGAACAGCGTGGTCTTGCCGGCGCCGTTCGGGCCGATCACGCCGACGATGCCGCCAGGCGGCAGCTTGAAGGTCAGATCGTCAATCAGCAGGTTGTCGCCGAAGCCCTTCTTCAGCCCCTCGAAATCGACGACGTTCTGGCCGAGCCGCTCGGCGACCGGGATGACGATCTGCGCGGTGGTGGTTTGCTTCTCGGCCGCCTGCTTGAGCAGGTCCTCGTAACGCTGATAGCGCGCCTTGGATTTCGCCTGCCGCGCTCTCGGGCTTGCGGCGATCCATTCGGACTCGCGCGCAAGCGTGCGCTGGCGCGCTTCTTCCTCGCGGCCTTCCTGCGCAAGCCGCTTCTGCTTCTGCACCAGCCAGGACGAGTAGTTGCCCTCGTAGGGAATGCCGCGGCCGCGATCGAGCTCGAGGATCCAGCCGGTCACGTTGTCGAGGAAGTAGCGGTCGTGGGTGACAATCAGGATGGCGCCCGGATAGTTGCGCAGGTGCCCTTCGAGCCACGCGACGCTCTCCGCATCGAGATGGTTGGTCGGCTCGTCGAGCAGCAGCAGGTCGGGCTGGTCGAGCAGCAATTTGCACAGCGCGACCCGGCGACGCTCGCCGCCTGATAGCTTCTCGACATCGGCATCGTCCGGCGGACAGCGCAGCGCGTCCATCGCGAGATCGACCTGACTATCGAGATCCCAGAGATTCTTGGAGTCGATCTCGTCCTGCAGCTTCGCCATCTCGTCGGCGGTTTCGTCGGAATAGTTCGCCGCGATCTCGTTGTAGCGGTCGATCAGCGCCTTCTTGGCGGCGACGCCCTCCATGACGTTCTCGCGCACGGTCTTGCCTTCGTCGAGGTGGGGCTCCTGTTCGAGGTAGCCGACGCGCGCGCCCTCGGCGACCCAGCCCTCGCCGACGTAATCCTTGTCGATGCCGGCCATGATGCGCAGCAGGGTGGACTTGCCCGAGCCGTTGACGCCGAGCACGCCGATCTTGGCGTCCGGGTAGAAGGACAGGTGGATGTTATCCAGCACCTTCCGGTTCGGCGGATAGGTCTTGGACAGACCCTGCATGTGATAGATGAACTGACGGGCCATTCGCCCTGCCCTTCCTGAAATGTCGGGAATTCGGCGCTGATGTAGCCATCGCGCGGCTTAAGGGCAAGCGGATCGATCGGGGAGCACGGGACATGCTGGAACTGCTCATCTATGCGCTGTTGACGCTGGCGGCCGGGGCTTGCGTGGTGACGCAACAGTCGCTCAACGCGAACCTGCGGACCGCGCTCGATTCTGCAGCCTGGTCCGGCGTCGTCAGCTACGCGACCGGGCTCGCCTGCATGATCGCGCTGGCGCTCGCAGTGCGCGACCCGTTTCCCACGATGGGCGTGATCGGCCGCGTCCCGGCGCTCGCGTGGACCGGGGGCGTCTTCGGCGCGATCTTCATTATCGCCGGTATCGTGCTGATCCCGCATCTCGGGGCCGCGACCTTCATCGCGCTGCTGGTCACCGGGCAGATGATCACCGCGATGGCGTTCGATCACTTCGGGCTGCTAGGGCTCACGCAGCGCTCGGCCGATCTGCCGCGCCTTCTCGGCGCGGCCCTGCTCGTCGCCGGTGTCATTCTGGTTCGGCGCTAGGCCTATGCAACGGCGCTAGTGGCGGCCTGCGAAACCGGATGCGATAAGGCCCAAAACCGGGAGGGGAAATGGCTCAAGATCCGGGCTCAACGGACAAGGATTTGCGCATCAAGGACGTGAAGGCTTTTGCCACGTCCTACCCCATCCCTCCCGGACAAAGCGTGACGCTCGGCATCGGCCGCGCGGTGAAGCGCGATGCGGTGGTGGTGAAGGTCACGACCGAAGGCGGGCTCGTCGGCTACGGCGAGTCGCATCACGGCCGCGCCCACACGGCGATCGCGCAGCTTGTGAACACCACGCTGCGCCAGCTCATTCTCGGCATGAACGCCGCCGACGTGGTCGGCTGCTGGAACCGGATCTACTCCCGCCAACTCGCGAGCCACGGCATGGGCGCGGGCTGCGCGATGGCGATGAGCGGCATCGACATGGCGTTGTGGGACATCCGCGGCAAGGCGACCGGCTGGCCGCTCTACCGGCTGCTCGGCGGTGCGCAGAAGCCGATCCCCGCGTATGCGGGCGGCGTCTCGCTCGGCTACCAGGAGCCGTCCGCGCTGGTTGACGAGGTGCAGCCGCATCTCGCGGCCGGCTACAAGGCGGTGAAGCTGCGCGTCGGCGACACGCCCGCGCGCGACCTCGCGCGCATCGCGGCGGTGCGCAAGGCGGTCGGCGGCGACATCGACATCCTCACCGATGCGAACACGGCTTACAGCGTGAAGGACGCCCGCGCCGTGATGCCCGGCATGGACGACTACAAGGTCGGCTGGCTCGAAGAGCCGTTCCCGCCGCACGACACCCGCAGCTACCAGCTCGCCAAGGAGTTCGGTCGCGTGCCGCTCGCGTCGGGCGAAAATCACTTCACGCGCTTCGAGTTCAACCGCGTGATCGAGGACGGCGCGATCACGATCCTGCAGCCGGACCTCTCCAAGACCGGCGGCATCACCGAGATCCTGCGCATCGCCGCGATGGCGTCGGCCTACAAGCTTCCGCTCAATCCGCACACCTGCATGACCGGGCTGAACATGGCGGCGACGATCCACGTGCTCGCCGCGATCGACAACGGCGGCTATTTCGAGGGCGACGTGTCGAAGAACAACCTGTTCCGCGACGAGCTCACCTCGTCGCCCTACGCGGTCGACAAGGACGGCAACGTGCGCCCTCTGGAGCAGCCCGGGATCGGCGTCGAGGTGAACGAGGACTTTCTGGCGAAGCACCCGCCCATCGAAGGGCCGGGGTATGTGTAAGCGAGAGGCAATGGGAGCAATGATGATGCGCGTAATGGGAATGCTGGGGCTTGCGTTTGTGACCGGAGTGTTCGCGGCTCCGGCAAGCGCCGACTATCCTGACAAAAGCAGGACCATCCGCATCGTCGTCCCCTACACGCCCGGCGGTTTCAACGACACGCTCGGCCGCATCGTGGCGCAGAAATTCACCGACGACTGGGGCGTTCCAGCGGTCGTTGAAAATCGTCCCGGCGGCGGCACGCTGATCGGCTCGGACGCGGTCGCGAAGGCCCCGGCCGACGGCTACACGTTGCTGGTCGTGGCGTTTCCGTTCGCCGTGAACCCAAGTCTCTACGCGAAACTCCCCTACGACACCGTGAAGGATTTCGCGCCGCTGATCCTTGCCGGCCAGTCCGCGAACATCCTTGTGGTCAACAACGACGTGCCGGTGAAATCCGTGAAGGAACTGATCGACGCCGCCAGGGGGAAACCCGGCACCATCAGCTACGGCTCCACCGGGAGCGGCTCATCGAACCATCTCTCGATGGAACTGTTCCGCCTGATGACCGGAACCAGCCTGATCCACGTCCCCTACAAGGGCTCCGCGCCGATGGTGACGGACCTGCTGGGCGGGCATGTGCAGGTCGCGTTCGACAACATTCCGAACGTCGTCACGCAGGTGAAAGGGGGCAAGCTGCGCGCGCTGGCGATCACCAGCCCGGCGCGCGACCCCTCGCTGCCGGAGATCCCGACGGTCGCCGAAGCGGGGGTACCCGGCTACGAGGTTGGCGTCTGGTTCGGCATCGTGGCGGCTGCCGCCACCCCGCCGGACGTGCTCGCCAAGCTCAACGCGGAACTCAACAAGATCCTCGCGGCGCCCGACGTGAAGCAGAAGTTCGCCGATCAGGGTGTCAATCCGGTCGGCGGCACGCGCGAGCATTTCGCCCAGCACATCGCCGCGCAGATTGAGAAGTGGGGCAAGGTGGTGAAGGAGTCCGGCGCGAAGGTCGAATAGGCCCGCGCTTCCCGTACATTGTATCGCGCCTGCCGGAATGATGTATCGCGCGTGCTCACGCGCGGTCACGTCAACGCGAGCAGACTTTTTCAGCCGCAACGTGATCCCCATCACAGCGTAGCTCGCCGTGAGCGCGTATGTGTCTGCGGTATCGGCAAGACTTCGGAAACAATGATCCGAAATTAGGGAGCCGGCGACGCCAAAGTTGTAACGAATTTTAACCAATTCGGCCGCATCATGTCCCTGAACCAGGCGGGCATGCGCCGCGACCAAAAAGCGGATCCTGAAGGGACCCGCCTGGAGATCGGGAATGTGTCATGGCCAAGAACAGAAAAAACCCAACCATCGGTAAGGCCGTCGCTGACCTCTGGCGCTCCGTCACCACCGATCTTTTCGACAGCTATCGCCCCGAGCAGCACTACATGCGCGGCCCCGGCCCGAAGTGGCGCGCCAAGCATAGCCAGCCGGCGGTCACCGCCGAGCCCGATCTGGGCGGCGCGGTAAGGATCGCGGCCTGATCGACACTTCTGCTGACGTTCGGCAAAGTTCCATTCGCCTTCGTTCCCGGCTTGTTCTGACGCGCTGACCCGATTGGGCCAGACGCGATTGACCTTATATTGTCGGCGCATGGGAAGCCGAACGAACGACGCGAGCCTGCTCGCCGCCGATAGCGACGACTACCTCCTCCGCCCCAATCCGGCGGACCCGCGGCTGACCGAGCGCGTGTCCGGCGTGGACCAGACCGGCGCGCCGGTGACGACCTCGGTCACGGTCGAGCGCGCGCTCACGATCTACCTGAACCGGCAGGAGATCGTCACCGCGATGACGATCGGCGATTATCCCGACTACCTGGCGATCGGGTACCTGCTCAATCAGAACATGCTGCGGACCGATGACGTGGTCACCGGCGTCGACTACGACGAGGACTTGGCGGTGGCGGTGGTGCGCACCGAGCGCGAGACCGACTATGAGGACAAGCTCCAGAAGCGCACGCAGACTTCGGGCTGCGCGCAGGGCACGGCGTTCGGCGACCTGATGGAAGTGATCGAGGGCGCGAAGCTGCCGCCCGCGACCTTGCGCACCTCATGGCTTTACGCGCTGACGCAGAAGATCAACACCACGCCGTCGCTTTATCTCGCGGCCGGCGCGATCCACGGCTCCATTCTGGCGCAGGAGGATCGCCCGCTGGTCTACATGGAGGACGTCGGGCGCCACAACGCGGTCGACAAGATCGCCGGCTGGATGTTTCAGAACCGCGTGCCCGCACACGACAAGATCTTCTACACCACCGGGCGCCTTACTTCCGAAATGGTGATCAAAACCGTGCGCATGGGCATTCCCATTCTGGTCTCGCGCTCGGGCTTCACCGCCTGGGGGGTCGAGCTTGCCCGCAAGGCGGGACTGACGCTGATCGGGCGCGCGCGCGGCAAGCGCTTCGTCGCGCTCTCCGGCGAGGACCGCATCGTGTTCGACCAGGATCTCTCCTACGTCGAGGAGGAGAGCGGGAAGCACCGGCGCAAGGCGGCGGTGCATGAGGATTGATTATGATTTGACAGACTCAACAACTTCAGATCGCATTGCACGCCCTTCGTTTTCCGGGGCTTCACACGGGGGTGATGCAAGATGTGGCAGATCTATCTGATTGCGGCTATCGCGGGATGGTGCGGCACAGGCTGGCCGCGCCGTTTTCCAGTTGTCGGTGGAGGAGGCGGCGGCATCGAGCCGGGCGACTGGCCGCCGAACTGCTGGGTGTGCGGTCCGCTCGTCGGCGCCATCTCGGCGGTCATTCTGGTCGCCGTCCTGGGACCGGCTGTCGAAGGTGCCGGGCTCGGCGGGGTTATGGCCTTCTCGTTCCTGGCCGGCAGCTTCGGCAACACGCTCGTCGGCGGTATCGCCGGGATGTCGCGGCGCTGATTGCGGCAGCGCGGCGGCCCCTCTAATGAGAGCCATAGTCTCATCGTGAGGCGCCGCCGGGACCAGTGAATGTTTGCATGCCGCTTCTGCCGTCTCTCAGTCGATGGAGAGACGGGCTGTAAGGTTTACATCTCATGACGCCGGTCCTGCCCGTGGGCCTCGTCCTCGCGGGCGGGCTCGCGCGCCGCATGGGCGGAGGCGACAAGGCGCTGATCAAGATCGGCAACCAAACGATCCTTGAACGCGCGCTGGCGCGGCTGACCCCACAGGTAAGCGGCCTCGTGCTCAATGCGAACGGCGATCCCGCGCGCTTCGCCTCATTCGGCTTGCCGGTGGTCGCCGACAGCGTGCCGGATTTCGCAGGCCCCCTTGCCGGTATTCTGGCGGGACTCGACTGGGTGGCGGCGAACAGGCCCGGGACCGAATGGGTCGTCAGCGTGCCGGGGGATTGTCCGTTCCTGCCGCGCGATCTGGTGGCGAAGCTGCATGACGCGCGCGCGCGTGAAGGCAAGCCGTTCGCCTGCGCGCATTCCGGCGACTGGCGGCATCCGGTGGTGGGCCTGTGGCAGGTCGCACTGCGCGAGAATTTGCGTCACGCGATCACAGTCGAGGACCTGCGCAAGATCGAGGTGTGGACCGCCCGTCACGGCGTGGCGTTGGCCGACTGGCCGACCGAGCCGGTCGACCCGTTCTTCAATGTAAACACGCCGGAAGATGTGGAGCGGGCGACGAAGCTTGCGGCCGCGGAAAAGGTTTAGCCCGCCAGCACCGAGTACGGCAGGAAGCCGATTGTCTCGCCCTTGGCGATCTCGGTCACGTCGTCGGCAAGCTCAGCCAGTCCGTCCGTCGCGGTCAGCGACGAAATCACGCCCGCGCCATCCTGCGGATGCTTGTGCGCCTCGTAGCTGCCGTCGGCGAGCCGCGTTAGGGACACACGCACGTACTCGCGCCTGCCCTTCTTCTTGCGATAGGGAAAACCCGCTTTCACCGGCAGCGCGATCAGCGGCTCGGGCGTGGCACCGGCAAGCCGCAGCAGCAGCGGCCGCACCACCCGCGCGAAGGTCACGAACACCGCGACCGGATTGCCCGGCAGCCCGACGAAGGCGGTGCCGCGCAGCACGCCCATCGCAACCGGCCGCCCCGGCTTGATGGCGACACGCCAGAAGACGAGCGAGCCCGCCGCCCCGATCGCATCCTTCACGTAGTCGGCTTCGCCGGTCGACACGCCGCCGGAGGTGAGCACCAAATCCTGTCCCTGCGCGGCCTCGGCGAGGCGTGCAACAAGCTTCTCGCGATCGTCGCGCAGGATGCCGAGATCGCTGACTTGCGTCTCGAGCCGGGACAGCAGGGCACGCAGCAGCTCGCGGTTGGCGTCGTAGAGACCGGCGGCCGGGAGCGGTGCGCCCGGCTCCACGATCTCGTCGCCGGTCGAGAAGATCGCGACGCGCACGCGGCGGCGCACCGGCACCTCGCGCAGCCCCAGTGCCGCCGCCATGCTCAGATCCTGCGGCTGCAGACGGCGGCCCGCGCGCAGCGCGACCGTGCCTTTCGGTACGTCCTCGCCCGCATCGCGCATGTTGGCGCCGCGTTTGAGGCCGGGTGGCACGATCACGGCGCCGCCTTCCGTGCGCACATCCTCCTGCATGAAGACGGTATCGGCACCGGCAGGCATCGGCGCGCCGGTGAAGATGCGGATCGCCTCGCCCGCCGCAACGGCGTGCTCCGCAGCGCGCCCGGCGGTGAGCCGGTCGGCGATCCTCAGCGTCGTCTCGGTTTTCGCGCCGACATCGGCATGCCGCACCGCGTAGCCATCCACGGCCGAATTATCGAACGGCGGCAGGTCAATCGGCGCAACAATATCAACCGCCAGCACGCGCCCGCGCGCGTCCTTGAGGGCCACCGTTTCGGTCTCGGCGACCGGCGTTACGCGCTCGCCGATCAGCCGCTCGACGTCGTCGATCGCAAGCAGCGGCCCGCCGAACGCGAAGCAATCGTCGGTAAGCTGCGCCATCAGCTCACCTCTTCGAGCACCGCATCGAGCGGCCTCGCCTTCGTCACCAGAATGTCTGCGACCGCGTCGATGTCGTCGAGTGAGACAACCGGCACGCGCGCCGCGACGGGCCCGTCGCTTGCGATCGCCACAATGTGCGGGTCGTCCGGCGCGAGCACCGGCTTGCCGACCGCGGCGCGATAGACTTCAAGCTTGGGATGCGTCTCGCGCTTGAAGCCTTCCACCAGCACCAGATCGACGGCTGAGAGCTTGCCGAGCAGCGCGCCGAGCGCAAGCTCGGGCGCCCCGCGCAACTCATGCATCAGCGCAAAGCGGTTGGCCGACGAGATCAGCACCTCGGTGGCGCCGGCCACGCGATGGGTGTGCGAGTCCTTGCCCGGCTGGTCGACGTCGAAGTTGTGATGCGCATGCTTGATCGTGGAAACACGCAGGCCCCGCGCGGTGAGGCGCGGGATGACGCGCGTCAGCAGCGTGGTCTTGCCCGCGCCGCTCCAGCCCGCGATTCCGATCACTCTCATAATGGCATTATATAGGGGTCCGCGGACCAATCAGCGCCAATCAGTCCGGCTTTCGGTCAGCCGCACCAGCCAGACCACCGGGAGGAGCCCTGCCAGTACGATCAGAAGCGCGGCCAGGGCGCCGTCCTCGAAGCTCCCCCGAGTGGCGTACTGGTAGAGGTAGGTCGCGAGCGTTTCGGTGTTCAGCGGCCGAAGCAGCAGCGTCATCGGCAGTTCTTTCAGACAGTCGACGCAGACCAGCAACGCAGCCCCGCCGAGCGCCGGCCGGATCAGAGGCACATGCACCGTGCGGGCGAGTACGACCGGCGAGGCACCGGCAAGCCGCGCGACATCGTCCAATTCGGCGGCAATCCGCGCGAGGCCCGCCTGCGCAAGTCCCAGCGCGATCGCGAGATAACGCGCCGTGTAGGCGATGACCAGCGCCGCGCTGGTCCCGGCGAAGACGAGCCCGACCGACTGCCGCGTGAACAGGCCCGCCAGCGCATTCACCGCATCGTCGAGCAGGACAAGCGGGCCGAGCAGGCCCAGTGCGAGCACCGTTCCGGGAATCGCATAGCCCACTGCGGCGACGGCGACCGGAAAGCGCACCCAAGGCTCGTTGGTGAGCCGCAACGCAATCGCGCAGCCAAAGCCGAGCGCCAGGACCAGCAGCGTTGCGACGCCTGACAGCATCACCGTGGTGAGAGCATGCTTCGGCAGCGCAGGATCGATTCCGATTGTGATCAGCCCCCTGATCGCTTCACGCAGCAGGAACAGCGCCGGAATGATGAACCCGAGCAGCACGGGCAAAAGGCACAGAGCAAGAGCACCGACCGCCTTGCCGCCGGTCAGATGAATCGGCTCGGCCCGGCGGCCGTCATGGGTGGTGTGATAGGCTTGCCGCCTGCGGCCGCTGCGCTCCAGCCAGATTACGGCCGCAACAATGATCAGCATCGCAATCGCGATCTGCGCGGCGCCCCCGAGGCTGTTGCGGTTGAGCCAGGTGGTGAACACCGAGAGCGTCAGGGTCTGCACGCCGAGATATTCGCTCGCGCCGATGTCGTTGAGCACCTCGAGCAGGGCGAGCGACACGCCCACTGCGAGCGCAGGACGCGCCATCGGCAGAACGATATCGCGCAGCAGCGGCCAGGGCCGGGCGCCGAGCGTACGCGCCGCGTCGATGAACGCGGCACCCTGTGTCTCAAACATCGCGCGCGCCGAGAGATACACATACGGATAGAGCACGAAGCTCATGATCAGGATCGCGCCGGGCAGCGAGCGCACCGGCGGAAACCAGTATTGCTGCGCCGTCTGCCAGCCGACGAGACGCCGCAGCGCCTCCTGGACCGGCCCGGCCGCGTCGAGCAGATCGACATAGACGTAGGACGCGATATAGGCGGGAAACGCCAGCGGCAGCGGCAACAGCCAGATGAGGGCCGTGCGGCCGGGAAAGCGAAACGCGGTGACGAGCCACGCGCTGCCCGTGCCGGCCACCCCCGCCACAATGGCAACGCCCCCCAGCAGCGCAATCGTTTGCAGCGAGGCGACCGGCAGGACATTCGACGCGAGATGCGGCCACAGCTCCGGATCGCCGTCCAGCGCAAGCCGCACCAGACTGATCAGCGGCAGCGTGACGAAGCTGGCGGCGAAGAGCGCAAGCAGAACGGCGCCGGACGATGTCCGGCGCCGGAGGAAAACCCTGCGCACCGCAGGGCCTGCGAAAGAAGCCGCGCTCAATTGTCGAAGCCGACCTTGTCGACGAGCGCCGACGCCGCCTTCTTGTGCTTGGCGATCTCGGCGACCGGCAGCGAGTCCGGCTTCAGCGCGCCGTAGGCGGCAATCGTCGGATTGATCTTCACTTCGCTCAGCAGCGGGTACTCGTAGTTCATGTCCGAATACATGTGCTGCGCCTTCTCGCCGAGCAGCCATTCCATCAGCTTGATGGCATTCGCCTTGTTCGGTGCGTGCTTCGCCAGCACCACGCCCGAGAGGTTCACATGCGTTCCACCGCCCTGGAAGGTCGGCAGGATCACCTTGGTGGCCTCGGCCCAGGGCTTACGATCGGCTTCCTTGTCGTGCATCAGGGCCCAGTAATAGGTGTTGCCGAGACCGATGTCGCACTTGCCCGCCGCGATGTCGCGCGCGACTTCACGGTCGCCGCCGGAGGGCTTCTGCGCGAGGTTAGCCTTGAGGCCCTTCAGCCATTCTTCGGTTTTCGCGTCACCGTGCTTGGCGTGATAGGCGGCAAACAGCGCGTTGTTGTACATGTGCTGGCCGGAGCGGATGCAGATCTTGCCCTTCCACTTCGGATCGGAGAGCTCTTCGTAGGTGATCGCATCCTGCTTCACGCGCTCCTTCGAGGCGTAGACGACGCGCGCGCGCATCGAGATGCCGTACCAGGCGCCATCCGGGCCGTGATAGGCCTTCGGCACCGCCTTCTCGAGCGCGGCCGACTGGATCGGCTGCGTGATGCCGTTATCGATCGCGTCCTGCAGGCGCGCCACGTCGACGGTCAACAACACGTCCGCGGGGCTGCGATCGCCTTCGGTCTTGATGCGCTGTTCGAGGCCGGAGCTCGCCGAGATGAGATTGACCTTGATGCCGGTGTCCTTGGTGAACTCGTCGAACAGCGGCTGGATCAGCTTGGTCTCGCGATAGGAGTAGACGTTCACCTCGCCCTGCGCGAACGCGGGCGACGCCGCCGCGGCGATCGCAACGGTGAGGACACTGAACGAGGCCAGGCCAAGGCGCATCGGAGATCTCCCTGCAATAAGCCGCTTCAATGCCCCTCATTGTCTTTGCGGTCAACCAAAAGGGTCCATGTTTTCAATAGGTTAGAATGGTTCTAGTCTGCGCGAGGACACTTTCCTGTTTTCGAAACGCGATGCGGCGCATGGACATAGGGACATCGCGATGCGCAGGCGCAGGCACCCGTGCCGCCGTTCTTGCGACAATCTGCCCCCGGTCACCCTTGACGCCGCGGGCAACGGTCCCTCCATTGCGCGAATGTCGGTGACGACCCTCGACCTGCGCGGCCTTCGCTGCCCCCTGCCCGCGCTGAAGACGCGCAAGGCGCTGACCCGCCTTGCGGCCGGCGACCGGCTCGTGGTCGAGTGCACCGATCCGCTCGCGACGCTCGATATCCCGAACCTGATCAATCAGACCGGCGACGTGCTCGAAGGTTCCGAGAACCAGCCGGGGCTGTTTGTCTTCCGCATACAAAAGGCCTGACCGATGCCGCACCGCTGCGCGATCCTCGACGATTACCAGAATGTCGCATTGAAGCTCGCCGACTGGTCGATTCCCGACATCGAGGTGAAGGTCTTCAACGAGCCGTTCGCAAGCCGCGAGGCCGCGGTTGCGGCGCTACAGGGCTTTTCGATCATCTGCATGATGCGCGAGCGCACGCCGTTCCTCAAACCGACGCTGGAGCAATTGCCGGACCTCAAGCTGCTGCTCACGTCCGGCATGCGTAACGCCTCGATCGATCTCGAATACGCCGCCGAGCGCGGCATCACGGTGTGCGGCACCGAGGCCGCCGGGCAGCCGACCGCGGAGCTTGCGATCGGCATCATGCTCGAGCTTGCGCGCAAGATCGGCTATGAGAGCAACCGCCTGAAGCAGGGCGTGCCGTGGCAATCGACGCTCGGCATCGAGCTTGCGGGGAAGACGCTGGGACTGCTCGGCTTCGGCAAGCTAGGCTCGAAGGTCGGCGAGATCGGCAAGGCGATCGGCATGAAGCTGATCGCCTGGAGCGAGAACCTGACCGAGGAGAAGGCGAAGGCCGGCGGCGCCGCGCTGGTATCGAAGCAGGACCTGTTCCGGCAGGCGGATTTTCTCTCCGTTCACCTTGTGCTCAGCCCGCGCTCGCGCGGCCTCGTCTCCGGGAAGGACCTCGCACTGATGAAGCCGACCGCCTTCATCATTAATACGTCGCGCGGACCGATCATCGACGAGCCCTCGCTGCTCGCCGCGCTCGGCAGCCGCAAGATCGCGGGCGCCGGTCTCGACACGTTCGACGTCGAGCCGTTGCCGATCAACCACCCGCTGCGCAAGCTCGACAATGTCGTGCTCACCCCGCACCTCGGCTACGTCAGCCAGGAGGGATACAAGATCTACTACACGCAGATGGTGGACGACATTAAAGCCTGGCTCGCGGGAAGCCCGGTGCGGGTGCTGAAGAAATAGTGCGTCAACCCTGCGCCACCGCCGCGGACCACGGCGAGATCGCGTCGCTGATGCCAGTGCGAACACCGTCGGCCTGCAGGATCAGGTTCGGGCAGGCGAAATTGATCGGCATCACGGCATGCTCGACGATCTGCAAGGGCCCGTCGGCCTCGAGCGCGCGCATGATCTCGGGCGCGAGCCGCCGGTCTGCGGTGACGAGATCGGGACCGGAGACGTCGATGCGCGGCTGATGCGCGGCGGCTTCCGGGCTCATCCCGAACTCCGCCACGAACCACAGCATCTGCAGCACCGACGCCATGATGCGCCGGCCGCCGGAGGAACCCGCCGCGATCCAGGGCCGCGCGCCGTCGCGCAGGATCACCGGGAACATGTTGGTCAGCGGGCGCTTGCCCGGACCGATCGAGTTCGGCTGGCCGGGCTGCGGGTCGAACCACATCACGCCGTTGTTCATCAGAATGCCGGTCGCGGGCAGCACGGTGCGGCTCCCCATCGAGGAGAGCAGCGTCGTGGTCATTGCCACCATCGTGCCGTCGGCGTCCGCGACCGTGATGTGGGTGGTGCAGCTTTCGGCGGCCTGCGGCTCGGCATCGCCGAGCGAGGCGAGCCGCTGCGCGTAAGCTGATTTCAGGGCGCGCGCGAGCGCCGCATACCACGTGGCGTCGGGCGTTGCGCCAAAGTGCGTATCGCCCATCCGGCGCAGCACATCGGCGGCAGTCGGCGCCGCGGTGAGCGGACCGGAGAGCTGCAGCGTGCTCCCGCGCCACGCAACCTCGGTCGCGGGCGAGACGCGCGCCTTGCAGTTGCGCAGATCCTCGGCGGAGAGCACGCCGCCGAGCGCTTTCGCGTCAGCAACAATGGCGGCCGCGATCTCACCCTCGTAGAAATCGCGCCAACCGGCCTTCGCGAGTTGCTCCAGCGTGTCGGGCAATTTGCCGAGCCGGAAGTAATTCATTCCGCCCTGATAGGGCGGCATCGGCGGCAACCCGTCGCGCAGATAAATGCGCGCACTCTCGGCATATTTCCTCAGGATCGGCGCCGAGACGCCAACCTTGAGCGAGGTGTACCAGTCCTCAGGCAGCCCGCGCCTGGCAAGCGCGATCGCAGGCGCGGCGATCTCGGAGAGCGGGAGCTTGCCCCAGCGCCGGTGCATCTCCTCATAGCCCGTGACCGCGGAGGGGATCACGAATGAGAGGGGCCCGTGAATATTGACGTCGCCCTCGACTTCCGGCCAGGCGAACAGGTCGGCGGCGACGCGCCCCGTCAGCTTGAACAGATTCGCATTGAGCGCGGCCGGCGCGGTCGGTCCGAAGTCGACCGTCTCGGCGCGTGCCTCGCCGGCACGATGGATAACCGCGTGACCGATGGCGCCGAGCCCGGAATTCCACGGCTCGACCGCAGCCAGCGCGAGCGCGGTCGCGACCACCGCGTCGATCGCGTTGCCGCCCGCATCGAGCACGGCGACGCCCGCTTCCGCGGCGTCCTTGCATTGCGAGACCACCATGCCGCGGCGCCCGGAGGCCGCCGGTTTGGTGAGTTGCCAGTGCTGCGTCATGTGAGGCGCGGGCGTGAACTGCATGGCGGAATGATATCCATGCGGGCGCTGCCCGCGCCACCCCCTATGCGGCGCAGCCGCTATGCGGCTAAATCGCTGCCATGGATGCGAAAATTGACGCCTTCGACCCCGCGGCGAACGGCTGGGAAACCTATGCCGACGAGGGCTTCATCGGCTATGTCGGCCCGTTCTGGATGAAGAAGGACGGCGAGAGCTACCGCTACGCCTTCGTGGCGCAGAAGAAGCATCACAACCGGCGCGGCGTCGTGCAGGGCGGCATGATCATGACGTTCGCGGACCGCTCGCTCGGCATGACCGCCTGGTATGCGAACAACAAGCAGCCGCAAGCGACGGTTCACCTCGACGTGCACTTCGTCGACGCGGTGCAGATCGGCGAGTTTGTTGAGGCCAAATGCCGTGTCGTGCGCCGCACCCGCTCGCTGATTTTCATGAGCGGCGAAATCACGGTCCGCGACCGCGTGGTCGCGACCGCAAACGGCGTGTGGAAGACGCTGGGCAAGTCGTAGGGCCGCCATGGTTTCCGCACCGCCAGCTTCAACCCCGATCGAGAAAACAGTCGTGTTGATCGTCCCCGCCGCAGGCTTGGACGACAAGGCGCTGCTAAGCGCGACTTTGTCGGTGCCGGGCGGTGCAGTGCGCGTGCTCTTGTGTCTACGCGAGGAGATCGAACAAACACTCGGTATCTCGCTTGGCAGGACGCTCAAAGCTATAGGGGTGGAATTTCAAGTTCTGCATAGTTCGAAAATTGCCAAGCCAAATATCACTGACGTGGAACTGCAAGCTCCCAAGGACATGTCCGGCGACGATCAGATCGACTTTGCGCTGGCTCTCTCCGATGCAGTTCTGGCCGTGGACGAATCAAAGCTAAGAAAAACAGCGGAAAGTCTCCACAAGCAGGTTGTTCGGCTCGGTCAAAAGCTGGAGCCTGTTCAGCGGCCTCTCAGCATTACCCGTGGACTGCATCCGGACCGGCCGTGGTGGCTTTCGTATAGGCAATTCATTTTTGGTCGCCTCGAGCAGGCGATTACCGAGATCCTCGCCTTTGCCTGGCTTGGCTGCAATTCGAAAGGAAGTGCGGAAAGCGCAAAGAAACTGGGAAGATGTTTTTGGAAGTGGGAGGTCAGTTCCTATTTCTCGCCAGATAATACACCCGACAAAGCCGCGCTGAGCAAATCATCCCCCATCGTTCGCTGTTTCGAAGCGATGGACCGCAGCGCGGTGCACGGATCGTACATGCATCGCGATCTGACTTGGGTGATCCATTTCAGTGCTGCCGCCGCGGTCGTCGCTGCAGTCGCCGGCGCGCTCACCGATGCCAAGCCATGGGGATGGGTAGAGCTTGGCATCCTGGGAGTTGTGCTCGTCTTGTATGGGTTCGCGCGTTACTTCGCGCTCCAGGAGCGCTGGACCGCCTGCCGGCTCGGCGCCGAGCAGCTTCGCATTGCGCGCATGTCGCTGCCGTTGCAAGTCTTGCCCTGGGAGCTAGCGACAACGGTTACGACTGTAGCTGCGGGAAGCCACGGCAGCAAGGAAGCCCAATTCGAAGCTCTCGCGCTGGAAGAAGTGAAGCGAGCTGTTCGCGATCACGGCTTGCCACAACTTGAGGGGACTCTCACGCTATCGGAAGCCGCCGGCTGGGTGCGTGGCGTTGTCAATGACCAGATCAAGTATCATCACAACAACCACCGGAAGCTGGACCACGCCGAAACCCGACTCCGTTGGGTCACCGAAGGCCTGTTTTTCCTGGCTTTCGCTGCTGTCGGATATCATCTGTGGGACCATGATCAGCATTGGCTGCTGCTCCTCACAGCCGGCGTACCGGCTTTGGCGGCCGCCTTGCATGGAGCGAGCACGCGCCTCGGCATCAGACACCGCGCGGCGTTGAGCGGCGAGACCGAGCAAACGCTGAGGCGAATTGAGACGTCGCTCACGAAATTGATCAACGGTACGCATTCTGCCGACGACCCGGACCACGAGGTACGGGCCATCGCGTACGAGGCGGCGAAGGCAATGGGAGGCGAGAACAAATCGTGGCACGCATTGGTCCGGCGGTATAAGGACCAATTGCCGTGAGCGATGAGCTTCCGGATCTTTCCGCCGACCCGCGCGCGCTTCGCGTCTGCAAGAAGCCGATTCCGGTGCAGGTCGCGTTCGCGCCTGCCGATGGCACATGCGACACGCTGGAAGGCCCGGTGCGCTTCCGCGCAGGCGACGCGATCTTGACCGGCGTTCGGGGCGAGCGTTGGCCGGTCGGCCGCGACCCCTTTCTCTCGAGCTACCAGGCGGTGCCGCCAACACAGGCGGGCCACAGCGGAGCGTATCGCAAAGTTGCCGCACCGGCTTATGCAATGCGATTGGACCAGCCGCAAGATGTGCCGGTCGGCTGGCAGAATGACCCGCTTCACGGCCAGCCAGGCGACTGGCTGTTGCAATATCCCGACGGCACGCGCGGCGTGTTACGCGATCAGATCTTCCGCGAGAGCTATGATCCGGCTCCCGGCGAGGCACGCTGGCCGCCGTCGGATTGAGCGGCTCATGCGTCCAAGAGTTTGGCTAATGGCCAGCCCTTCCCAGACTGGCGGAGAGCCTCGACGTCCAGCATTGCACCGCGATCGACAGCAGAACCAGCTTGGTGGTTGCGCAAACGAACTGGCGCGGCACGGACGACACACGCGGCGAGTCAATTTGCCCGGGATACTATAGCTCTCAAAATCCTCGATAACGTTGGCGCACCAGCCGCGAGGATCTGGCTCACGAGCAGCGGCAAACGAGGTCCCTGCCTTATTCTACAGCCGGACGCCCGTGGTTGAATAAGCCTCTTCGGAGGGCTTCTGTACGGTATTCAGCGTGAAGCCGGCGACCGCCGCGATGACAACCGCGGCAACGCAGGCAAGCAGAAAGCTCTTCATCTCTTTACCCCGTCTATTCGGCCGGCGTCGCCATCGGCTGGCGCTGGGTTTCGTTCGGGCCGGTGCGTGCCATCTCCTGGTCGAGCCAGAGCGCGTGATGCTCCTTCGCCCAATTGACGTCGACGGTGCCCTCGCCCATCGCCTCGAACGCGCCTTCCATGCCGATGGTGCCGATGTAGATGTGCGCCAGCATGGCGGCGACGAACAGCACCGCCACGATGGCGTGGATGGTTTGGGCCGTCTGCATGCCTTGGATGCCGGCCGCATAGAATGGGAACATCAGCAGGTAGCCGGTGATCGCAACGGCCGTGCCGCCGATCACGACGATCCAGTAAATCATCTTCTGGCCGCCGTTGAAGCGGTAGGCCGGCGGATGGTCATGCCCGACGATGCCGCCGCCGCGCTTCGCCCACTCGACGTCGACCTTGTTCGGAATATTGCCGGCGATCCAAATCAGGAAGATGCAGAACACGCCGATGGTGAAGGGGAAGCTCAGGTAGTTGTGCGCGTATTTCGCCCACTGCGACCAGCCCGCGAAGGCCGCCTCGCCGATCAGCGGCATGAGCAGCGGCTTGCCGAAGGTGATGTTTAGCCCGGAGATCGCCAGGATGATGAAGCACGTCGCCGTCATCCAGTGGACGAAGCGCTCGAACCCGTTGAAGCGCACGATGCGCCGTCCCGAGAACCCGCTTTCGAGCTTCACCTGACCGCGGATCAGGTAGAACGCGACCAGCAGGATCAGCATGCCGAGGACCGCGATCCCGCCGATCCAGCGCAACGTGACCTCATGGAAATGACGCCAGTCCCGCCCGGCCGGGTGGATCAGGTTTGCCGACTTCTGGTCCGGGATGCTGACGCGCCCGCTGACGGTTCCGCCGGGCTGCAGCGCATTGAGGAGCTGCTGCTCCTTCACCGCGCTCGCGGTCGGATTGACCGAGCCATCGGGATTGCGCTGCGCGGCAGCCGGCAGCGCCGACACGATGAGCAGCGCGAAAACCAACGCACCGATGATGAAACGCGCCCGCGCAAGAAATCCCGCCATTCCGAACCTCCTCAAGCCAAGCCTCCCCCAACGCAGATCGCGCGGCGTCGTCCGCCGCGCGCCTGCGGCGATTATGTCGCGATGGTCTCGCGATAGGCTGTCTGCCAGCCCCAAGCACCCGAGCCATAGCCGCGCCGTGTCACGCGCTCCTTGTAGATCTGAGCGATGATGTCGCCGTCTCCGGCCAGCAGCGACTTGGTCGAGCACATTTCGGCGCAAAGCGGCAGCTTGCCTTCCGCAAGCCGGTTCGAACCGTACTTGTCGTACTCGGCCTGCGTGCCGTCCGCCTCCGGGCCGCCGGCGCAGAAGGTGCACTTGTCCATCTTGCCGCGCGAACCGAAGTTGCCGACCTTGGGATATTGCGGCGCGCCGAACGGGCAGGCGTAGAAGCAATAGCCGCAGCCGATGCACAGGTCCTTGGAGTGCAGCACCACGGCGTCCGCCGTCGTGTAGAAGCAGTTCACCGGGCACACCGCCGCGCAAGGCGCGTCGGTGCAGTGCATACAGGCCATCGAGATCGAGCGTTCGCCAGGCTTGCCGTCGTTGATGGTGACGACACGCCGCCGGTTGATGCCCCACGGCACCTCGTGTTCGTTCTTGCAGGCGGTGACGCAGGCGTTGCACTCGATGCAACGGTCGGCGTCGCAGAGAAACTTCATCCGTGCCATGACGCCGTCTCCTTAAGCTGCCCGAACCTGGCAGAGGGTTGCTTTGGGCTCCTGCATTCCGGTCACCGGATCGAAGCCGTAGGTCGTGAGCCCGTTGACGCTCTCGCCCAGTACGATCGGATCGGCACCCTTCGGGTAGTTTGGCCGCTGGTCGACGCCCTGGAACCAGCCCGCAAAGTGGAACGGGCACCAGGTGACGCCCTTGCCGACGCGTTCGGTGACCAGCGCCTTCATGCGCGCCTTGGAGCTTAGTTCGGCGCCCGTGACCCACACCCAGGCGCCGTCCTTGATGCCGCGGTCGGCCGCGTCCGCAGGATTGATCTCGATGAACATGTCCTGCTGCAGCTCGGCGAGCCACTTGTTGGAGCGAGTCTCTTCGCCGCCGCCTTCGTATTCGACCAGGCGGCCGGAGGTCAGGATCAGCGGGAAGGATTTGGCGATCCCCTTCTCCACCGCGGCCTTCTGCACATCGAAGCCGACGTTCGGCATGCGGAACTGGCGCGCATTCGGGAGTGTCGGGTACTTCGCGACCAGCTCGGGTTTCGGCGTATAGATTGGCTCGCGATGCGTCGGGATGGCGTCCGGTAGGCCGAACGCATTGGCGCGTGCCTTGCCGTTGCCGTACGGGATGCAGCCGTGCTCGATCGAGACGCGCTGGATGCCACCCGAGAGGTCGATCGACCATGACACGGCGTCGGGATTCTGGCCGCCGATACGAGTGATGGTCGCAAGCTCGGCCTCGGTCAGATCCTTGTCCCAGCCGAGCTTCTTCAAGACGCCGAGGGTGAACTCGGGATAGCCATCCTTGATCTCCGAATCTTTTGAGTAATAGCCGTTGCCGAGCAGGCTCACCTTGCGCTTCGAGCCGTCCGGCAAGGTCTCCTCGCGCTCCACGCCGAAGCGGGCGCGGAAGGTGCCGCCGCCTTCCTTGACCGAGAGATTGGTGTTGTAGAGCAGCGGCGTGCCCGGATGCTTGAATTCCGGCGTGCCCCAGCACGGCCACGGCAGCCCGTAGTAGTCACCCTTGTTCGGGCCGGTCGTGGCCTTCTGGGTGAGCATGTCGAAGTCTTTCTGGTTCGCCATATGCGACTTCAGCCGCTCCGGCGACTGCCCGCAGTAGCCGGTCGACCAGCCGCCGCGGTTGATCTCGCGCAGGATGTCCTCCGGCGAGGGCAGGTTGTTCTCGACCTTGATGTTCTTGAACATCGTGTCGGCGAACCCGAGTTTCTTGGCGAGGAGGTACATCACCTCGTTATCGTCCTTGGACTCGAAGATCGGCTTGACGATCTGCTCGCCCCACTGGATCGCGCGGTTGGAGGAGGTACGCGAGCCGTTGGTCTCGTAGCTGGTCGCGATCGGCAGCAGATAGGTGTTGTTCTTGCGCGCCGGCGCGAGCGCCGCCCATGTGGTCGGATGCGGGTCCGCCACCACCAGCAGTTCAAGCGCCTCGATGCCCTTCTGGGCGTCCGGCATGCGTGTCACGGTGTTGCCGCCGTGGCCCATGACGAACATGCACTTGATATTGTCCTTCTGAGATACATCCTTCTTGTCGTAGAGCGTCGCGTCGAACCAGCGCGTCGACGGGATGCCGGGCGTGTTCATCGTATTGGTGACCTTGCCGTCAGCCGCTGTCGCCTTGTCGAAGCGGTCGACGAACCACTCGTAGGGGGTCTCCCACACGCGCGACCAATGCCGCCATGCGCCCTCGGCGAGGCCGTAGTAGAGCGGCAGCGTCACGATATCGAGGCCGAGGTCGGTTGCACCCTGCACGTTGGTGTGGCCGCGGAAGATGTTGGCGCCCGTACCCGGCGCGCCGACGTTGCCGGTCGCGAGCAGCGCGATGCAGAACGCCCGCACGTTCGCGGTGCCGACTGTGTGCTGGGTCGCGCCCATGCACCAGATCAGCGTCGAGGGCTTCTCGGTCGCGAACATCTTCGCGACGCGCTCGAGCTGCGCCGGCGGCACGCCGGTGATCTTCTCGACCTCGTCCGGCGTGTATTTCTCGACCTCCTTGCGGATGTCATCCATGCCGTAGACGCGCTGCTCGATGAACTGCTTGTCTTCCCAACCGTTCTTGAAGATGTGCCACAGTATTCCGTAGATCACCGGGATGTCGGTGCCGGAACGGATACGCACATATTCGGTCGCGTGCGCCGCCGTGCGCGTCATGCGCGGATCAATCACGATCATGTTCGCGCGCTGCATCTCCTTGCCTTCAAGGACATGCTGCAACGACACCGGATGCGCTTCCGCCGGATTTCCGCCCATGATGATCATGGTCTTGGCGTTGCGGATGTCGGTGTAGCTGTTGGTCATCGCGCCGTAGCCCCACGTGTTCGCGACGCCCGCGACTGTGGTGGAGTGACAGATACGGGCCTGGTGGTCGGAGTTGTTCGTACCCCAATAAGCCGCAAGCTTGCGGTTCAGGTACGAGCCCTCGTTGGTGAACTTGGCCGAGCCGAGCCAGTAGACAGAGTCCGCGCCGGACTTGCCGCGGATCTCCATCAACTTGTCGCCGATCTCGTTGATCGCGACATCCCACGAGATGCGGGTCCACTGGCCGTTCACCAGCTTCATCGGATAGCGCAGGCGGCGGTCGCCGTGCACGAGTTCACGCGTCGCCGCGCCCTTGGCGCAGTGCGAGCCGCGCGTGATCGGCGAATCCCACGCGGGCTCCTGGCCGACCCACACGCCGTTCACCACTTCGGCGATCAGCGTGCAGCCGACGGAGCAGTGCGTGCAGATATTCTTGCGCAGGGTCGCGCCGGAGGTCGCCATCGAGCCCGCGGCTTCCGCCTTGCGGACGCTCGCGAGCG
>JBAVXH010000071.1:0-5973 GCA_049698215.1 Xanthobacteraceae bacterium | reverse complement strand
GCGGGCTCGCCGGCCACGCGGTGACCTTGAGCCGCTCCAGCGTCGAGCCGTTCCTGCAGTTCTCCTCCCGCCGCGCGCTACGCGAGAAGGCGTTCCGCGCCTGGATCGCGCGTGGGGATAACGGTAGCGCGAACAACAACAACAGCATCATCGCCGAACTGGTCGCGCTGCGCGACGAGAAGGCGCGCCTTCTCGGCTACCCGAGCTACGCGGACTACAAGCTCGACGACACGATGGCGAAGACGCCGGCCGCCGTAACCGGCCTGCTCGATGCCGTCTGGGCGCCGGCGCGCCGCCGCGTGGCCGAGGAGCGCGACGCCCTGCAGGAGATCGTGGCCGCCGAGGGCGGCAACTTCCGCCTCGCGCCGTGGGACTGGCGCTACTATGCCGAGAAGCTGCGCAAGGCGCGCTTCGATCTCGACGAGAGCGAGATCAAGCCCTATCTGCCGCTCGATGGCATCATCGAGGCGGCGTTCTATACGGCGAATCGGCTGTTCGGCCTGACCTTCGCGCCGCGCACCGACGTGCCGGTCTATCACCCGGACGTGCGCGTCTGGGAGGTCACCGGGCCGGCCGGGGCGCATGTCGGCGTGTTCTTCGGCGACTACTTCGCGCGGCCCTCCAAGCGCAGCGGCGCCTGGATGACGAGCCTGCGCGACCAGGATCGGCTCGACGGCGAGGTGCGCCCGCTCGTGCTCAACGTCATGAACTTCAACAGGGGCGGCAAAGGGGAGCCGACGCTCCTCTCCTTCGACGATGCGCGCACCCTTTTTCACGAGTTCGGGCACGGCCTGCACGGCCTGATGTCGGAGGTGACCTATCCGATGATCTCCGGCACCGGCGTGCTGCAGGACTTCGTCGAGCTGCCCTCGCAGCTCTACGAGCATTGGCTCGACCGGCCGGAGATCCTCCAGAAATTCGCCCGGCACTACAAGACCGCAGAGCCGATGCCTGAGAAGCTCATGGACCGGCTGATCGCCTCGCGCACCTTCAACCAGGGCTTCCTGACGACCGAATATCTCGGTTCGACCTATGCGGACCTCTATTTCCATCTCGGCGGCGAGAAGGATGCGCATGAGGTCGAGATGGAAACCCGCAGACGCATGCAGATGCCGCATGAGGTCGTGCTGCGGCACCGCCCGCCGCATTTCGGGCACATCTTCTCGAGCGATGGCTACGCGGCCGGCTACTACAGCTATCTGTGGTCCGAGGTGCTGGACGCGGACGCCTTCAACGCTTTCGAGGAGACCGGCGACGTATTCGACCCTGCGGTCGCGCAACGCCTGCGCGATCACATCTACGCGGCCGGCGGCGCGCGCGATCCGGCCGAGGCCTATCGGGCGTTTCGCGGGCGGATGCCGTCGGTCGACCCGATGCTGCGCAAGCGCGGACTTGCGGACGAGGCGGCATGAGGCAGCCTCATACAAAGAAAGCGAAAGTCCGCTCGATCAGCCAATAGGCCGCGAGCGCACCGATCGCGTAGGCCGCGGTGACGTCCAGCCAATCGGCCGTTCGCTGGATCGGAGCGGGCTCGAAGCGTAGCGCCGTGGCGCGGCGGACCAGTCCGCCGGTCACCAGGATCGCGGCCACGAATGCCAACTGCCCAACCTCCACGCCGAGATTGAAGAACAGCAGCGCGATCGGGATCGCATGTTGCGGCAATCCCACTTCGGCGAGCGCGCCGGCAAAGCCGAAGCCGTGCAGGAGGCCGAAGCAGAAGGCGATCAGCCACGGCCAGCGCGCGGTCAGCGACGGCATCCCGCGCCGCGCGTTCACGATCTCCACGGCGACCAGCACGATGCTGAGCGCGATCGCGGCTTCGACCGGCCGGCCCGGCACGTTGACGAACCCCAGCGTCGCCGCCGCGAGCGTGATGCTGTGCGCAACGGTGAACGCGGTCACCGTCAGGGCGACACGCCGCCAGTCCCGGACGAGGATCACCAGGACCAGAACGAACAGCAGATGATCGAACCCGAACAGGATGTGTTCGACCCCGAGCCACAGATATGTCGTGGCGACTTCCCAGGAGCCCGACGCAGCATTCACGACAAATGTCGTCTTGGTCGGCGAGAGCCGCTCGGTCTGCGTCGCGCCGGTCAGGCTTTCGATCCGCACCAGAATGTCTGTCGAGGTGGCTGACAGGCCGTCGAACGCGATGGCCTGTCCTGCGAGCCCGCCGCTGCGCCGGATCGTGCGGCGCTCGGTGTAGGCGCCGCCGATGAACCGCGACTTCGGCGGCGCTGCGTCGCTCGTGCCTTCTGGCAGCTTGAGGTAGATCGCGAGCCGCAGGTCGTCGCCACGCGCGGGAATCTTGAACAGCACGTTGTAGGTGTCGGGCGCCGTCTGGCGCATTTCCAGATAGCCGGGCCGGATTTCGTCCGCGTGCGCCGCATGTGCGAACAGCGCGCTCAGAAACCCGAGGAGTATCGCGAGGCGTCTCATCGCGCGGCTTCGGATGTTGCGGGCTTGGGGGCGGTCTCCACCACGATCTCGTAGCGGTCGCGCAGCGTGCGATAGAGCTTCTCCTCGGCCTCGACTCGCCGCGCGTTCAGCCACTCGCGCTGCACCGCCTCGCGGACGGTCGCGAGCGGGGGCAGGCTTCCCTTCGTTCGCTCGTCGACGAAGACGAAATGCGCGCCGAAACTTGACGGGATCGGTCCCTGCCAGCGACCGGGCTCCGCATTCGCCAGTTGTTTGGCAAAACTGTCGCCGAACGTGCGCTCCACGTCGCTCTGCGGCATCTGGCGAAACGTCTCGCCGAGCAGGAACGGATCGCCGATGGTCGCCGCGTCCACGGGAGCCTGCGCGTTGACGAGGGTCGCGGCGATCTGCTTCGCGTCACTTTCCAATGCCTCGCCGCGCCGGTTTGCACTGAGAAAGATTTGCTGGAACGTCAGCCGGTCCTCTGTACGAAACCGCTCAGCGTTGGATGCCAGATAGGCCGCGAGCTGTTCGTCGCTTGGGTCCGCGGCAGCCATGTCCTCGGCGAGAAACTCCATCTTCTGCCGCACGCGCCGGCGGATGAGGAAGTCGTCGCGGTCGAGGCCCGCCGCTTTTCCTTCACGGTAGAAAATCTCATCGCGGACGTCGTCCTCGACGAGGCCGTGCAACTCCTGCTGGCTCGGCGGACGCCGCCAGGTCCGCGCGAACCGCTCCGCAAGATTGGCGACGCGCTCGGCCGAAATGACGACCTTCGCGGGCGCCTCTTCCTTCTTGCCAACCAGACCGTAGAGACCGAACAGCGCCGCCCCGAGCACGAGGAAGTGCAGTAGCGGCTCGCGCAGCAGGCGCATCAGGGCGTGTACCAGATCGGCGAGGTGTAGGCCCGCTCGACCGTGGTCATCCTGGCTTCGGGCGGCATCTTGACGCCGAAGTATTTCGCATCATACGCGGTCCAGCGCGGCGTCGGAATCTCGATCACGCGCACGTAGTAGAACGCACGTAGCGACGGATCGAAGTCCGGATCCTTCCAGACCGTGATCATTTCGCCCGTGCCGATCGTGTTGGTCCAGGTCGCGTTCGCGATGTCTACGGTACTACCGACCGACGCCCGGGCGCGGCCATCCGCGCCGATCGCGCGGCCGCCCGACACGGCCACGTCGTAGATGCGCTCCTGCGTGTTGCCGTCCTTGCCGAGCCAGCCCTTGATGATCTGGATGCGGTCGAGATTCGCGCCGATCGGATCCTTGAGCGCGGCGACAAGGAAGGTCGGCGACTTGCCCTGCGGTGCGGCGGTGAGGTCGCCGCCCATCGGCACGCCCTTGGTGTAGCCGATCCGCGCCGGCAGGCGGTCGTTCGCGTCACCGGGCTCGAAATCGAACCCGCCGAAGAAGCGCACGATCATGCGCGGGCCGGTCGTCGCGTAGGTCTCGCGGCGCTTCATCGCGTCGAAGATCGCCTCGCGGCTGTTCTCCGTCGCCCAGACGGCGGCATAGCCGGACGCCGTCGTCTCCCAGCCCATGATGACGGCCTTGTCCGTCTTGACGAACGGATGCGTGGCGCGGTCCGGGCTTGGCTCCGACGACGATGTCTTGCCGAAGAAGTTATCCTCCTCGACCGCAGCAAGGCCGGTATGCGCATCGGTGCTTCCGACCAGACCGAACTTGTAAGGGTTCACCCCGAGTTCAGCTTCCATCTTGAGGCCATTGCGCAACGCCGAGCGTCCATACTCGAACTCCAGCATCTGCGGCGTCTTGGCGACAGTGAGATCGAGGTTGCCCTTGTCCCATATCTCGAAGTTCGCGAACTCGTCGTTCGGCGACAGGAACGGGTGCGTCTCGCCATCGCCCTTGATCTGCGTCACCTCGTAGAGCGGCTCCCAGCGCACCCGGTTCTCGGCATATTCGCGGTCGATACGCTTGCTGTTGAACGACTCGATGATCGGGAACATGCGCCCGTTGCTGAGATTGCCGTTGTGCGCAATCGCGAGAATCTCGGCCCCGGTCTTTTCCTCGGTCGCGGCCATCCACTTCCAGAGGTCGCGCGGATTCGGACTGCCGAGCGGCGGCAGGGTCGTATACGGCTCGACCAGCGAGGCCTTGGCGCCGCCGTCACGCCAGATGACATTGCGATGCAGATTGTTTCCGCCGTCGTTCGAGGTCCACTCATAACCTATGAAGGCGGTGAAGCGGCCGGGCTCGTTTGCCTCCTCCGCCGCCTTGATGGTTTCGCGCCACGCGCTGCGATAGGCGGGCGTGCCGGGAGTCGGGAAGCCTTTCGGCATCTGGCCCCGGCCGAAGCTGGTGATGATATCAACGGCCGCCTGAGCGCCCTTGCCGGAATTGATCTCGTCGTACCATTTCCGTCCCTGCGGCGTTCCCAGCAGCGTCGGATCGCCGCCGATCAGCAGCGGGAAAAAGCCCATGCCGTCGGAGTGGTCCGTCACCACCAGGAAATCGAGCGGCCGCGAGAGCTTGGCCCGCTGCCCGCTCGACGCCATCACCTCCTCGCCCTTGGCGAAGCGATAAGCGTCCTTGGGCGGAAGCCGCGCGCCGAAGGCGCCCGCATCCATCGAAAACGACGTGTGCGTGTGCGTGTCGCCGAAGTACGGCCGCGTCGGGAAATTGCGCCCGGCGTACGGCGAGTACGGCGGCTTGGCGGGAAACACCTTCTCGGCCGTCGCCTTGTCGAGCGTGCCGATGTCGGTGGTGACATCCTGTGCGACGGCCGCCGTGGCAAAGAGACTCGCCGCGAGGGCGTTAGCGAGCGCGGCGCGCGAGATGGACAACAGACGAGTCGTCATGGATTCCCCTTTGCGTACGTAATGCAGGATGTCTCACGAGTGCCTGTGCCGAAGCTGCCAAGAAGGATAGGAACTTTCCTTAGGGACAACTTGACAAGGGGAGTTCGACGCCAACCGTGGCGGAGACACCGGCCTGCCGGATTTTCCCTTCACGGCTTCCCGGATCGGCTCTCAGTCTACGCGGTGCGGCGCGTGACTCATTCTCTCCGGTGACCACGTGATCCTAGTATCGGGTCTTCACCCGATAGCGGTGCTAGGATACGCCATGGGGGATTTTCACGGCATGAGCCAGATCGGCGAAGGGTACCGAGGGAAGCATTCTTGTCCGCTTCGGGCCCACGAAAGGAAATATCCCGATAGAGCCCAAGGGTTTCGCGTTGCTCGTGAGAGCAGCATCGATGGAATCATAGTTATGGATTCGGGCTCCCGCCATAGCGCGTCGCAGACGCGCGTAAACGCGCTTATGGCTCGGTCGGAATGACAGGCAGATCTTCATGAATCTCCACACAGCCGGACATCGCCGCGGCGTGGTCGCGGCGCCGCATCATGCGGCGGCCGAAGCCGGTCGGCTGATGCTCGCCGAAGGCGGCAATGCGCTCGAAGCGATGGTCGCCATGGCGGCGGCGATTGCGGCTGTCTACCCGCACATGAACCACATCGGCGGCGATGCCTTCTGGCTCATCCGCGAGCCCTCCGGCCGCGTGCGCGCCCTGATGGGCGCAGGGCCCGCG
>JBAVXH010000070.1:0-24828 GCA_049698215.1 Xanthobacteraceae bacterium | reverse complement strand
GCCGCGCGCCGCGGCACCCAGCGCGAATTCGCGCAGCGCGGGCGCATTGCGGATCGACTCAAGAAACAGCAGGTAGCTGTCGATGTCGGGATCGTCGAGCGTGCAGGAGCAGATCTCTCCGACCGAGAGATCGACCTCGTTGCCGATCGAGACGAGGCCCGCGAAGCCGACGCCACGCGCCTTGCCGCGCGACATCAGCGCACCGATCATGGTGCCGGAGTGAGAGGCAAAGAACGTGCGCCCCACGGGGATGTCGGGCTCCGCAAAGGCCGCATTGGCGGTGAGCAGCAGGTTTTCGCGCAGGTTCACCACGCCGAGGCTGGACGGTCCGATGATGCGGATGCCGGTTTCGGCTGCGACGTCCTTCAGGCGCTGCTCGCGCGCCACGCCGTCCGCGCCGGTTTCGGAGAACCCGGCGGCCAGAATAGTCGCAATCCTGACGCCGGCCCTGCCGCATTCGGCGACGGTTTCGATGACGGCCTCGGTCGGCACCAGGATGTAGGCGTGTTCGGGAACCTCGGGCAGGGCCGAGATGGAGGGGTAGGCGCGCTCGCCCAGCACGGTCTCGCGCCTTGCATTGACGCTGTAGATGGTTCCGCCAAAGCCTGCCCGGCGCAGGAAATTGAGCGGCCGGCCGGAGGCCTTCCCGGCATCGTTTGACTGCCCGACGATCACGACCGAGCGGGGCGACAGGAGCGCGCGGCGCAGCTCGGCGCGGGCATTCGGGTTCATCAGCACGGGCATTTCCGCAAGGCGAAACGGCAGGGGCCTCGTTTCTATCCCCGACCGGACGATTTGCGAAATTGCGCCCGCTTGCCGAAACCCGGTCCGGGCTGGCGCGTAGCTCACAACAACGTGCGAATTGGAGGAATTCCAATTCCACGTGCGGTGTTTATTCTGCCAGCCGGCCGCTCTCGGGGCCGCCTTCCAACGGGGTGACACATGCTCAAGCGAACAAGCGTTCTGCCCATCGTGACGGCGCTGGTCGGCGTCGGTGTCGTTGTGCTCGCCAGCCAGGTCCGCGCCGGCGGCGATCTGGTCAAATTTCCGGAGAACTTCGACAAGGGCGTCATGTTCACGACCGTTGACCGGCCCGACAACAAGCAGTTCCGCGAGGTCTACACCAGCCAGGCGGCCATCGATGCGGCCAAGAAGGGTGAACCGCTTCCGGACGGCACGGTGATCACGCTGTTGCAGTACCGGGCCAAGCTGGGCGCGGACGGAAACCCCGAGAAGGACGCGACCGGCCGCTTCATCAAGACAAACGAACTGCTCGCTTACACCGTGATGGAGAAGCGCAAGGGCTGGGGCGCTGAGTATCCTGACAACATCCGCAACGGCGAGTGGGAATATCAGGCCTTCGGAGCGGACAAGCAGGTCAACGCCAAGGCCAAGCTCTCCGCCTGCTTCGAGTGCCACAAGCCGCTGCCTCCGGGGCAGGACTTCGTGTTCCTGTACAACAAGATGGCGGGGAAATAGGCGCGCGCCGTAAGCCTTAGATTGCCGCTCGTCCCCGCGAAAGCGGGGACCCAGCTCTTTCTTCGCGTGTGACTCTGGATTCCCGCTTTCGCGGGAATGAGCGGAGCTTGCCGCTACTCCAGCGCCTACACCTCAAACTTCCCGAACTCGAAATTCTTGCCCGGCGCGCTGTCGAACAGCGCCCGGGTGTAATCGTGCTTCGGCGCCGCGAACACGGCCGCCGTGGTTCCCTCCTCGACCACCTCGCCCTCGTGCATCACGGCGATGCGGTCGCACACCTGCGCGGCGACACGCAGGTCGTGGGTGATGAACAGCACGGCCAGGTTGAACCGCCTGCGCACGTCGTCGATCAGCTCCAGCACCTGCGCCTGCACCGACACGTCGAGCGCCGAGACCGGCTCGTCGGCCACCAGAATCTCCGGCTCCATCGCGAGCGCCCGCGCGATGCAGATGCGCTGGCGCTGCCCGCCGGAGAACTGGTGGGGAAAGCGCGTGAGCGCGTCGGGATCGAGCCCGACGAGGCGCATCAGGTTGCGGGCGCGGTCGGCCGCCTCGCTCTCGGCCATGCCGAAGTTGACCGGTCCCTCGGTGATCGCCTGGCCGACAGTCCGGCGCGGGTTGAGCGAGCGGTAGGGATCCTGGAACACGATCTGCACGCGCTTGCGGTGCGGACGCAGCGCGCGCGCCCCGAGCTTTGCCACATCGGCGCCTTCGATCAGGATCGCGCCGTCGGTCGGCTCGATCAGCCGCGCGATGCAGCGCGCCACGGTTGACTTGCCGGAGCCGGACTCGCCGACCACGCCCAGCGTCTCGCCGCGCCGGACCGAAAGATTGACTTGGCGCACGGCGCGCACCTCGCGCCGCTTGGCGAACAGGCCGCCCGCCACATAGGTCTTGGTCAGGTCGCTGGTCTGCAGCACGATCGGCGCGCCGGTGACGGGCGCGCGCACGGGCGGCGAGAGACTCGGCACCGAGCGGATCAGCATGCGGGTGTATTCGTCGCGCGGACGGCGCAGCACGTCTTCGGTCTTGCCCTGCTCGACGACGCGCCCGTGCTGCATCACCACCACGCGATGCGCGATTTCGGCGACGACGCCGAAATCGTGCGTGATAAACAGCACGCCGGTGTTGCGCCGCTCGCGCAACTCCTTGATCAGCTTCAGGATCTGCGCCTGCGTGGTAACGTCGAGCGCGGTGGTCGGCTCGTCGGCGATCAGCAGCACCGGGTCGAGCACCAATGCTGCCGCAATCATGATGCGCTGGCGCTGCCCGCCCGAGAGTTGATGCGGATAGACGTCGATCAGGCGCTCGGGCTCGGGCAGATGAACGGCCTGCATCACCGCGAGCACGCGTGCGCGCCGCTCGCGCTCGTTCAACTTCGTGTGGATGTCGAGCACCTCGGCGATCTGGTCGCCGACCTGCATGACCGGATTGAGCGCGGTCATCGGCTCCTGGAAGATCATCGAGATGCGGTCGCCGCGGATCTTGCGCATCTCGGCGGGCGTCTTCACCAACAGGTCGTCGCTTTCGAGCAGAACGCGCCCGGCGGTGGCGGAAAGCTGGCCTCGCGGCAGCAAGCCCATGATGGAATGCGCGGTGACGGACTTGCCCGAGCCGGACTCGCCCACCACGCACACGATCTCGCCGGGCGCGACCGCAAACGAGACGTTCTCGACGGCATTCAGCCGGTCCGCGCCGCGTGGCAGGCGGATCGTCAGTCCTTGCACGTCGAGGATCGCGGCGCTCACAACATGCTCCGCTCATTCCCGCGCAAGCGGGAATCCAGTTCTTCCTTGCCCTTTGGCTCTGGGTCCCCGCTTTCGCGGGGACGAGCGGGGAGAGAAATCCTGCCCATCACACGCGCCGCGCCAGCTTCGGATCGAGCCGGTCGCGCAGGCCGTCGCCGAGCACGTTGACGGCGAGCACGGTGAGCGCAAGGCAGATACCGGGGAAGAAGATGTTGTGCGGATAGATGCGGAACAGGCCGCGCCCCTCCGCCATGATGTTCCCCCAGGTCGGCGTCTCGGGCGGAATGCCGATGCCGAGGAAGGACAGAATCGCCTCGAGCAGGATCGCGTTGGCGCAGATGAAGGTGCCCTGCACGATCAGCGCGGGAATCGTGTTCGGCAGCACATGGCGGAAGAGCAGGAGGTGGGTGGGCGTGCCGGCGCAGATCGCGGCCTCGACATAAGGCTCCTCGCGCACAGACAGCACGATCGAGCGCACCAGGCGCACCACGCGCGGAACCTCGGGCACGATGATCGCAACGATCACGCTCAATAGGCCGGCGCGGAACAGCGAGACGAGCGCAATCGCGAGGAGGATCGCCGGTATCGCCATCAGCCCGTCCATCAGTCGCATCACGATGGCGTCGATCCAGCGGATGTAGCCGGAGACGAGCCCAATGAAGAGCCCGATCGCGACCGAGATCACCGCGACGGTAATGCCGATCACGAGCGAAATGCGCGCGCCGTAGACGACGCGGCTGTAGACATCGCGGCCGAGGCTGTCGGTGCCCATCCGGTAGGTGAAGGTGCGCGTGGTGCCGTCATCGTTGCGGATGGTCTGCTCGATGCCGGGCACGCGATTGCGGAACGCCGGGTTGATCTCGGAGGGGCTTTTCGTGCCAAGCCACGGCGCGGCGAGCCCCATCAGTGCCATCAATAGGATCACCGCGGCGCCGAAGATGATGCTGCCGTCACGCGCCAAGCGTCCCGCAAGTCCCGGCTTGGGCGGCGGCGGCGCGGCGGTCTCGCCGGCGAGAAGGGCGGGCTCGACGCTCAATAGCGGATCCTCGGATCGAACAGCGTGTAGAGAAGATCGACGGCAAGATTGATCAGCACGTAGACCAGCGAGAACAACAGGATCACGGCCTGGATGGTCGGATAATCGCGCGCCAGCACCGCATCGACGGTGAGGCGGCCAAGGCCGGGAATCGTGAACACGCTTTCGGTCACCACCACGCCGCCGATCAAGAGCGCGACACCGAGCCCGATCACGGTAACGATCGGCACCGCGGCGTTCTTCAGCGCGTGTTTGAACAGCACCTTGATCTCGACCTGGCCCTTGGCGCGGGCGGTGCGGATGTAGTCCTCGTTCATCACGTCGAGCACGCTGGTGCGCGTCATGCGGGCGATCAGCGCCACGTAGATGACCGAGAGCGTGAGCGAGGGCAGGATCAGCCGCTGCAGGAAGCCGCCGAAGCCGTCAGCGATGCGCTGATAGCCCTGCACGGGCAGCCAGTTGAGCTTGATGGCGAACAGATAGATCAGCGAGTAGCCGATCACGAACACCGGCACTGAGAAACCGAGCACCGAAAAGCCCATCACGATCTTGTCGACCAGCGTGCCCTGCTTGTAGGCGGCGAGCACGCCGAGCGGCACCGCGATTGCGACGGCGAGGATGATCGTGGCGAGCGAGAGCGCAAGCGTCGGCTCGAGCCGGCTCGCGATCAGCTCGGTGACGGTCTTCTTGAAGAAGAAGGACTCACCGAAGTCGCCGCGCAGGATGTTGGCAAGCCAGATGAAGAACTGAGTGAAGATCGGCTCATCGAGCCCGAGCCGGTTGCGGATCAGCGCGACCTGCTCGGAGTTTGCGTTGTCGCCCGCGATGATCGCGGCCGGGTCGCCAGGCGTCAGCCGCAGCATCAGGAACACGAACACCGCGACGATCAGCATCACCGGGAGTGTGGCGAGCAGGCGGCGCAGGATGTAGCCGAGCACGCTATTTGACCTCGATGTTCCACAGCGCGAGCGAGGGTGCGAGAAGCAGCCCGACCACGTTCTTGCGGAAAGCCTGCGGCTGCACGTACTGCCCGAGCATCAGGTGCGTCGGATATTCGATCAGGCGCAGCTGGACGGCCTCGGCGATCGCCTTCTGCTTGCCCGGATCGGTTTCCTTGGCGAAGGCGTCGCGCAGTTTCTCCATCTCGGCATCGCAGGGCCAGCCGAACGTCGCTTTCTCGCAGCTTGCGTTGAGGAAGGAGGCCGCGACCGGGTCGAGGATATCGACCGACGCCCAAGAGGTGAGGAACGCGCTCCAGCCGCCCGCGTTCGGCGGATCCTTCTTGGTGCGGCGCGTCACCAGCGTCTGCCAGTCCATCGCCTGCAGGTCGACCTTGAAGCCCGCTTTCTCAAGGAGCGACTTGGTGACCGGCGCGAGATTGCTGAGCGCGACGATATCGGTCGACTGCATCAGCACGACCGGCGCGCCGTCATAGCCCGCCTCAGCCAAGAGCGCGCGCGCCTTGGCGAAGTCGGACGCGAACTTGTCGTCCCATCCCTTGGTCGACTGCAGCGGCGATCCGCACGGGAACAGCGACTTGCACTCGATGTACCACTTCGGAGTGCCGATCACGGCATCGAGCAGGTCTTTCTGGTTGAGCGCATAGGCGACCGCGAGGCGAATCTTCGGGTTGTCGAACGGCTTGTGCAGCACGTTGAAGCGGATCGCGTTCTGCCGGCCGGCCGGGTTGAAAACGAAGAATTCGATGTTCTTGTCTTCGGCGAGCAGCGGGATGAGATCGTGCGGTGGCGTTTCGATCAGATCAATCTCGTTGTTGATCAACGCGTTGACCTGGGTCTGCGCGTCCGCGATCCAGATCCACTCGACGCGATCGACCTTGGCGACCTTAGCCCCGGAGAGTCCCGAAGCCGGCTCGCTGCGCGGCTTGTACTTCGGGTTCTTCAGGTAGACGGCCTTCTCGCCGGCCCGCCATTCGTCGGCTTTGAAGATGAAGGGCCCCGAGCCGACGTATTCGGTGATCTGCTTCTGCGGGTCAGTTTCGGCGATGCGCTTCGGCATCATGAAAGGCACGCTCGCGCCGGGCTTGGCGAGCGTCTGCAGCACAAGGCCGTACGGCTCCTTCAGCGTCATGCGGATGGTCTTGTCATCGGGCGCCGCAAGCTCCACCACATACGAGATGAGCTTCTGGCCCATCGCGTCGCGCGCGCCCCAGCGCTTGAGCGATGCGACGCAGTCCTCGGCGGTGACGGGCTTGCCGTCATGCCATTCGAGGCCGTCGCGCAGCGTGAAGGTCCAGGTGAGCTTGTCGGCCGAGGTCTCGTAGCGATCGACCATCTGCGGCTTGACGCTAAGCTTTTCGTCGAGCGCGAACAGCGTGTCGTAGATCATGTAGCCGTGGTTCACGGTGATCAGCGCCGTGGTCCAGATCGGATCGACGATCTTCAGGTCGGAATGCATCGACACGCGCAGCGTTTTGGCACCGGCCATTCCGCCCAACGCCAACGTCGCCGCGAAAACAAGGGCGATGATTTTCAGAGATCGGGAAACCATCAACTTCCTCCTTCGCCTTGCGGCGCAATGGTCCCGCCCTGATCGCCGGCGCCAAGACAGCGCCGGCGCATCCATCGAGGCGTTAAGATTGGCTCTTCTTCTCGATGTTCCAGAACACCGGCGCGGGCGTTGACAGGACGCCGTCGACATTCTTGCGTACTGCGGCCGGCAGGTACCACTGGCCGAGGTACAGATGCGTGGTGAACTCGGTGTTGCGCTTCTGCGCCGCCGCGGCGATCTCCTTCTGCTTCGCCGGATCGGTCTCGCGCGCGAACTGGTCGCGCAGCTTCTCGACCTGCTCGTCGCAGGGCCAGCCGAACATTGCTTTGTCGCAGCCGGCATTGAAGAAGCCCGCCATCACCGGATTGAGGATGTCGGCCGAGACCCACGAGGTGAGGAAGGCATTCCAGCCGCCCGCGTTGGGCGGATCCTTCTTGGCGCGTCGCGCGACCAGCGTCTGCCAATCCATCGACTGCATGTCGACCTTGAAGCCTGCCTTCTCCATCAGCGACTTCGCGACCGGGGCAAGGTTGGTGAGCACCTGCAGGTCGGTCGAGTGCATCAGCACCACCGGCGTGCCGTCGTAGCCGCCCTCTTTCAGAAGATCGCGCGCCTTCTGGAAGTTCGACTCGAGCAGCCCCTCCATGCCAGCCTCGGTCGCCATGGCGGCGCCGCACACGAACATCGCCTTGCAGACCTTGTAGTAGGCAGGGTCCCCGATCACCGCGTCGAGGAAGTCCTTCTGGTTGAAGGCGTACCAGAGCGCCTGGCGGATCTTCGGGTTGTTGAACGGCGGATGCAGGTGGTTGGGGCGGAAGGTGTACTGGTTGCCGAGCGGGTTCCAATCGACCAGCTTGACGTTCTTGTCCGCCTTCGCGAGCGGCAGCAGGTCGTGTGAGGGGGCTTCGATGTAATCGATCTCGCCCGCGAGCAGCGCGTTGATCGCCTGCTGCTGATCGGAAATCGCGACCCACTCGACGCGGTCGACCTTCGCCACCTTGCCACCGGCGAGACCTGAAGCGGGCTCCGCGCGCGGCTTGTACTTGTCGAACTTGACGTAGACCGCCTTGTCACCGGGCTTCCACTCCTCGCGCTTGAACACGAACGGGCCGGAGCCGGTGAAATCCGAAATCTGGGTGTTCGGGTCGGTGTCGGCGACGCGCTTCGGCATCATGAACGGCACGTTCGACGACGGCTTGCCGAGCGCAAAAATGAGCAGGCCGGTCTGCTCCTTCAGCTTGATCGTGAAGGTCTTGGCGTTACCGACGGTGATACCGTCGACGAAGGTCATCACCTTCTGGCCGAGCGAGTCCTTCGCGGCCCAGCGTTTGATCGAGGCGACGCAATCTTCCGCGGTTACCGGCGCGCCGTCGTGCCAGGTCAGCCCGTCGCGCAGCGTGAAGGTATAGGTGAGCTTGTCCGCAGAAACGTCGTATTTATCGACCATCTGCGGCTTGATCTCGCCCTTCTCGTCCATCGCGAAGAGCGTGTCGTAGACCATGTAGCCGTGATTGCGGGTGATGTAAGCCGTGGTCCAGATCGGATCGACGATCTTGAGGTCGGAATGCATCACCACCTTCAGGGTGGTCTGCGCGTTTGCGCTGCACGGCAGCGCAGCAGCAGCAGCAGCAGCCGCAGCAGCAATTTTCCAGGCCTTCCACATGAGGGATATCTCCACGATAGGCGTTGGCCGATGCTACCGGGGTAGGAGAGGGTAGCCAAGCTGCTTTGCTGTGCCGGCTTGTGCGGCAAATGACGCAGGGAACGGCAACTGGCCGAGAGACTTGCAGGCAAACATGCGGGCGTTCGCAACCTTGGCGCTGATGTTGCTCTTGGCCGGCCGCGCGTTCGCCGCCGAGGGCGAGACGATCGATCAGGCGCTCTGCCGCATGATCGAGGCCGCGGCGACGACACATGACCTGCCGGTGGACTTCTTCACCCGGTTGATCTGGCAGGAGAGCAGTTTCCGGCCGCATGTGACGAGCGGCGCCGGGGCGCAGGGCGTGGCGCAGTTCATGCCGGGCACGGCCGCCGAGCGGCGGCTCGCCGATCCGTTCGATCCCGAGCAGGCGATCCCGAAGTCGGCAGAGCTGCTCGCCGACTTGCGCGGCCGATTCGGCAATCTCGGACTTGCGGCTGCGGCCTACAACGGCGGGCCGGCACGGGTGGAATCCTGGCTCGCGGGACGCGGCTCGCTACCCGGCGAGACGCGCAACTATGTCTCGTCGATCACGGGGCGCACCGCGGAGCAGTGGGCGGACCTGGCGCGCGGCGTTTCCCGTTCCGATCCGGCGCCGGATACGCCGACACGCTGCCTCGTTCTGGTCACGGGCTTCCGCCGCGGAACGGATCGCCGCGTGTTCGAGGCGTATCGCGGGCCGATCGAGGAGTCCCCGATCGCCCCATGGGGCGTGCAGGTCGCGGGCAATTTCTCCAAGGAGATCGCACTCGCAAGCTATGCGCGCGCGTTTGCCCGGCACGGGGACATCCTCGGCGAAGTGGTGCCGATGATCATCGGGACGCGCCTGCGCAGCCGCGGCACGCATGCGTTCTATCGCGTGCGCATCCCGGTCGCGACGCGTGCGGCAGCGATCGGAATGTGCACACGGCTGCAGAAAGCGGGCGGCGCGTGCGTGGTGTTGAAGAGCTGACGCGTCGGTACCGTCAGCGGGCACCGCCCTGCGGGGCCTACCTGGCGCGGCAGTATTCGGCGGTGCTGTAAACGGCCTTGACCGTCACGCTCGCGCCTTTGGGGATCACATATTCGCTCTCGCCGTAGACCACGAAGCTGGACTTGCCGTTCAAGCCAACCGGGCCAGATGCCCAGTCGAACGTGTAGCCGAGCGATGTCCAGGGGTATTCGGTCGGAAGCGAGACGCCATACGAGGTGTAATATTGATTGAGAAAGAAGTCCCTATGCCGGTGGCATTGTTCGGCAGACGCCGCACCCACGTCGCAGGCCTTGGGCGGCCCAAGCTCGCAGGTTTTTGTTGTCACGTCGGCGGACGCGCATGGCCGGAAGATGCCGTCGGGATTGCCCGGGTTGGCTACTTCGAACTCTACAAAGCTGCTCTTAGCGCTCTGCGGAGGCATACCCAGCCGTTGCTCCACGCGCAGCGTGAGCGAGGCGAGGTCGCCGCCCTGTGTTTTGACGTAGCCGGTGCAAAACTCGCGCAGCCTCGGCACGAGCGTCACCCAGATGTCTCCGGACGCCTTGATCGTCTTGCCCAAATTCGCCTGGTAGTCTTGCGCCTGGGACGCCCGAACCCAGCTGACGGCCGTTGCGGGTTTGGTCGTATCGATCGGGGTGAGATTGTTAGACCGTTCGGACGGTTCGGGCAGGGCCATGTCCTGCACGGCCTTGATGTAAGTCAAAAAGCGATTTCGCAGGCGTTCGGCCTCGGCGATCGCCGGAACGCACAGTTTCTGACCCACCGGTAACTGATTCGGGTTACCGATGTACGGAAAGCTGCTGCCCGACCGCGTGTTTGTGGCCAGCATGATGGCGTAGCGATAGTCGATGTCGCCGAAATACCTGTCCGCCACATTGGCGAGCGTGGTGCCGTTAAATATGGCCGGCGTCGCGATGCAGTTTTCGTTCTCTTGTGAATAACCGGCGCCGGCCGACGATGTCAGGCACGCAACAGCCACGAGGCAATGTCTAGTCGAGATCATGTGGTCACTCCCGACGTCAATGCCTCGTGGCCGGCAGTTTCTTCCGGCGGCGGTGCGGCGCCCGGCAATACTACGCCGGGTTCGGCTGCCTTGGTCTAGGCGAGCTTCACGTGCTTCAGCGGCAGGCTGCGCACCGGCTTGCCGGTCGCCGCCTGGATCGCATTGATCACCGCGGGCGCAACCACGCAGATGGTCGGCTCGCCCACGCCGCCCCAGAAGTCGTAAGTCGGCACCACAACGGTTTCAACCTTCGGCATCTCGGCCAGACGCATGATCTCGTAAGTGTCGAAGTTGGTGTTGGTCACGCGGCCCTTGTCGATGACCATTTCGCCGTAGAACACGCCCGAGAGCCCATAGGCGACCGAGCCCTCGACCTGCGCGGCGATCTGGTGCGGGTTGACGGCATGGCCGCAGTTCAAGGCGAGCACCATGCGGTGCACCTTCACCTTGCCCTGCGGGCTGACCGAGACTTCCGCCGTGGCGGCCGAATAGCTGCCGTAGCCCATGAACTGCGCGATGCCGCGATGGACACCCGCGGGCAACGGCTTGCCCCAGTCGCCCTTCTCGGCCGCGGCATTGAGCACTGCGAGGTGCTTGGGATGGTTCTTCATCATGGCGCGGCGGAATTCGAGCGAGTCCTTGCCTGCGGCCCGCGCGCATTCCTCGATGAAGGCCTCCATGTAGTAGCCGTTCTGGTTGGTATTGACGCCGCGCCATGGCCCGACCGGGACGTGCGTGTTGCGCATCACGTACTCGATCAGCAGGTTCGGCACGGTGTAGCCGAGTTGTGCGTCGTTCGGCTCCTCCCACCAGCCCTGCAGCTGGCGGCGGTCCTTGCCGTTCTGGATGCCGGTCGGGTTGAGCCAGGCGTTGATCGACTGGCCCGACGACTTTACGTGCAGGCCGACGAGCTCGCCTTTCTCGTCGAGGCCCGCCGACATCTTGCAGGTCGAGATCGGGCGATAGAAGTCGTGCGCCTGATCCTCCTCGCGGCTCCAGATCAGTTTCACCGGCGTGTCGGGAAACTCCTTCGCGATGGCGACGGCCTGGTGCACGTAGTCCTGCGTGCCGCCGCGCCGGCCGAAGCCGCCGCCGAGATCGTGGCGGTGCGCCTCGCACTGGGCGAGCGGAATGCCGGACGCTTCCGACAGCGCCGCGAGCGATGCTTCGAGGTTCTGCGTCGCGACCCACACCTCGGCCTTGTCTTTCGACAGGCGCACGGTCGCGTTCATCATCTCCATGCAGGCATGCGACAGGAATGGGGTGAAGTAGGTCGCCTCCACCTTCTTCGCCGCGCCTGCGATTGCGCCGAGCGCATCGCCGTTCTTGCGCTCGCCGTTGTTTTCCGCGGCCGAGAGGCCGTCGGTGATGTGCTGCAGGATGCTCGCGCTGGAGACCTTGGCGTTCTCGCCTTCGTCCCACTTGATATCGACGGCTTCGAGCGCGGTCTTGGCGTGCCACCAGGTGTCGGCCACCACCGCAACGGCGGTGTCCTTCACCTTCATGACCTTCCTGACGCCCGGCATCTTCATCGCCTTGGCGTCGTCGAAGCTCACCAGCTTCGAGCCGAACACCGGCGCATCCTTGATCGCCGCGTTGAGCATCCCGGGCAGTTTCACATCGATCGCGTAGACCTTCGAGCCATTGAGCTTGTCGGCAGTGTCGAGCCGCTTCAGCGGCTTGCCGGCAATGGTCCAGGTCTTCGGATCCTTGAGCTTGATGTCTTTCGGATCGGGCGCCGTGAGCTTGGCGGCCGCGGCCGCGACCTTGCCGTAGCTCGTGGTGCGCTTGGAGGCCGCGTGCGTGATGATGCCGTTCGTCACAGTCAGTTCACCGGCCGGCACCTTCCACTGATCGGCCGCGGCCTGCAGCAGCATCATGCGCGCGGCGGCGCCCGCCTTGCGCACGTACTCCTGCGAGGTGCGGATGCCGCGCGAGCCGCCGGTGCTCATGTCGCCCCAGGCGCGCTTGCTGGCGAGATTACGCCCGGGCGAGATGCCCTCGGTCGTCACCTTGTTCCAGTCGCACTGCAGTTCCTCGGCGACGAGCTGGGCGAGGCCGGTGAGCGTGCCCTGGCCCATTTCGGAGCGGGCGATGCGGATCACGCAGGTGTCGTCCGGCTTGATCGCGACCCAGATGTTCAGTTCGGTCGCGTTGTGTTCGTGCGCCTTGCCGTGATGAGCGCTGGCTTCGCCGATGAACGGCGCCTTGAAGCCGAGCGCGAGCGTGCCGGTTGTGGCGGCAGTCGCGCCGACCACGAACGAGCGGCGGGAGAGCTTCTGGCCTTTGCCAAAGATCATCTTTTTCATGTTTGCCTCCCTCACGACCGGCGCTGGGCGCGATCGGCGGCGCGCGTGTTGCTGGTGCCGTTGCCGGCCGCCTGATGCACGGCCTCGCGGATGCGCTGATATGTGCCGCAGCGGCAGATGTTGGTCATCGCCTCGTCGATGTCGGCATCGGTCGGCTTCGGTTTCTTTTTGAGCAGCGCCGCGGCCGCCATGATCTGCCCGGACTGGCAGTAGCCGCATTGCGGCACGTCGACCGTGAGCCACGCTTTCTGCACCGGATGCGAGGAATTTGCCGACAGGCCCTCGATGGTGACGATCTTGTCGCTCGCCTTCACGGCCGAGAGCGGGACCGAGCAGGAGCGCTGCACTTCGCCGTTGATGTGCACCGAGCACGCGCCGCACGCCGCGACACCGCAGCCGTACTTGGTGCCGGTGAGCCCGACCTGTTCGCGGATGACCCAGAGCAGCGGCGTGTCAGGCTCGGCCTGCACGTCGCGCACTTTGCCGTTGATGTTGAGTTTGGCCATGTGCGTCCCTCAAAGTGTGAAGCGGCCATCCATCGAGGGCCGCCGTTTTGAAACCGGAGGAAGCACGAAGAAGCCGTCGCCCCGGCTTGGCGCGCAGACTAGCGCACGCCGGGGGCGGCAGCTATGCCAGATTGGAATGGGTCAAATTTGTCGCGGCGCGTCGATAAAGGCGAATGGCCGCGCGCTTTCGAAGGCGCGTGCGGCGCGCAAGACGAGATGATCGCAGCGCGCCGGGCCGACGATCTGCAGGCCGATGGGCAGCCCGTCGGATGAGAAGCCGCACGGGACCGATGCGGCCGGCTGCTGGGTCAGGTTGAACGGATAGGTATAGGACGACCAGTTGATCCAGTTCTCGCCGTATGATCCGTCGGCCGGCGTCACGCGGCCGGCTTCGAGCGCGGGGATCGGCATCTGTGGGGTGAGCAGCAGGTCGTATGTCTCGTGGAAGCGCACCATGGCGTTGGCGTAGTCCGCGCGTGCCGTGAAGGCCGCGAGATAGTCGGCGAGCGAGTATTTCTGTCCCCACTCGGCAATCTGGAGAAAACCAGGGTCCATTTTGGCGCGATCGCTTGGCTGTGCCGCGTTGACGAGAGAGGCCGACACCGCACCCCACAACGTCATGATCATCTCGTAAGGGTCGGGGAAGCCGGGATCGGCATCCTCGACGATCGCGCCAAGCTCGCCGAAGACCTGGGCCGCCTTCGCCGTCGCGGCTTCGACATCCGGGTGAACCTTTTTGACGTAACCGAGCCGCGGGCTCCAGGCGATGCGTAGCCCGCGCACGCCGTCGTCGAGGCCGACGCGATAGTCGGGCGTGGGCGTGTTCCACGCGGTCATGTCGCGCTCGTCCGGCCCGCCGATCACCGAGAGCATCAGCGCGGCATCCGCGACACTGCGCGTGAGCGGCCCGACATGCGCCAGGATGCTGAACGGCGAGGCCGGATACGCAGCCACGCGGCCGAAGCTTGGCTTGATGCCGAACACGCCGGTGAAGGCCGCGGGGATGCGGATCGAGCCGGCGCCGTCGGTGCCGATGTGCAGGTGGCCGAGATTGAGCAGCGCCGCGCACGCCGCGCCCCCCGAGGAGCCACCGGGCGTGCGGTCAAGCTTCCAGGGATTGCGCGTGATGCCGGTGAGCGGCGAATGGCAGGCGCCGATCCAGCCGAATTCGGGGAGCGTGGTCTTGCCGAGAATGACCGCGCCTGCCTCGCGCAGCCGCGCGACCGCGGGCGCGTCGTCCTTCATCGGTGTATCGGGGACGGTGAGCGACCCGCGCCGCGAGGGGAATCCCTTGAGCCAGACGTTGTCCTTCACGGTCGCGCCAATGCCGTCCACCAGGCCGATCGGCTCGCCCTTCTGCCAGCGTGCCTCGGATTCCGCCGCGGCTTTGAGCGCGCCCCCTCGGTCCACGATGATGAAGGCGTTGAGCGCCGGCTCGAACGCGTCGATGCGGTCGAACTGGTCGCGCGTCACCTCGACCGGCGAGAGCTCGCGCTTGCGATAAAGGCGCAGCAATTCGGCGGCGGTCAGCGATTTGATGTCGGGCATTGCAGTTCCACACCCAGTTTTCGCGAGACAGTAAAGCAACCGGGGTCCCGGGTCTGCAATGCATCCGTAAGGCCGCCTACGGCGGCCGTCTTAGCACGCCGACGCTCCGCGTCGGCTATTGCAGGCTGCATTACGCCCGGGACACGCTTGATCCAAACGTGCCGCAATGCAAGATGAGCAATCCCTACGAGACCCCCATATGAACCTGCAGAGCAGCAAAGACATTCTTTCGGCCCTGGTCGGCTTCGACACCGTCAGCCGCAACTCCAATCTTGACTGTATCGCCTGGATCGAAGGCTATCTCGACAAGCACGGCGTCAAACACCAGCGCGTCTACGACGAGACCGGACAGAAATCGAACGTCTGGGCGACGATCGGGCCGAAGGATGTGCCGGGCTTTATCCTGTCCGGACACACCGATGTGGTGCCGGTCGACGACCAGAACTGGACGGACTCGCCGTTCAAGCTGACCGAGCGTGACGGCAAGCTCTACGGACGCGGCTCGACCGACATGAAGGGCTACGTCGCATGCTGCCTCGCGGCCGTGCCCGACATGCTCAAGGCGAAGTTGAAGCGGCCGCTGCACCTTGCGTTCTCGTATGACGAGGAGGTCGGCTGCTGGGGCGTGCGGCGCATGATCCCGAAAATCATTGACGGCGTCGCGATGCCGGCCGCGTGCTTCGTCGGCGAGCCGACCGAGATGGACGTGGTGATCGGCCACAAGGGCAAGCGTTCGATCAAGGTCATCGTGCGCGGGCGCACCTGCCACTCATCGCTGGCGCCGCTCGGCGTGAACGCCGTCGAGTACGCGGCGCGCGTGATCGCGAAGATTCGCGACATTTCGGACCGCATGGCGAAGAGCGGGGCGCGCGACGAGCTTTACGACGTGCCGTTCTCGACCGGCCATACCGGCTACCTCCACGGCGGCACCGCGCTCAACATCGTGCCGGACATCGCGACGTTCGAGTTCGAATTCCGCGTGCTCACGGTCGACAGGTCCGACACGCTGGTGAAGGAAGTGATCGATTACGCCAAGAACACTCTTGAGCTCGAGATGCAGAAGGTCGCGCCGGAAGCGGGCTTCGAGTTTCAGGACCGCGGCGAGTTCGCGGGCCTCGATACCGCGCTGGATGCCGACGTGACGCTGCTCGCGAAGCGCCTGTCAGGCCGCAACAACCACAGCAAGGTCGCCTATGGCACCGAGGGTGGGCTGTTCGCGCAAGCCGGCATCCCGACGATCGTGTGCGGGCCGGGCAGTATCGATCAGGCACACAAGGCGGACGAGTGGATCGCGATCACCGAGCTCGAGAAGTGCGGCCGGTTCATCGATCGTTTGATCGAACATTGTCAGCGATAACGCGCGCGTCATTCCGGGAGACATCATGGCTTACGACCTCATCCTGAAGGGCGGGCGCGTCATCGACCCGTCGCAGAATATCGACCGCGTAACCGACGTCGCGTTTGCGGGCGGCAAGGTCGCGAAGGTCGGCGACAATCTCGGCGACGCTACGGAAGTGCGCGACGTCAAGGGTTACGTCGTCACGCCCGGGCTGATCGATCTGCACACCCATGTCTACTGGGGCGGGACCTCGCTCGGCATCGACGCGGAGGACTTCTGCCGCACCTCCGGCGTCACCACGGCGATCGATACCGGCAGCGCCGGTCCAGGCAATTTCGCAGGCTTCCGCAAGCATGTGATCGAGCCGTCGGCGGTACGCATCCTTGCCTACCTGCACATCTCGTTCGCCGGCATCTATGCGTTTTCCAAGACCGTGATGGTCGGCGAGAGCGAGGAAATGCGGCTGATGGCGCCGATCGAGGCGGTCGAGGTCGCGGACAGGAACCGCGACGTGATCGTCGGCATCAAGGTGCGCGTCGGACGCGGCTCATCCGGCATCCACGGCGCAGCGCCGCTGTCGATTGCGCTCCAGGCCGCGAACGAGCTTGGCATGCCGCTGATGTGCCACATCGACTTCCCGCCACCGTCTTACGAGGAAGTGGTGCAGATGCTGCGGCCGGGCGATGTGCTCACCCACGCGTTCCGGCCGTTCCCGAATGCGCCTTACGATCACCAGGGCAGGGTGAAGGACGTGGTGCGCGAGGCGCGCGCCCGCGGCGTCAAGTTCGACATCGGCCACGGCAAGGGCTCGTTCGCGTTCAAGACCGCGCGCAACATGCTGGCGAACGGCTTCTATCCCGACACGATCTCCTCCGACGTGCACACGCTGTGCATCGAGGGGCCGGCGTTCGATCAGGTGACCACGCTGTCGAAATTCCTCTGCATGGGCATGCCGCTCAACGATGTGATCGCGGCGAGCACCGTGAATGCCGCGATGGCGCTGCAGCGCCCCGAGCTCGGCACCTTCAAGCCGGGCGGCGCGGGCGACGCCACAATCCTCACGATCAAGGACGGCCAGTTCGACTACGTCGATGTGGTCGGCGAGCACCTGACCGGCGACAAGCGCATCCTGTCGGAAGGCGTGGTGCTCAAGGGCAAATGGTGGCATCCGAACGACGCAACGAAATTCAAGAAGCTGGAGAAGGCCGCATGAGCGCCGAAGAGAACCTGAAGAAGCTTGGGCTGACGCTGCCCAACGTTCCGACGCCGGTCGCGAACTACGTGCCGTGGAAGCGTGACGGCAACACGATCTATCTTTCGGGGCAGGGGCCGCGCGACAAGGACGGCAAGCACATCACCGGCACGGTCGGCAAGGATGTGACGATCGAGCAGGCCTACGAGTACGCGAAGCTCGTCGGTCTCAATCTGCTGGCGGCCGCGAAGGCTGCTGCGGGCGGCAGCCTCGAGAAGGTCGAGGTGCTCAAAGTGCTCGGCATGGTCAACGCGGTGCCGGGCTTCGGCGACCAGCCGAAGGTGATCAACGGCTGCTCCGACCTGTTCGTCAATGTGCTCGGTGAACGCGGTCGTCACGCACGCTCCGCGGTCGGCATGGGCTCGCTGCCGGTCGGCATTCCGGTCGAGATCGAGGCCGTGATGCGGGTGGTGGATTGAACGGGGAGGAGCGATCGCTCGCTCCTCCCTCGCCGACCTAGTGGCCGATAATTTCAGCAATAACCAAAATTGCATAACCAATCATTTTCAGTATTAAGTACGTCATTGGTGAACCTCCTTTCTGCCCCTTGATGGGGGTTCACCTATTTATGTGCGACGCGGACTCGAAAATGAGCTTTCGGCGATTTTTTTGCGCCCCGCGCTGACGCTCACTCCACCAAATGACACGCCACCCGCCGGCCGTCAGCGGCCGGCTTGAGCGCCGGCGTTTCGACCTTGCACCGCTCGAAGGCAAACGGGCAACGCGTGTGGAATGTGCAGCCCGGCGGCGGATTGATCGGCGAGGGCACGTCGCCCTGCAACACGATGCGCTCGCGCTTCACACGTGGGTCCGCGATCGGCGCCGCCGCCATCAGCGCCTGCGTATAGGGATGCAGCGGCGTTTCGAACAGCGCTTCCTTCTCGGCAATCTCCACGATGCGGCCGAGATACATGACCGCAACGCGATGGCCGATGTGCTCGACGACGCCGAGATCGTGCGAAACGAACAGGTAGGCGAGGCCGAGCTCCTCCTGCAGGTCCATCATCAGGTTCAAGACCTGCGCCTGCACCGAGACGTCGAGCGCCGACACCGGTTCGTCCGCGATGATCACCGCCGGATTGAGCGCGAGCGCGCGCGCGATGCCGAGGCGCTGCCGTTGCCCGCCCGAGAACTCGAACGGGAAGCGCTTCATCGCGTCGGTGCGCAGGCCGACCTTCTCGAACAATTCGGCGGTGCGCGCCTCGCGGTCCTTGGCGGAGATGTCGGAGTAGTTTTCCAGCGGCTCGCTGACGATGCGGCCTGCCGGCATGCGCGGGTTGAGCGATGCGTACGGGTCCTGGAATACCATCTGCATCCGCTTGCGGTGTGGGCGCATGTCGCCCTTGCCGAGGTGCGTGATGTCCTTGCCATCAAGCCGGATCGTGCCTTCGGTCGGCTCGAGCAGGCGCAGCAAGAGCTTGCCGACCGTCGACTTGCCGCAACCGGATTCGCCGACGAGGCACAAGGTCTCGCCGGGATTGATCGCGAAGCTCACGCCGTCGACCGCCTTTACTATCGCGACCGCGCGCGCGAGCAGGCCTCTCTGAAGCGGGAAATGCTTCTTCAGGTTCTCAACTTCGACGACGGGGATCATGCGGCGGCCCGGTCGGACGCCAGAACACGCTCGGCCTCGTGGCAGGCGACGACGTGGCCGGTGCCGATTGGCCGCAGTTCCGGCGCCTCGACGCGGCAGCGCGCGACCGCGTAGGCGCAGCGCGGCGCGAACGCGCAACCCTCGATCGGCTCGCGTAACGAAGGCACGATACCGGGGATTTCGGCGAGACGGCGCTTGCGGTTCTTCGCACGCAAACGAGGGATCGAAGCCATCAGGCCGCGCGTGTAGGGGTGTGCCGGGCGGTCGAACAGCTCCGTGGTCGCGGCTTCCTCGATCTTGCGGCCCGCATACATCACGATCACGCGCGCGCAGGTCTCTGCCACGATACCGAGATTGTGCGTGATCAGGATCACGGCGGCGCCGGTGCGGGCTTTCAGCTCCAGCATCAGGTCGAGGATCTGCGCCTGGATGGTCACATCGAGGGCGGTGGTCGGCTCGTCGGCGATGAGCAGCGTCGGATTGCAGGCAAGCGCGGTCGCGATCATCACGCGCTGGCGCATCCCGCCGGAGAACTGGTGCGGGTAGTCGCTCAGCCGCCGCTCGGCGTCGGGGATTTTGACCAGCCGCAACATCTCGACCGCGCGCGCACTCGCTTGGTTCGCGCTCGCGCCGGTGTGAATGCGCACCGACTCGGCGATCTGGTGGCCGACGGTGAGCACCGGATTGAGGCTTGTCATCGGCTCCTGGAAGATCATGGCGAGCCGGTTGCCGCGCAGCTTGCGCATCTCGGGCTCTTCCAGCCGCACGAGATCGCGATTCTCGAACGTGACGCTGCCGTTCACGGTGCGCGCAAGCCGCGGCGGCAACAGCCGCATGATCGAGAGCGCGGTCACGCTCTTGCCGCATCCAGACTCGCCGACGATGCCGAGCGTCTCACCGGGGAAAATGTCGAACGAGACACCATCGACCGCGCGCGTGACGCCGTCAACGGTGAAGAAGTGAGTCTTGAGGTCGCGGACGGCGAGGAGAGAGGAGGTCATGCGCCCGCGCTCCCGCACACTCCGCCGTCATTCCGGGGCGCCACGAAGTGGCGAGCCCGGAATCTATAACCACGAATGGAGATTATGGATTCCGGGCTCCCTCGCTTCGCTCGGGCCCCGGAATGACATTGGAGAGGGATGCGCTTCACATCCGCCTCGCCAGCCGCGGGTCGAGCCGGTCGCGCAGGCCATCGCCGAGCAGGTTCACAGCGAGCACGACCAGCGCAAGCGCGATACCCGGGCAGAAGATCGTCCACGGCGCGCGCGACAGGAACAGGCGGCTCTGCGCGATCATGTTGCCCCAAGTCGGAATCTCGGGCGGCGTGCCGGCGCCGAGGAAGGAGAGCGCGGCCTCGATCAGGATCGCGGAGGCGCAGATGTAGGTCGCCTGCACGATCAGCGGCGCGATCGTGTTCGGCAGAATGTGGCGCAGCAGAATCTTCCAGGTTGGCGTACCGCCAGCGACGGCGGCCTCGACATAAGGCGCCTCGCGCACGCTCAGCACGACGGCACGCACGAGCCGCACCACGCGCGGGATTTCCGGAATGGTGATCGCGAAGATCACGGTGCCGACGCTCGCGCGCGTGAGCGCGACCAGCGCGATGGCGAGCAGGATCGCGGGGATTGCCATCAGGCCGTCCATCAGCCGCATCACCACCGCATCGACGCGGCGGAAGTAACCCGACATCAACCCGATGAAGAGGCCGCAGGTAATCGACATCGCGGCGACCGAGATGCCGACAAACAGCGACACGCGCGCGCCATAGACCGTGCGGGCGAACACGTCGCGGCCGAGATGATCAGTGCCGAACCAGTTGGCTTCGGAAGGCGGGCGCAGCCGCAGCGCCGGCTGCATGGTGATCGCGTCGCCGGCGAACGTCGGCGCAAAGATCGCGAGCAGAGCGATGATCGTCAGGATCGTACCACCTGCCACGATGGTCGGATTGCGCCGGGCGAAGCGGCGGAACTGCGCGCCGCGCGGCTTCGCGACAATCGGCACAGGCTCTGCGACCGCGACGCTCAATAGCGTATCCTCGGATCGAGCAGCGTGTAGGAAAGATCGACCAGCAGGTTCACCAGCACATAGACGCCGGAGAAGATCAGGATCACGCCCTGGATGATCGGGTAGTCGCGCTTGGAGATGGCATCGACCACGAGCCGCCCAACGCCCGGAATGTTGAACACCGTCTCGGTGATCACCACACCGCCGATCAGCAGCGCGACGCCGATTCCAATCACGGTCACGATCGGCACGCCGGCATTCTTGAGTGCATGCTTGAGCAGGACCGAGCGCGTGGCGACGCCCTTAGCGTTGGCGGTCCGGATGTAGTCCTCCGCCAGCACTTCGAGCATCGAGGTGCGGGTGATGCGCGCAATCAGTGCCACGTAGGCAAGCCCGAGTGCGATCGATGGCAGGATCAGCCGCTCGATCCATGGGCCGACGCCCTGGTCGATCGGCGAGTAGCCCTGCACCGGCAGCCAGCGCAGATTGATCGAGAACACGTAGATCAGCATGTAGCCGACCACGAACACCGGCACCGAGAATCCGAGCACCGAGACGACCATCAGCGAGCGGTCGATCCAGCTCCCGACCTTCCAGGCCGCCAGCACACCGAACGAGACTGCGAGCGTGACCGCCACGATCAGTGTGGTCAGCGCGAGTGAAAGCGTCGGCTCGATGCGCTGGCCGATGAGCTTGGCGACGGGTTCATTGGAGAAGATCGAGATGCCGAGATCACCCTGCAGCACCGCGGACACCCAACGGAAGAATTGCACCGGCAGGGCGTCGTCGAGCCCGAGCTGCTTGCGGATCGCGGCGATCTGCTCGCCGGTGGCGTTGTCGCCCGCGATGATCGCCGCCGGATCGCCGGGCGAGAGATGCAAGAGCAGGAACACGAACACCGCGACGATGCCCATCACGAGCACCGTCGAGGCGAGCCGCCGGATGATGTAGGCGAGCATCAGAGAGGTGCTCCGGTCGCGCGCGGGGCGCCGCCCGCGCGTGTCTCTTGACCCCCCTCCCTAACCCTCCCCCGCAAGGGGGGAGGGAACACGCCTGCGCATGCGGTTCGCGTAATGCTCTCTCTCGATTGGACACACATCTAGCGGCATGCTCCGGTGGGCTCCCCTCCCCCTTGAGGGGAGGGGTGGGGGGTGGGGGTCGAAGTGAGATGCGCGTAGATCGCCTCAAGCACCCCGCTCAATTCGGTCATCACTTCGCGATTCGAAAAACGGAGAACAGAAAATCCTTGCGAGGTGAGATAAGCGGTTCGCTTTGCGTCCTTTGACAAACTCTCATCGAAACCGTGTTGATTGCCATCGACTTCGACGATCAATTTCGCTTTCAAGGAGCAGAAGTCAGCGACATAGGGACCGATTGGTACTTGCCTGCGGAAATGTGTGCCCTCGACGGGCAAACGATGACGCAAATGCCACCACAGTTTTTGCTCGGGCTCAGTCGCGCGACGCCGCAACGCGCGCGCTTGACTGCGCTTGTTGGCTGTCGGCGTCCGCGTTGGATCGTCACGCCACGTGATTGCCACGCTATTCCCCACTGAGCGTTACGTCCTGACCCCCACCCCTAACCCCTCCCCGCAAGGGGGAGGGGAACACCACCGAGCTTGTGGTTCGCTCAACGCTAGCGTGGCCGGTATGCTGAAGGCGGCGGTCGCGGCGGCTACGTTCTGCCGCCGCGCCGTCGCGCGCCTCGGCACGCTGATGGGCTACGTGGCGGGATGGGGCTTCATCCTCACGGCGGCGTTCATCACCTTCGACGTGATCGCGCGGCGCTTCTTCGGCTTCTCGTCGCAGGCGACCACCGAGCTCACCGGCTACGCGCTCGCGTTCGGCATCTCGTGGGCGCTCGCGCACGCGCTCACCACGCGGGCGCACATCCGTATCGATGTGCTGATCAATCACCTGCCCGACCGGCTGCGCTACCCGATGCACTTGCTCAGCCTCGCGGCACTCACGGTGTTTGTCGGGTTCATCGCGAAAGGCGCCTTCGACCTGGTCGATGAATCGGTTCTGTTTCGCGCCACCGACATCAGCCTGCTGCGCACGCCGCTGTGGATTCCGCAGGGGCTGTGGGCCTTCGGCATCGCGGTGTTCCTGCTGCTGATCCTTCTGATGCTGCTGGAGAGCCTCCTGCTCGTGCTGAGCGGCCGCGGGCGCGAGGCCGAGGCGCTCGTCCATTCGCGCACCTACGAGGAAGAAGCCGCCGAAGCGCTCAAGGCCGTCGGCGCCGAACAGGACGGCGCATGATCGCCATTCTGTTCCTTCTGATGTTGGTCGGCCTCACCATCGTGCTGAGCCTGACGGGCGCCGGTCCCGGCAACACGCTGATCTGGCAAAGCCTGCTGCTGGTGGTGCTGTTCTGCGTGTTCTTCGGCGCCGGCATCTATGTGGCGGCCGCGCTCGGCGTGCTCGGCCTGATCATCGGCTTTGCATTTTCCGACCGGCCGTTCTGGAACTTCCTCGGCCAGACCGTGTGGGGACCCTCGTCCAGCTTCGTCTTGGTCGCGGTGCCGCTGTTCCTGCTGATGGGCGAGATCCTGCTGCGCGCCGGCCTCTCCGAACGGCTCTATCGCGCGCTCAATGTCTGGCTCGACCGCCTGCCCGGCGGCCTCTTGCATACCAACATCGTGGCATGCGGCGTGTTCTCGGCGATCTCCGGTTCGTCGGTCGCGACCGCCGCCACCATGGGCTCGGTCGCGCTCCCCTTCTTCCATGGCACGCGCTACGACAACCGCATGGTGCTCGGCTCGCTCGCCGCCGGCGGCGCGCTCGGCAACCTGATTCCGCCCGGCATCACCTTCATCATCTACGCGCTGATCACCGAGACCTCGGTGAGCGCGCTCTATCTGGCGGCTGTGGGCCCAAGCCTGCTCGTCGTCGCGCTGTTCATCCTGGTGATCTTCGCCAAGGCGCGCACCGCCGCGCCGCGCGACAGGACGTTGCCGAAAATCCCACTACGCGACAAGCTCAAGACCGTCGTCGACCTCCTCCCCACCGCACTGCTCATCCTGCTCGTGCTCGGCACGATCTACGGCGGGCTCGCGACCGCAACCGAGTCCGCCGCGCTCGGCGTTATCGGCGCGATGGTATTCGCCGCGATCGAGGGAAAGCTCTCCTTCCGCATGCTCAATGCCTCGGCGGAAGCGACTGCGCGCAACACCGCGATGATTGGCGCGATTCTGTTCGGCGCCTATGTGCTCAACTTCATCTTCGTCCAGCTCGGCGTGCCACAGCAACTCGCCAAGCTCGTCGCCGCGATGCCGCTGCCGCCCTGGGGCGTCATGCTGCTGATCATCGGATTCTATCTGGCGCTCGGCACCTTCATGGAAGGCTTCTCGATGGTGATCACGACCATCCCGGTGGTTTTCCCGGTGGTGCTGGCGCTCGGCTACGACCCGATCTGGTTTGGCGTGATCGTCACCATGCTGGTCGAGATCGCGCTGATCTCGCCGCCGGACGGCACCGTGCTCTACGTGCTGCAGGGCATGCGCAAGGACGGCGGGCCGATCACCGATATCTTCTCCGGCGTGATGCCGTTCATGGCCGTCTACATCCTGGCGATCCTGGTGCTGATGTGGTTTCCGCAGGTCGCGCTCTGGCTGCCGAAGGCGCTGGGCTGACGAGCCCGGAACGGCGAGTTGCAGACTTCGGCCTTGGGATAAGCGATCAGCGCCCGCGCGCGACGCGCTCGATCTCCTGGCGCACCAGCCGCTCGACCAGTGTCGGCAGGTTGTTGTCGAGCCAGTGCTGCAGCATCGGGCGCAGCATTTCCTTCACCAGGTCCTCGAGCGTCTTGGCGTTCTGCACCAGCAC